>NZ_PSUZ01000033.1:0-30999 GCF_002932095.1 Rathayibacter sp. AY1G1
ACACAGCGGTCAAGAGTGTGATGAGTCACGCCCGAGCAAGCCAGGACCAGCCTGACAGCCGGCACCAGGCCAGCCGAGATCATTAGAGAGTGTGAGGGGGTCGCCCCTCACGGGCCGGCCCGAAGGCCGGCCCGCCGCCTCTCAGCTCTCGTCGTCGCTCTCGTCGTCGTCGGCGTCGAGGATCGCGGCGATGCGGTGCGCGGTGGTGAGTACCCGCGCGGCCGTCTCGCGGATCGTGTCGGCCTTGCAGTCGCTCCACGTCGCGACGTAGCCGACGCTGTAGGCGCTGGTGTCGAATCCGACGAGCCCGGCGACGACGAACGCGACGGACTCGGCTTCCGTCTCCATCAGCCCTCGGTGCTGCGCGTACTCCTCCAGGTCATCGACGTGACCCATCAGCACGTGCGCGGCCTCGTGGATCAGGGTCTTTGCGGCCTGCTCCGGCGACAGGCTGGAATCCACGACGACCGTGCGCTCCTCGGGGGCGGCGTAGCCGTTCGTTCCCTGCGGCAGCGGGCGGCGCTCGACCGTCCACCCCTCGGCCTCGAGAGAGGCCGTCAGCGGCGCAATGACGCCGTGATCGTGCTCCCCGGTGAGCAACTGCGCGATGTCGCGGGGATCCTCGGCGCCCTCCATCAGGTCGGTCTGCTCGATCGCGAACACGGACACGAGCGGGTAGTACGTCTGGACCTTCTGCCCCGTCTCGTCGGTGCTGGTCGTGGTGCCCTCCTCGGCCTCCTCGTCGGCGGCGATCTTCCGCTGAGCGAAGCCGAAAATCTTGATCGCCTTCTCGCCCTTGCGTACCTGGCGGCCCTTGGCCTGCCACGCGCGGAACCCGGCGACGGCGGAGGCGTCGGGGCGCTGAGCGAGGATCAGCAGCAGGTTGCCCAGGCTGTAGCGGTGGAACGAGGACGCGAACGAGAGGAACCGGCGCCACTGGTCGGAGTCGCGCAGCGCCTCGACCTGCTCGGCGATGCTCTCGTGCAGCGCGGCGGCCTGCTCGCGGCGCTCCTCCGGCGTGGTCCGCGGTGCGCGCTTCTTGGCGGCGGTCTTGCGGGCGGTGGTCGTGCTGGTCATGGCGATTCTCCCTGTGCGAGGATCGACGCGACGGGTCCCGTGGTTCTAGATCAACTACGGGGCTTTCGTCTTGTCTGATCGTTTTTTTGTGCCTCTCCGGCGGGAAGAACCGTTTGAGTGGAGGCGGCGGAGTGACGCCTATTCCGAACGAAATAAGGGAGCCAGCGACCGCGTTCGGAATAGGTGGCACGGAGACGACGGAGCGAAATAGGTTTGTACCGCGGAGAGGAACAAAAAACCTCGAAGCAGCGCCGCGCAGCGGCTCCCGGTCGCCGCAGGCGATGTGCGCGAAGCGCACCCCGCGCCTCGAGCGGAACACCGGGGAGGGTGAGGGGCCGGCCCCTCACGGGACGGCACCGCCGGCCCTCCCCCGCCGAGAGCTGAGAGCCGCTGTCGGCGCCGGATGGGACGATGGAGGCATGTGGGAGCTGGCACACCGGACGCGCGCGGAATCGGCATCAACGGTGGTGCGCAGTAGCGCGGCGACGAGCGCCGCGGCGATCGTGGAAGTGCGCGCAGCGATCCCGGAGGATCACGTCATCCTCTACGTGCTCCGCGTCAAGAACTGAGCGGGCGCTCTACTCCGCGGCGCTGCGGCGGGGTGCGCGTTGGGTGGTTGTGGTGACGACGGCGGTCGCGCGGGTGAGGTTGGGGCCGATGGCGTCGGCTTCGAGGACGCGGCCGGTGCGGCGGTTCTCTCCTTCGCCCCAGGCGACGGTGCGCTCGTAGCCGACGACGATCACGGCGTCTCCCTTGTGGAGGGAGGCGAGGACGTGCTCGCCGAGTTCGAACTTCGCTTCCACGTAGTGCGTGGTCGGGGCGTCGTGCGGGGTCCACTCCCCCGCGCGGTATTCGCCGGTGTTCTCGATGACGCGCAGCTTCACGATCTGGACGCGGCCCGCCTGCACGGCCTCGGGGTCGGCGGCGAGGTTGCCGGTGATCGTCCTGGTGCTCATCTGTCGTCTCCTGCTCGTTCGGTTCGTGGGTCGTCCCGTCGACGTCGACGGGGATGCGCTTGGGGTGTTCTGCTCTGGTGCTTCGGTCTCGATACCCCAGGACGTGAGAGCGTCGCGTCGGGTGACCTCGACGGACGGCTCGGACAGCGCCCTGCGCTGTTCGAGCTCGGCGCGCGTCACGGCGTAGGCCGGGAGACGCCGCTCGTCGCCGTAGGCGAGGCGGTAGTACCGATCGGCCTCGTTCTCCGCCCAGTCGACCTCGCCCTGCCGGTCCGCGCGCCCGGCGAGATACCCTGCCCGGTACTCGTCGCTCTCGACGTTCGGGCCGGTCACGCTGCGTGCTTCTCGATGAGGTCCGGGCGGAAGCCCGACCAGTGGTCCTCGTCGCTCGCGACGACCACCGGGGCGGCGGAGTAGCCCAGCTCCTCCGTGACGTAGGCGAGCGCTGCGGGGTTCGTCGTGACGTCGACAGTCGTGTACTCGATGCCCTTCGCGTCGAGGGCTCGGTAGGTCGCGGTGCACTGCACGCACGAGGGCTTCGAGTAGACGGTCAGAGCCATGAGGAATCTTCCAGATAGAACTCCATGTGCGCTTCGAACTCCTCGCGCTTCTCCTCGGCGCAGTGCGCGTGGATCCACCACCCGGCCGCGTCGCGGTCACCGGCCTTGTCGAGCATCTGCGCGATCACGTTGACCTTCTCGCAGGAGAGAGTGGGCGAGACGGTCATCGCCACGCGGAAATTCGCGAGGGCCGCGGTGTAGGTAGCGCCCGCGGTGAGGAACGCGGTCACCGCCTCGTCGTAGGCGGCCGCAGCCGCGAGATAGATTGTCACGGCGTCGGCCTTCGGCTGCTCGGTCATCGCTTCGCTCCTTCCGGGGTGTGCGCGTCGCCCTCGTCGTCGTCGGTCGCGTGCTCCGCGATCCACAGGTCGGCGGCCTCGTCTCGTCCGAATGCTCGCAGGAGTCCGGCCAACGCGTCGACCTCGCAGCAGCTCATCCGGACGGCCAGATCGTCGGCGGTGTCCCCGTGGGAGAACACGGACACGAACTCGGCCACCGCCTCCGGGAGGGTCGGTGTCTGCGGTTCGGTGGTGGCGGTGTCGGTCATGGTGAAGTCCTCTCGTCGTCGGGTCCCGGGCGGTGGTCCTGCCCTGCCCCTCCCCCTCGTTTTTTTGCCGTGATTCTCAATCAGATTTGTCAAGCCAGCGGGGGTGGTCTGGCCGGATCGTTCTTCCTTCTCTCCCAGCGTTTTTTTGCCTGGAAGGCACGTAGTGCCGAGCAGGGTCGGAGGTGGGAGCGCAACCCGGAGGGCGGCGGAGGAGAGGTTGTCGGCGCGATGGGAGGGAGCGCAGCGACCGCGTGCCGAGAACCTCGGAGGAGCCGGCCGCGCAGCGGCTTGCGTGGACGCCGGAGGCCCGTACGCTGCCGAAGGCTTCCAGGCAAAAATTCGCGCAGCGCACGACACCGCGCCGGCCTGAGGTCGGCGTCCGCTTGTTCGCGATCTGATGCGCGGAATTGCGGCCGCTCGAAACGGTCCCGACGCTGGACGTCCTAGCGACCGCTCTGCAAGGCAGAGTACAGTTGCTCTACACCACAGAGTGATCGGAGCATCATGTCGCTGACTCGCACGCCCTTAGAAGAACGGGTCCGAGACGCGCGGCACGTGTCATCACTTCCGCTGATCGTCTCCGGCGTCGGAGTGGTAACAGCCGGACTGCTGCCCCTGGCCGGTTCGACGCTGTTCACCGTCGGCTTCCTGATTCCTGCCTTCACGAGCATCGCTCTCTGGATCGTGCTGAGGGCTACTGCTGCTCACGCAGGTGTGGGAATGGGGCGCGAGCGCATGGGGCCGATCGCGGCCGTCATCGCCGCAATCTCGATCTTGACGTTTCTGCCCACGATGTTCGCCGGTCCGGCCTTTCTTGTTGAGTTCGTCGGTCCGGCGTTTCTTGTCGGGGTGCTCCTGTTCGCGATCGGTTGGCGACTCGAAAATCGCAGCCAGTGGCTTGCTGGCCTCGGGGTGGCAGTAGTTTCCCCCTTCCTCTTCAACAGCTTCTTGCAGGACGCTGCCCCCGAGAGCGGGTTGATCCTGGGTGCTTCCTACGGTTCCACGCCTTTGTCAATCGATGGCGTCGTTCTCACGATCGCCGGCATCACCCTCGTCGTTCTGGGTATTACTGCTTTCCGGCAGGAGACGGGACGTGCCCGTGGCACCAGGCGCTGAGGAGTCGACCGACGACGAGTTCGCGTCCTTGGACGATGCCGTCCACCAACGAACGCGTCTTGCGATTTTGACCATCCTTCACGAGGCCGGCGAAGCCGACTTCCGGTTCCTGCGCACCACCCTCGACCTCACCGACGGCAACCTTGGACGACACCTCGAAGTCCTACTCAGGGCCGGTCACATCACCACACGACGGGGCTACGACGGCCGCCGAGCCAAGAACTGGGTCGCTCTCACTCCTCAGGGCACCGCCGCCCTCAGCATCGAAGTCGAAGCACTGCGCGCGATTGTCGCGCGCGTCGATCGCGCGCAGAATCCCTGACCAGGATTACCCCGCAGCGAGGTGGTTCACCACGAGTGACGGTTGCCGATGCCCTCCCACGGATTCCCGCCAGCACCGAGACCACGAGCCGCCGACCCATCTGCGATCGTCCCTGACGCGAACGCGGCGGGCTCTGCGCCTGTGGGGTGATAGCTGGTCTGGTCGCGGAAAATTGCCCAGATGACGTTGATGCGGCGTCGGGCGAGTGCGATCAGTGCCTGCTTGTGCGACTTGCCCTCGCCACGTTTTCGCTCGTAAAACGAGCGAGAGACCGGGCAGTTCCTCGACGCGATGAACGCCGCTTGGAAGCAGGCGTTCAACAGCCGCCGGTCGTAGCGCCGTGGCCGGTGGTGGTTGCCGGAGATCTTCCCGGAGTCGCGCGGCACGGGAGCGAGGCCCGCGAAGCTGGCCAGCCGGTCGGGCGTCTCGAATGCGGCGAGGTCAGTACCGGTTGCGGCGAGGAAGTCCGCGGCGAGCCTGCGCCCGAATCCGGGGAGCGACACGAGCAGATCCGCAGAACTGCTGTCCTGTAGAACGGCGTCGATCTCGGCCTCGAGCTCGGCGAGTTCGTCGCGGATGCGGAGCAGATCGCGGGCGGACCGGCTCACCAGCCGGGCCGCGGCATCCTCCCCCGCGACGACCGAGGTCTGCTCGCGCGCGGCTTCCACCGCCGTCTTAGCGACGGCCGCGGACTTCCAACAGCCCTGCCCCTTCAACCACGACGCCAGACGGCTCTCCCCCGTCCGCCTGATCGCGGACGGCGTCGCGTACCGGGTGAGCAGCACCAGAGGTCCCCTGGTCGTCGCGTAGTTGAACGCTCCCTCGAGTGACGGGAAGTAGTGGACCAGGATGGCGCGTAGCCGATTTACGGCGCGGGTGCGGTCGTGCACCAGGTCCTCGCGCCGGGCTGAGAGCAGGCGCAGCTCCGCGGTGACGTCGTCGGCCTGCCGCATCAGCGTCACGTCTCGTCGGGTCCGGGCCTGGTCGGCGATGATGACCGCGTCCTTCGCGTCCGTCTTTGCCTCGCCTCGGTAGGCGCCCGAGGCGTGATGAACGACCCGGCCCGAGATGTAGAACAGCGGCTGCGCGTGGGAGCTGAGCAGCGTCTGCAGCAGCCCCGTTCCGCCGTGGTTGAGGTCCGTCGCCCACGCGACGTCGGTGCCACCCGGCAAGGAGGCGACGTCGCCCATCAGGGTCAGGATCGCTGACTCTCGGTTCTTGAAGCGCTGCGAGAGCAGCTTGGTTCCGTTGCCGTCGATGACGACGCAGTGGTGTTCGGTCTTGCCGGCGTCGATACCGGCCCAGAGTTGGGGCACGCAGGGTCCTTCCGTTGAGGGGTGCGGTGCGCCGTGAACGACCGTGCCGGCATGTCCTTACGGGGCGATCTGGTCGCGTTTCTCAATGAGCGGTCCTGCCGTTGCGGGGTCCCGGGCGGCCAATCACGGCATGCCATCAGGCGGCTGAAGGCGGTCAGCCATACCCAGGACCCCTGGCGCGTTCCGGAGCCTACAACTGCCCCGCATCCACGGAAATAACGGTAAGGAAGGCGGTTCTCCGCCTTAGCAACCGGAGGGCGCAGTGCAACCCGGAGGGCGGCGGTGGAGAGAGTTTCGGCGCGATGTGAGGGAGCGCAGCGACCGCGTGCCGAAAGTCTCGGAGGAGCCGGTGGCGCAGCCACTTGAACGGAGCCCGTAGGTAGCTACGACCGCAGCGAAGCGGAGGGAGCCGCCGAAGGCTTCACGGCAAAGAAACGTGAGCCCAACGGGCGAACATCAGCGGCCGGCACAGCCGGCCGAACCTCTGGGCGGCGCTCCGTCGCTGCTGCGCGAGTGCAGCTCGCGCCCCGGAACGGGATACCGGGGAGCGTGAGGGGTTATCCCTCACGGGGCGGCAACGCCGACCCTCCCCCACCGTCGACCGCGACATGCTGACTTGTAAACATGCCTACAAGTCAGCACGTGCTGTGGGGACTCGAACCTCCGTCACCAGAGTTGCCGAGCCGTGGGTTCGAACAGCGCCGCCGCCACCGCGCAGGTCCCCCGGAAGATAGCGGCGCCGACGCGCAGTAGCTCGTGGGTCATCCGATCCCGCGTCTGCCGGCTGCTCCCAATCACGGGGTCACCGCGGATGGCGAGTGACGGCCTGGGAGGGCCGGACGGCCCGGTATGCATGTAGGGAAGTTGACTTGATTACATGCTTACTTGTCATCAGCTTTGCGTCCCTCGTACTGGGCGAGGAGGAGTTGAAAGGCTTCCGCAGCGAGCACCTGTACGGGGACGCCCTGCTCGGCCGCCAGGATCTTCACCGCTCGGATCGACTCCTGGGGGAGTCGAACGGAGAACACGGCGAGCTGGGTCGGCGGCACGAAGGTGCCTTCGCCCACCTGGGCTCTCTTCGGTCGAGCTGCGCGGCCCGCGGCCGCAAAGCGGTTCTCGCTCACTTGACGATTCCCTTCAACTCCGCGAGCACGTTTCGGTACTGGCCAGGATCGGTGATCGGCAGGCCGTACGCCATCGCGAGAGCCTGCGCCTGCGGGATCTCGCTCGTCAGGACGGGGACGCCGAACGGTTCGAGCGCGTCGCGGATCTGCCCAGCGGCGACCGTGCGCTTGACCACTCGGGTGAGGAGGGTGAAGGCCGGCGCGTCCGTGAGAGCTTGAACCTGCTCGATGAGGTTGACCGTCTCCGCGTACTGGGAGAAGTCGCCGCTGGTGGGTTGGATCGGGATCAGGATCAGGTCAGCGGCTCGAGCTGCTGACGTCGTGATACCCAGATCGCCCGGGGGAGTGTCGATGAGCACGTTCTGGTGGCTGCTGCTCAACCAGGGCTGCTTGTGGATCGTGTTGCGAGGCAGCCCGGTCGCGTCCCAACCGAGGGTGTTGGCCCAGTCGAGCGCGCTGCCCTGCGGGTCGCCGTCGACAATGAGCACGCTCTCCCCGGTTTCGCGAAGCGCTGCTGCGAGATGGATGACGGTCGAGGTCTTGCCCGACCCGCCTTTCAGGTTCACTACCGCTGTAATCATGTTGACAAGACTACCAGTCTGCATGCTGACATGTAAACATGCTGACGTACTGACTTGGGGGATGTGCGGTTACTGGGGCCGTCGCTCGACGGCGGACGCCCAGACCCACAGTCGGCGGCTGGCGTCGCGGTCCTGCCACTCGACCATGACGGCTCGGGCGGTCCAGGCGATGGCGTAACCCTCGACGCGAACGGGGTTGCCGGGGTAGCGGACCCAAGCCCAGACGGGCAGGGGAGTGGCGGCCCAGGTGGGCCGCTGCCGGGTCTTGTCTAGCTCGTCGTCGGTCAGGCCGATGGGGTGGCCGCGGCCGGCCGTCTCTTCGATGCGTCGATCGATCTGGGCGCCGACGTGGCGCTCGTAGCGTCGGTTCGTTCCCACGCCGCCAGTAGAACATATGTTCGAACGCGTGCAATCGACGTCATGCGGCGGTCGAGGACCACCAGAGCGAGCCGGGGGCGAGCATGCCGGTGCGTCCCCAGTGCAGCGCCTCGCGGTGATCGCCGCGGCCGGCGGCGTCGCGGGGGTAGAGCGGCCAGACGCGCTCGCCAGCGGTGCTGTCCTCGAAAAGGGGTCGGCTCGACACGTGTCGGCGTCGCGGTCGTTGCCTGGGGGAGGAGGACCGGTGGGCGAGCTCGGCTTGCCACCAGGCCCAGACTTCGCGCTCGACGTCGTAGCGGTGCGCTCGATCCGTCAAGACTCCGTCGACACCGATCGCGCGAGCGGCGGCGGTTCGGAGGTCGCGCTTGGCCTGGGTCCAGCCGTTGGTGTGCTTGACGATCAGGCGGTGGGTGCGCAGGCGGGAGAGGGCTGTGGCGGCGGTGCGGGTGGTCACTCCCAGCAGTGTGGCGGCGGCGTCGACGGCGAGGGTTCCTTCTCGGCGCAGCAGCGCGTACGCCTTCCCTGCCAGGTGTCCGAGGCCGGCGCGGGTGAAGAGGTCGTGCCGAGTGTCCGTGAGGTCCGCCTCGAGCGTGGTGAGCAGCATGGTTCGTTCAGTGAAAAGCGGCCCGGGGGGGCGGGGGTTATTAGTGGTTGTGACCGGACCTTGCAGTGAGCCTGTGGAAAAGTGCTCGGACAGTCGCCATTCGCTGGCGTTCGATCCGTCAGCGCGGACGACGAGCTGCACGTAGCCGTCCTCGCGCAGGCTCCGCAGGGCGCTGGCGGCCGTGGTGCGTCCCAGGCCCGCCAGGAGGGCCAGGTCGCGGATGGACGCGGCGACGGTGCGCTTGCCGGTGTGCAGGGTGAGGTAGGCCAGGGCGGTGAGGATCGTCTTCTCCGACGTCGCTCGCTCGGTCCTGCCCCACCGGCCCGGGCTCACCCGGAACCGGTCGAGGAGGCCGCTGACGGCGCCGACGATGCTGCCCAGCTCCGCCAGGTCGCTCATTTCGCGCTCGGGCGGGAGAACGGCGTGCAGCGCCGCGTACTGGCGGGCCTTCTCCCACTGCCGCGCCAGTCGCTCCGCGGCCTCGTCGCGGGCGCGGGGCCGGCGGTGGCCGCGGCCGGTGTTCTTGGTCCGGTAGTGCTCCATCCCGGGCGCGCTTCGGGCGGCGTGCTCGACGTCGGTCAGGGACCAGCCGGCGTGAGCAGCGGAGAGCAGGCACATGAACGCGGTCCACGATGGATTCGCGCCGCCGCCGGCCGTGGCCATGTGGGCGGCGCCGGCAGCGCTCAGCGTCCGGTGCGTGTGGTGTGCGGTGGCGGTGGGTACTGGGGGAGTGGCGTCGACGCGCTGCGGCGGACGGGACGCTTCCAGCGCGACCGTGACGGCATCGATGGCGGCCGCGGTGACGTTCGTGTCCAGCAGCTCCTCTGCGCGGCCGCGGAGGACCCTCGAGAAGCTGCCGTCGCGGTGCGGGGAGAGCGGCGGCCGGGCGGCGCCGGTGCGCGGGTTGCGGAGCATCCCGTGGTCGAGGGTGCGGAAGTTTGCTCGAGCGGCGATCGCCAATCGGGCCACCTGCTCGGCTGGGGCGGCTTCCGCGAGAGCGACCCACAGGTGGCGACCTCCGGTGCCGGAGGACTGGCAGACGACGTGAGCGACCTGGTGCGCGTCGAGGACGGCGGAAAGCGCGTCGCAGTCGTCCGCGGCCTGCTCCATGAGGTCGGCGTCGACGCCGCGGGAGTCCTTGCCGTCGAAGTCGAAGCACAGCAGCCGGAACGCTCCGGCGTCGTCGGTGAGGTAGATCGCCCACGGGGCGGCCGGCGCGACGGGGGAGACGGGGAACGCGGCCGGATAGGCGTTCTCGTCCAGGCGCCCGTAGGCATCCGGGCGCATCGTGCGCACCGCGGCACGGGGGCTCAGTCGGCGCGTCAGTGCCCAGGGCGCCGAGAAGGAGTCAACTTCGGCATTTTGGGCGTGCGCAGACACAGCAATGTGGCTTACGATGAGGTCACTTCTCCTCCCTCGGGGGGGATGGATGAGGCCCGGCCTGAGAAACCGGTCCTGATCAACTGCTTCACACCTGTCGCCCTGGTAAGCCTTTGGTGTGAAGCGAGAGCTTCTAGGCCCGTCGCGTGAGCGGCGGGCCTAATGCGTTAAGTGGTGGTGATCGGCGGCTCCGATCGGGACGCGGTGACCCGCGGGAGCGCGCCGTACTTCGCGAGCAGCTCGCTGTAGAGCATGTCGACGTAGAGCGAGACGGTCACGCCGCTGGCGGCGGCAGCCTCGGAGACGGCATCACGGTTGGTGGGCAGCACGCGGGCGTTGAGTTGCACCGCCGCCGCTCCATCGTTCCGTCGTCTTCTTCCCATGCGGCTCATCATGGTGTGAGTGCTAGCAGTATTCGGGGAGTGGTGCGGCGTGTCGAGTGTCATGGTCGTGGTCGCTGTCCCCTCTGCCTGCATCCAACGTGGGTGAGGCTGCCCGCTGGTCTGCGGCACTCTCGACCTCTGACTAACGTAATCGATACTTCACCGTAGCCGTTAACACCTGTCAGCCGGCCGCGGGGCGAGCGATGCTGGCGATTGCGTTGGAGACGGCCGTCATGTGGCGGGCGCCATCCGAAGCGACCGTGTTGGTTAGGTAGGCCACGACGAGCTGCGTGTCCGGGTCGGCCCAGGCGACGCAGACGTTGGACCCGTTGTGTCCGAACGTTCGCGGGCCGGCTATCGATCCGAGCGGCGGGTAGAGGTTGGGGGTGCGACCGCCGAGCTGGAATCCATGCGCCCAGAGGATCGGCGTGTGGGCGAAGCCGTCGACGTCGGCCTCGGTGGAGCTGGCGATCGTCGCCTGGGACAGGATCTCCGGTGAGACAACCTGCGTGTCATCGCGGCCCCGGCCATCGTTGAGCAGCATTTCGTAGAACCTGGCGACGTCGCGAGCGGTCGTTGAGATTCCGGCGCTCGGGATCACGGCCATGCGGACGGCACGGCTGTTCAAGGCCCCCATGGCGAGAGGTACGGAGCTGCGGATGGAGACGCATCGGGAGAGGTCGTGTTCAGCGACGCCCAGCATGGTGTTGGTGGCGCCGAGCGGAGTGAGCAGCACGTCGTTCATGACGTCGCGGAGAGGACGCCTGGTCACTCGTTGAATCACCTCGCCCAGGATGAAGCCGTAGGTGAACACCTGGTAGGAGGGAACGGTGCCCGGCACCGTCCTGAGGCGAGCGCTCTCGAGGTTACGGATCGAGCTGCGCCAGTCGGTCATCGCCAGGGCGTCCCCGATCAGTCCGCGCGAGGTCGAGAACCCCGCACGATGGTGGAGGACCTGGCGGAGAGTGATCGATCCTTTCCCGTGACGAGCGAACTCCGGCCAGTAGTAAGAGACTGCGGCGTCGATGTCGAGGAGCCCGTCTGCGGCCAACTGGTGCACGAGGATGCTCAGGTAGGGCTTGCTGACTGACCAGGACCAGAAGAGTCCATCGGGTGCGTACCCCTGGGAGTGGTCGAGAAGGACGTCACCGCCCCTGAGGACGACGAGCTGCGCGGACCCTCCTCGCTGACGAACGAGGTTGACCACGGGGGACAGCGACTGATTCACCCACACCCCCGGTTCTCGTGCCCGGAACTGGTCGGGGCCTGCTGAAACTAACAGTGCTCTCTACGAGCGGCTACCGTGGTCAGCATGGCTGCGAGAACAGGTAACGGCGCGTCCGAGTATTCGATGCGCGTTCACGCAGCGATCAAGACCTTGATGGCCAGAGCCGGTCTTTCGAACGTCGACTTCGCGACGCGCACGGGAATGACGCTGACCTACTTCTACGCGCGGATGCGCGGCGACGCGATGTTCGACACGAACGATCTGGAGCGCTTCGCGCAGGTTTTGGGAGTCAAGGTCGCCACCATCTTCACGATGGCGGAGGAGTTCGGCGAGCCCACCGCGGACGTTGACGAGGTGGTCGTGCTCACGAACGGTGTCGAGTTCGCCCGACGACTGAGCGTCCTCCTCCCGGCCGGCACGAGTGCGAGTGATGACGTCGCGGGGATCCCGGCGGCACGGCTGTCCGAGATGCTCGGCGCCACCGCGCGGTTCGGCGTGACTCGGAGCGAGCTCACTCGCCTCACCACTCACTTCCAGGTCCCTGAGGCGTTCTTGACGGAGCTGACGACCTCGGAGGACACCGCAATGATCGAAGCTGACCTCGAGCTGCGCCGAGCGCTCGCATCCAAGGGTGTCGAGCCGCTGGCGGCCCGGTCCCTCGGGGGAAACCTTTCCCCTGCTGCCATCCGCGGCATCGCCGCGTCGATCCGCGAGCTACGCGAATAGTGGCTGTATCTGGGAGGGGGAACTGTGGACGATCCGTGGCTCGTAACTGAGCAGATTCGCCAGACCGCCGAACGCGCCTTCAAGGAAATTTTCACTGAGAATTACCCCGGTGAACTGTCGACCGAAGAAGCCATCATCCGTCGCGCTCAAGAAGTGCTTGGTGCTGATATTGAGGTGTATCAGGGCGGAGACGAGTCGTGGGAGAACTATCTCGCCCTGACTCTTACCGAGACAATCGCCGCGCTGCTTCCTACCAAGTACATGATCCTCATCCGCAGCGACAAGAAAGCCTACTATCGGCTGTTCAATGTGTTCCACGAACTGGCTCACATCCTGTTGGGGCATCCTCCGAGTGAAGTCGAGCTCCCTCACGGTCTTAGCCTCGACAGCATGGGGCTGACGAGCGCAACGAACGCGGTACGTCACGCTAAGCAGTTTGTTTTCGATGGCGACGATTCCTCTCGGACGCATCGGATCCGCGAAGGCGAAGCTGAAGAATTCGCGCGTCTCATGGTGTCGCTCGTCATGTACCCGCGATACCGGTCGGGTGAGAGGAAGTTCGGCTAAGTGAGTCCGATCGAGAGCTTCTTCTTCACCGCCTCCTTCCTCGCCGTCACCGCCTACTTCTTGGGCTGGTTCATCGCCATCCTCGCCCGCCGACGTCCGCCGACGCGCCCATGGGTGGCAGCAGGCTTCGGGTCGGTGGGGCTGCTCGCACTGGGCGGCTTCCCGTGGCTGACGCTCGATGAGGCAGACAGCCTGTTCGGAGGAACGAACGTCTACTACTGCGTGATGCTCGTCGCCGCCTGCACGGCGATGTGGCTTCTCGTGGAGGCCGTGATCGACGTCGGCCGAGTGCGCCTCTGGTCGGTCGTCCTGCTCGTGGCGTGGATCGCGGCGTACGTGGCCGCGTTCATCGCGATCGACCGCCCGGCCACCTCGCCCAAGTTCTCGCATGAAGAAGTCGATCAGCTCCCGATGATTCTGTGCAGCGGGATCTACTTCCTCGGGCTGATGGTGCTGTTCGTGCGACTGATCGTGAAAGTCGCGAGGTTCCCCCGTCGCGCGTACTGGCCGTTCACTGTCGGCGGCGCGCTCATCATCGCCGGAGCCGCGGGCGAACTGGCCGGAATGCTGGTAGCGCGATACGTGCCCGACTCTGCCGCGACGACGAATGTCCTCTATCTCGCCTTCACCCCGGGATTCTTCGGTGGGATCCTGCTCTTCACCGCCGGCCTGTGCAGCTTCCCCGCTCGGCGTACGATTAGGGACGTCGCCGTCGACCTGAGCTCCCGAAAGCTCGTCACGATGCTGGCAGAGCGAGAAATCGCCGCCCCGCCCGTCTCATATGTGAGAGAAGGAACCGCGAGCGAGAAGAAGCTCGTGCGACTGATGACGCTACAGGTGCGCGTCACCGACGCGGTGATGGTCGGCGCAATGAAATTGAGCAACAACGAGAACGGTGTCGTTCGTCGCGCAGAGCGACTGATCGACGGTGAATTGCTAGCAGCAGGTATGGGATGGAACGAATGAACAAGTTGATCGTTGGAGCAGCAGCAGCAGGAGGCGTCGCCGTGGCCGGCGCTATCGGCTCGATCTTCGCCGCTCGCCAGGTCGTGCTTCCCGTCGATCCGCCTCAGATCCCGATCCTGCGCCAGGACGGGAAGACGATGACGCTGGCCGTTGACGGCAAGACCATCGCCCCCGGCATCCTCGGAATCTTCCGCACCGACCGCACGGGTCACGCGACACTCAGCCGCCCGATCCACACCGACCCGGTGACCGGTGCGACCACCCGGCGCATCGAATCGACCTGGGGCGCAAGCTTCGCCGGAGAGAAGGCCGTCATCTGCGAGGGCGACGTCTTCGCCGGACCGGAGGCGGTCGACCCTGACTTCGTGGAGGTCCTGGTCCCCGGGCCTCTAGGTGACTGCCCCGCCTGGCAGTTCGGGCCGGACGAGAACCCGGAGGGCACGTGGGCGATCCACGTGCACGGCATCCGCACCAAGCGGATCCACGCGCTGCGCAGCGTGCCGGCGATGACCGCGCTCGGCTACACGTCCCTCGTCGTCTCCTTCCGCGGCGACGGCGACGGCCCCGCGG
Organism: Rathayibacter sp. AY1G1; assembly: GCF_002932095.1. NCBI lineage: Bacteria > Bacillati > Actinomycetota > Actinomycetes > Micrococcales > Microbacteriaceae > Rathayibacter > Rathayibacter sp. AY1G1. The sequence goes on from NZ_PSUZ01000033.1 coordinate 14,402, forward strand.
TGCCTCACAGCGCGTCCATGCTCGGTCAGCGCGAGTGGGCCGACGTCGCCGCGGCGATCGACTACGCAGCCGCCCACGGCGCGCGGAAGATCGTCCTCATCGGCTGGTCCCTCGGTGGCGGTGTGGCGCTGCTCGCAGCGGAGCGCACGAGCCGCCGGGATCTGCTCTCCGGCCTCGTGCTCGTCGGGCCGGCGCTGAACTGGAAGACGGCGATCGAGCAAGGCGCCGTCGAGATGGGATTGCCTCGTCAGGTCGCGATCCTCGGCCTCGTGGGCCTGCGCAGCAAGCTCGCGAGCCGTCTCGTCGGTCTTCCGGAGCCGGTGGACTTCGACGCGCTGGACTGGGTGCGCGAGCCGCGAGCCGCCGCGCTGGGCTGCCCGATCCTCCTGTTCCACTCGGCCGGCGACACGACCTTGCCGATGGATGTCTCCCAGCGGTTCGCGAAGCTGAATGCGCCGGCCGTGGAAGTGGTCGAGACCGCAGCGACCGCCCACAACACGGAGTACAACGTCGACCCGGAGGTCTTCGACTCGACCATCGCTCGGTGGATTTCCGAGCACCAGTAACGAAACCGCTAGCACTGACATAGTGTTAACGCCATGGAAGCCCTTCCTGGCGTATCGCGAGCGGACCGTGCACTCACTGACGATGGCCGCACCGCTGATCGACGGTGGTCGGCCGTTGTCCACTTCTTCCACCTGGGCAACAGCCACCCCGTCGACTGCGCGTGCCAGCGGTGCGTGGCGACTCGCGAGCCGTCCATGGCCGATGAGGAGCTGGACGCGCGAACAGGGCTGGTGCGGCACTACCCGGTAGTGGAAATCGAGCAAGCCGCCGATGACGCGATCCTGCGGGCGGTGGCCTTGGAGACGTACTGGTTCGGCCGAGACGTCATCGCCGCCGGCTACGGGCTTCGCGCCGCGGAACGGTTCGAGGACGTCGCGGTGACCTCTCCTGACGGGGATCAGTTCGGCGTCGAAGGATGGCTCGCGGGGGATGCCTTCGAGCTCCAGTTCGCGACAGGGCTACGGGCGGTCGCGGACGAAAGCAAACTTCTGGCCCACAGATGCGTGGCGCTTCTTGAGCGCATCCCAGCAGGAACAGGGAACGCCGCGTGCGTCAGATAGCCCGCGGCGGCTCCGCGAGGTCGATCTGGCCCTTCTGATATGCCCGACTGACCTCGTGCAGGCGGTCGATCGCGTCCCAGTCGACCTTGTACGTCACGGTCTTGCGGTGTCGAACACCCGGCGCTGGCCTTCCAACGATCGCGCCAGCCTCCTCCAGGAGGTTGAGGTGACCGAAGAGGGTCACCTTGTTACGGGCCTCGGGAACCGCCTCAAGAATCTCCGACACCGTGGCCCCGTGAAGGCGCGCCGTCTCCTGCGACAGGAAGTGCAGCACGCGATTGCCGATTTCACTGGTCGTGGCACGCATGTGCATCACCTCCCTGGACGGCGGAGGGATCGGAGACGACATGAGTTCCATTGTGGCGCACTGGCCGTTTCCCCTTCACGCACGGGAGCCCGGTCGGCTTGAACCAAGCAAACTCATAAAGCTACCTAAGTTTACGTTACAGGAAACCAAAAAAACCTTATAGTGGTCGTAGCGCGCAACCGGGACGACCGGTTGCGGCACGAGCCGTAGGGGACACACATGAGGACGCCGAGTAAGGCAGCGCTGGTCGTCGCGTTCGCGCTCATCACCACCGGCTGCACCAGCTCGAGCACCGATGCCGCGTCACCCTCCACCGAGTCGGCAGCTCCCGAGACGCGCTCCGCTGAGGCACCGACCTCACCCGAGACGGCGCCGGCCGAGAGCACACCGCCGGCCGCCGCCGAACTCTCCGACGTGGAGCCGCAGCCGGAGCCGACTGTCGAGGGCGACACTGTGGCGATCGCGGTGGCAGCGACTACCGCCTTCTGCCGCCCCGCCCTGGACTACGACACCTGGATCGCTGAGCTGTACCCGTTCCTCAGCCAGCAGGCCGCGGTGGCCTACGAGACCGTCGACCCGGCCAACGTGCCCTGCACGACCCTCACCGGCGCAGCATCGGTCCGGGACGGGGACGGCGCCTTCACGATGCGCATCCTGGTTCCCACGGATGCGGGGGAGTACTCCGTGTACGTCCACCGCACCGTCGAGACCGGTCCATGGGCTGTCGAGCAGATCACCCCCCTGGCGTCGGAGTAGCCCGGTGGCGAAGGGGGGAATGGGGGTTCTCGCGGCGGTCCTGGCACCGCTTCTCGCGATCGCACTGCTGCTGTGGCTGCTGTTCTTCGGCGCCGCTGAGGACGCGGCCGCGGCGTGCCTGCCTGGCGGCGGGCCGGTGAACGTGTCCGCGATCCCCGCGGACGCGAAGGTCGGCGCCTACGGGCACGACCAGCTCGTGAACGCGGCACTCATCGTCAACGCGGGAGCCGCGAAGGGCCTCGGCGCCGATGGGCAGACCCTCGGCGTGCAGACGGCGATCGGGGAGTCCTCCTTGGTGAACATCAACTACGGGGACGGTGCTATCAACCCGGACGGGTCGGTCGCTGACTCGATCGGCCTGTTCCAGCAGCAGTCGAGCTGGGGCACCGTCGAGCAGCGCATGGACCCGACGACCTCGGCCGGCTTCTTCTACGACCGCCTCGTAGCCGTCGAGGGCTGGCAGTCGATGGAGCCCTCCATCGCGATCAACAAGGTCCAGCGCAACGCCGACCCGAACCACTACACGAAGTACCGCGCCGACGCCGTAGCGATCATGACCTACCTCAACAGCCTCGGCAGCAGCACGACCGCACCCACGACGTCGGCGGCGCCGGTGAGTGCCCCGTCGACGCCGATCGGCACTGCGCCCGCCTCCCCGGCGCCGGTCGGTGGATGCGTCGCCGTGTCCGGCGATGCGCAGGCTCTCGCAGCGAACCTCGTCGCGGCGATGGACGCAGGCAACCTGACCCTTCTCGAGGACCGGTACGCGCAGCAGATCCGCGACATGGCCGCGGGCACCCCGAAGGAGAACTGCGCGATCGACGTCCGCATTCTCCAGATCATCACGATCGCCCTGAACACGTTCGGGAAGATCGGCGTCTCCGACCTCAACCGCCAGTGCACGGGCTCGCTCCTGGGCGCCGGCACGGGTTCCTCGCACTGGATGAACGGCGGCGGCAACGCCGTGGACTTCTACAGCTTCGCCGGCACCGCCACGACCGGCTGCGACCCCAACGCCCTCCAGCTCCTTGACGTCCTGGACCCGCAGGTGCCGCAGGGCTCGCGTGCGGGCCAGATCCAGTGCCGGTCGAGCACCTATCAGCACATCACCCAGTTCGGTGACACCCCGAACCACCTGCACTTCGACGTCGCCTACGCCGACGGCCCCCTCACCACCGGATAACCGGACCCTTTCGACGTCGCGACCGCGGCGCCGATCACCCCGCACCACCCAACACAGAAAACGGAGCACACCATGTCTGCACTGCTCGCAGCAACGACCGACATCCTCACCACCGCGGGCGCGCTCGGCGCGGTCGTGCCGGACCCGGGCCCCGGCGGCATGCCCCCCGGATTCGAGGCCTTCACCACAGTCATGGGCTGGGCCAAGTGGGTCGGCCTCGGCGTCGCCGTCGTCGGCCTCATCATCCTCGGCGTCACCATGACCGTCTCCGCCCGCCGCGGCGAGGGCGGCGAAATCGGCGGCTGGCTCGGCCGGCTCCTCGTGGGTGTGATCGTCATCTCCGCCGCGTTCACGATCGTCGGGTTCCTGATGGGCGCGTAGCGTCCCCGGGAAACCGACACCACCAACAGAAAGGCAAGGGACGTCATGAACGACTCCGAACCGCGTAACCCGTTCACCAAGAAGGGCTTCATCGTCGGAGCCGTCATCGTCGGCGCACTCGCCCTCTCGGCCATCGTGCTCGGCGTGACGTCCCTCGGGACCGGGGGAGGCGGCACCACGACCGCCGCCCCCGGGACCCCCACCCCGACCTCCACCGTCTCGGCCGACGCCGAAAGCGTGTGCGGACTCTCCGGCTACGAGGAGAGCGGCACCCTCACCGCACCGCCGACGACGGAGTGGACCATCGTCGGCACCATGGCCGCTCCCAGCTCCGCTGAGGCCGGCCCCGGGGAGACCGACAGTGACGGGGTACGCACCTGCTACGCGCACACCGTCGAAGGCGCTCTCTTCGCTGTCTCGAACCTGTGGGCGATGGGCTCGGATGCTCGACTCGCGCCGCTCGCAGTGGAGCAGCTCACGGCACCGGGACCCGGCCGCGATGCCGCTATCGCCGCCGACACGCAGCAGAGCAACACCGGCACCAGCGTGCAGATCGCGGGATTCAAGGTGCTGTCCTACGACGGAGAGAACGCAACGATCGACACCGCATTCGAGCTGAACACGGGCTCGCTGATCAGCTTCCCGTCCGCGGTGAAGTGGATCGACGGCGACTGGAAGCTCGTCGTCACCGACGAAGGACAGCCGCCCTTCCGCCCCACCACGCTGCAGAACCTCGGCGGCTACATCGTCTGGGCGGGTGTCCAGTGATCGCAACCGCCACAACCGGCGGTGGAGAGGCATGCCTCCCCATCGACGTTCCCTGCTGGACCGGCGTCGCTGTCGGCAACGTCGTCTCGAAGGCGTCGAACGATGCCTTGCAGCAGTTCGTCAACAACATCTTGGAGGGCTACGGCAAGGCCATCGCCTCTCTCGGTACCGTCTGGATGAACGTCCCCTCCCCGGTCACGGTCGTGGACCAGGGCGGCGGCGTCAACGGTGGCGGCACTCCGCCGCTGCCGGAGGCGTTCGAGACGATTCTCGGCTACGTGACGTGGGTCTCTGCGGGCCTGGCAGTCATGTCCCTGATCGTTGCTGGCGTGATGATGGCGAGCCGTCGCCGGCACGGCGACGGTGAAGCTCACATGGGCCGCATCGGCGTCATCCTCTTGGCCGTACTGCTCCTCTCCTCCGCGTCGGCGCTCGTGACCGGGTTCCTGCCGCTGGCGATGCACCTGAACGAGTCCTCGAGCGTCGTCGGCTGGGTGCAGGGGCAGTTGCAGTGGTACACCGGCGGACTCGCGATCCTCGCGATCCTCGTCGCCGCCGCCCGGATGGTGTGGACGCAACGCGCGATGCCGCTGCGCGAGCTCGCCGGCTCCGTGCTGACTCTGATCGCCGTGGCCGGCGCAGGGCTGGTCGTCATCCGCCTGGCGACCCAGGCGGGCGATGCGTTCTCGATCTGGATCCTCAACAACTCGACCGACTGCGACGTGTCCCAGCAGGGCGAGAGCAACTGCTTCGGCACCAACGTCTTCGCGATGATCAGCCTCACTGCGACCTCCGGCATCGGCCTGATCGGTCTCTTCCTGCTGGGCATGCTCGCCGTGTTCATGACCTACGTGCAGATCGCGCTGATGGTGTTCCGCGGCGCGATGCTCGTCGTCCTCGCCGGCATCTTCCCGCTCGCCGCGTCGTTCACGAACACCGAGATGGGTCGGCAGTGGTTCAAGAAGGCGATGGCCTGGACTATCGCCTTCATCCTCTACAAGCCCGCCGCGGCGATCGTCTACGCGATCGCCTTCCGGATGACCGGCACCGACCTGTTCAAGTCGGACGGCACCGGGCTCTTCCAGATCGTCACCGGCCTGGCCCTGATGCTCATCGCTCTCGTGGCTCTGCCTGCGCTGATGCGCTTCCTCGTCCCGGCCGTCTCCTCGGTCGGCGGCGGAGGCGCGGCAGGTCTGCTCCTGGGCGCTGCGGCAGTCTCGGCCGCTGGTGACGTCGCGACGGGTGCGATCCGCGCGAGCAGCAACGGAGGCGGCGGCGGCGGGAACGGCGGCGGTGGAGGCGGCAACAGTTCGTCCACGGACGGACCGTCCGGCAGCACGTCGACGCCGGGCTCGCCGACGTCGTCGCCGGCCGCTGACCCGTCTGGGTCGGCGTCGACGGCCGGCAGCGGCGCAGGTGCTGGTGCCGGAAGCGCGGCGACCAGCGGCGCGGGAGCCGCTGCGTCGAGCGGCGCCGGGGCCGGGGCAGCCGCGAGCGGCGCCGCGGCCGCGGCCGGATCGATCGGCGCCGGTATCGCCGTCGCAACGAAGGCCGCGGAGGGCGCGAAGCACGCCGCGCAGGCCGTGAAGGCCGGCACCGACGAGGCGACCGGCAGCAACGAGAGCGGGAGCTAACCCATGACCAGCACAGCAACCGATCCGATCAAGGCCCGCACCTACGGCAACTGGCGAAAGCCTCAGACCGCCGGCCTCGGCGGGCTGGGACAGCTCGCCACCCTCGTGATGTTCGTGGGCATCGTCGCCTCGATCATCGCGTCCATGTTCTCCGGCCTAGGTCCCGCACTCATCGTCGCCGCCATCTTCGGCGGCATCCTCCTGACCGTCTCGGTCAAGGACAAGCACGGGCAGAGCGCCCTCGGAAGGATGGTGGTCCGCGTGAACTGGTGGCGTACCAAGAGCAAGGGAGCAAACATCTACCGCTCCGGCCCGATCGGCCGCGCGAAGTGGGGCACCTTCCAGCTCCCAGGCCTGGCCGCGCCCTCGCAGCTCACCGAGCACGAGGACTCCCACGGTCGCCGGTTCGCTCTGATCAGCACCCCGATGACGAAGCACTTCACCGTCGTGCTGGCGACGGAGCCGGACGGCGCCGCGCTGGTGGATCAGGAGCAGATCAACAACCAGGTCGCGGAATACGGCATCTGGCTCGCCAACCTCGGAGACGAGCCCGGCATCGAAGCCGCGTCGGTCACCGTCGAGACGGCGCCCGACACGGGCACGCGCTTGCGCGGTGAGGTCGAGGGGTCGATGGACCCGGACGCGCCGCTGTTCGCGCGAGCGATGCTCCAGGAGGTCGTTGAGACCTACCCGGTCGGGTCGGCCACGATCCACGCCTACATCGCGCTCACGTTCACGGCGACCGCGCGGATCAACGGGAAGCGCCGCAATGCCAAGGAGGTCGCCGCGGACCTCTCCGCCCGCATCCCCGGCCTGACGTCTTCTCTCGCGGCGACGGGGGCGGGCGCGGCGCGGCCCCTGAGCGCGCAGGAGTTGTGCGAAGTCATCCGCACCGCGTACGACCCCGCCGCGGCGCTCCTGATCGATCAGGCGCGCGCAGAGGGCGAGACGGCGGACCTGTCCTGGACCGACGTCGGCCCTGCGGGTGCCGAAGCGCACTGGGACTCCTACCGTCACGACGGAGCGGTGTCGACGTCGTGGACCATGACCGCGCCCCCGCGCGGCGTCGTCCAGTCGAACATCCTCGCTCGCCTGCTCGCGCCGCACCGTGACATCGCCCGTAAGCGCGTCACCCTGCTCTACCGGCCCATCGATCCCGCCCGCGCCGCAGCGCTCGTGGAGGCGGACCTGAACGCCGCCCAGTTCAACTCCTCCGCGTCCACCAAGCCCACGGCCCGCTCGACGCTCTCGACCCGCTCGGCGCAGGCCACGGCCGCGGAGGAAGCCTCCGGCGCCGGGCTGATGAACTTCGGCCTGATCGTCACCGCGACCACGCTGCAGCGTGGTCAGGAGCCCGAAGCGCGCGCCGCGATCGACTCCCTCACCTCGGCCGCCCGCCTGCGGATGCGGCCGGCGTTCGGCTCGCAGGACTCCGCCTTCGCCGCCGCGCTCCCGCTGGGGCTGGTCCTGCCTCGGCACCTGCGCATTCCCAACGAGATGCGGGAAATCCTGTGACGCACCCCGCCACCACCAGGACGGCACTGGACACACGTCCGGTGCCGTCCCGGGTTAACCCTCAGCCCTCACCCGTCTTTGTCGCCGTTCCGACCCTTCTTGGAGGCCCCCAGTGAGCAGCACCACCAAGTTCTTCTCCCGCCACCGCGACACCGAGCCCGTCGACGTCCCCGCCGACGTCGACGGGGACGAGCTGCCGACCGGTGCCGTCGACGTCGACCAGAGCGAAGAGGCCGGCGACGTCGACGCGCTCGACTCCGCCACGCCCACGGGCGCGGTCGGAGCCCCGACGACGGCGCAGGCCGCGGCGACGTCGACGGACGCTCGCGCCCGTTCACGCCGCGTGCGGAAGGCTGAGGAGGAGGCCGCCGCAGCTCGCGCCGCCAGCTCTCCTCTCGCCCGCGAGAAGCCCTCGAAGCGGTCGCGGAAGAAGCGGGCGATCCCGCACCAGGGCGGCAGACAGAACATTGAGAAGGAGTCGGCGCCGAAGCGCCCGATGCGGCCGACGTCGACGGGATGGCTCGGCCGCGGCGGCGGACAGGCCGTCTCGATTCAGCCCGCCGATGAGTTCCGCGCAACGACCGTTCAGGTGTGCGGGCTGTACCCGTTCTCGGTCGGAACGGGCACGCCCATGATCGGCGTGCCGCTGGGGAAGAACCTCACCACCGGGGCCTCCGTGTTGTGCGACCCGATCAGCTGGTTCCAGCGGGCGCAGCTCATCTCCAACCCGTCGATGTTCGTCCTCGGCAAGCCGGGTCTGGGAAAGTCCTCGCTGACCCGCCGCATGGCGACCGGGCTCGCCGGGTACGGCACCATTCCGCTGGTCCTCGGGGATCTGAAGCCCGACTACGTGGACCTCATCCGCGCGATGGAGGGACAGGTCATCACCCTCGGCCGCGACCGCGGCTACCTCAACATCCTCGACCCCGGCGAGGCGACCAGCGCAGCGAAGCGCCTCCGCGACGACGCCGACCAGGCGCTCGAGCAAGCCGCGGAGCTCGACGCCCGCGGCGGCGACTCCAAGGAGCTGCACCTGCGTGCGGTGAAGGCGCAGCGCCTCGCTGCTCAGGTGCTCGCGGACGCTCACGGCCGCCGGCACACGATGATCGCAGCGCTCCTGACGATCCTCCGCTCTCAGCCGCCCACGGACCGGGAGGAGACGATCATCGACCGGGCGCTCAAGTACCTGGACGAGCACCACGAGGGCATCCCCGTCCTCGCGGACCTGCTCGCCGTGATCCAGGCCGCGCCGGACGAGATTCGACAGGTCGCGCTCGACCGCAACGACCTCAAGCGGTACAAGGAAATCACCGAGAACCTCGAAGCGTCGCTCATCGGCCTCACCTCCGGTGGCCGGCTGGGCGAGATCTTCTCCCGCCAGACGACGACCCCGATGCGGCGGGATCGGCCGGTGGTCTACGACGTGTCCTCGATCGATGACTCCGAAGGCGACCTCCAGGCGGCGATCCTCCTCGCGTGCTGGTCCGCGGGGTTCGGGACGGTCAACGTCGCCGCGGCGCTGGCCGATGCGGGGATCGAGCCCCGCCGGCACTACTTCGTGATCCTGGACGAGCTGTGGCGGGCTCTGCGCGCGGGCAAGGGCATGGTCGATCGCGTCGACGCGCTCACCCGCCTCAACCGTGCCCGCGGTGTCGGCCTGGCGATGATCAGCCACACCATGTCCGACCTCCTCGCGCTTTCCAGCGAAGAGGACCGGATGAAGGCCCGCGGCTTTGTGGAGCGCTCCGGCATGGTCATCTGCGGCGGCCTTCCCGGTGCGGAGATGCCTCTGCTCACGTCGGCGGTGCCGCTGTCCGCGAAGGAGCAGGAGATGCTCACGAGCTGGCAGGACCCGCCGGCCTGGGATGGCGTCTCCGGGAAGGAAGCGGACCCGCCCGGCCGTGGCCTGTTCCTGATCAAGGTGGGCGGCCGTCCCGGCATCCCCGTCCGCGTCCACCTGACCGCAGCGGAGAAGGACGTCAACGACACCAACAAGCTCTGGCACACCACGAGCCGCGCAGGCCGCGCGAACGAGCCCCTGGCGACCGATCCGGTCATGGTGGAGATTCTGCCGTGAGCGTCCTCGTCGCCCTCGGCGCGAGCTGCGTCGCGCTCGGCGCGGCCGGCGCCGCGATCGTCAGCGTGATCGCCGCCCGCCGTCAGGGGGCGGCGGAGCGCGACCGGTTTCTGCTCACGGGCTGCTGGACCGGGGTCGCCCTCATGGCGGGCTTCGTCGCCTGGGACCAGTGGGACCGGGTGATCGCATGAGCTGCACGTCGACGGTCGTCTACGACGGCTACCTCTGGGGCTGCTCGATGACGACGACGCTCCCGCACACCGACCACATGACGGACCTGCCGGTCGAGTACGTCGACAACGGCCAGGCCGTCCTCACCTGGGGCACCAGCCGGCAGGCGACCAGCGACGACACGACGGCCCCCTACGACGGGCCGATCTATGAGCGATGCGAGCCGCGCAGGTTCCTGCCGGCATCTGTTCCGTTGCTCGAGCGGGCGATGTCGTGATCGCCGCCCGCGCCGGGGGTGCGCTGCTGCGGGGTCCGCTCGGCCAGGTCGGCGCGGTCGCCGGGCTCCTGGCTGTCGCGGTCCTCGTGGCCACGGCCGCCACCCTCGCGTTCACCGCGCAGGTGCAGCACGCGATCCCCGCCCAGACCACTCTCACCAGCCCAGCACCGACCGAAGGAGTTGCACCATGAGCCTCACGAACAACCGCCGGAAAGAGCCCGGGAAGGCCAGTAACGGCTTCGGGGTCGCGTTCGCGGCCGGCGGTGTCCTGATCATCGCCCTGGCCATCTACATCGCGGTCCGCGTCGGGTCCCAGGTCGACGGTGTGAATCCCGACATGGACACCGACCCGTCGAACTTCTTCTCCGTCGTGGTCGACGTGTTCCGCGGCCGACTCGTCTGGCCGGGCACCGCGACCCTCATCGTCGCCGGGATCGGCGCCGTGGTCGTCTTCTTCGGCACCCTGTTCCTGATCGCGAAGAACGGCGGGAAGAAGAACCGGACCCCGATCGACTGGACCGCCCGCCACACCGCCACCTCCGCGGAAATGAGCCACATGCGCGGCAAGGAGGCGAAGGAGAAGTCGGCCCGACTGGGCGTGACCGACTCGTTCGGCGTCCCTCTGGGTGACCTCCTCAGCGACGGTCGACCTATCTACGCCTCGTTCGAGGACATGGTGCTGCTGCTCGCCGGCCCCCGCGTAGGCAAGTCGACGTCGTTCGTCATCCCCGCGATCGTCAACGCTCCCGGGTCCGTGGTCACGACCTCGAACAAGCGCGACGTGCTCGACGCGACCCGCGACCTCCGCGCAGCACGGGGGCAGGTGTGGGTGTTCGACCCGCAGCGCGTCGCGGTCGAGCCGCCGTCGTGGTGGTGGAACCCCCTCTCCTACGTCACCGACGACACCAAGGCAGCGAAGCTCGCGCAGCACTTCGCGTCCGGATCCAGCGAGGTCGGCGCCCGCTCGGATGCGCACTTCGAGCCGTCCGGTCGCGAGCTGCTGGCAGGCTTCCTGCTCGCCGCGGCCCTCGATGGCCGCCCGATCACGGACGTCTACGAGTGGACGACGAAACCCGGCGACGAGACGGCCGGAGACATCCTGGCCTCGAGCTATTTCCCGCTGATGGCCAAGAGCTTGCAGGGCGCGACGCGGTTGGAGCACCGGGAGCGCGGATCGGTGTACTCCACTGCCCGGCGCATGGCGTCCTGCTTGAAGGACTCCGGGACCCGCCAGTGGGTGAACCGCACCGGCGAGAACGACACCCGGCCGGAGTTCAATCCCGGCGCCTTCGTCCGCTCCACCGGGACGCTCTACAGCCTGTCCAAGGAGGGTGCCGGCAGCGCCGGCCCCCTCGTCCTCGCCCTCACCGCCGCGACCGTCGAAGCCGCGGAGGAGCTGGCCGCGGTGTCGCCCGGCGGCCGGATGCAGACCCCGATGCTCGGCGTCCTCGATGAGGCGGCGAACGTCTGCCGCTGGCGCGACCTGCCCGACCTCTACAGCCACTACGGCTCCCGGGGGATCCCGATCATGTCGGTGTTCCAGTCCTGGTCGCAGGGCGTGAGCGTGTTCGGGAAGGAGGGCATGGACAAGCTGTGGTCGGCCGCGAACGCGAAGATCTACGCCGGCGGAATCTCGGAGACGGGGTTTCTGCGGATGGTGTCAGAGCTGATCGGCACCTACGATCGCGAGACGACCTCCGCGAGCATGAACAAGGGCGTGCGCTCGACCACCAGCGCGTTGAAGCGCGAACTGATCCTCGACGTCGCGGAGCTCGCGAACCTCCCCACTCCCAAGAAGGGGCGCAAGATCGGGCGGGCGATCCTGATGTCCTCGGGCTCGCGTGCCGCGATCCTGCGCACGGTGCCGTGGTTCGACGGCCCCAAGCCGCTCGTGGCCGCGATCAACGCCTCCATCGCGAACCACCGACCGGGCGCAGCGCCGACACCGACGCCGCCGCCGGCCCCGGAGCAGGGACACGGCTTCACGCCGGTGACGGGCTCATGAGCGATGACTTCTACGGGGGCGTGGACGACGAGGCCGCGCCCGCGTCAGCGGCCGACGAGGCGACGAGTGCCCCGGAGAGCGAAGAGCCCACGACGCATTTCGGGTCGGCGGATGAGTTCGTGCGCAAGCAGCTCATCGGCACCTACCGGCGCCGAGTAATGGCGCAGGGCTCCGGTGCCGGTCTGCGGTGGAAAGCAGCCTGGTGGGAGGCCAAGGAAGCGCAGCAGCGCATCGAGGCGCTGTGGCGGGCGTGGGAGGCCGCACGCGCCGACCCGAAGGCCGGGATGAGCGCGTGGTGGATCAACCACTGCGACCCACACATGAGCGTCCTTCTCTCTGCGGACGGCCCATTCGCTGACTCGACGGACGAGAACCGGATCGGTGAACCGCTGCCTTACACGGCGCCGGTAGAAGGCACTTTCCCGTCCGATCTACAACCGCCGCTGTACACGCAGCGCCCATCCAGAGAAAACGCCTGAGAGGCGCTCTGAGGACGTAAGAAGGGGAGCACCGTCCGGTGCTCCCCTTCTTCGTTCTCGACGCTCCGGCTAGCGGCTCAGGTCCGCGCGATCGGCGCCCTGCCCCTGGCCACGACCGCGCCGCGTCTGAGGGACGGTGCTCATCGGAGCCTTCGACGTCACCGCGGCGCTGGGCGGGGTGGCGTGCGCGCTGTCGGCGCTCATCCGCGCCTCGATGACGTGCGGGGGGACTCCCTTGGCTTCCATCGCCTGAATGGTCGACTGTCGACGCTCGGCACTGTCGTAAGCGATCTCTCCGGCCTCACGCGACGCTGACGCGCGCGGATCCGTCGCGGGCGGCGCCGACTCCGTGGACGGGCCTCCGGTGCCCTGTGCGGCCTCCTGGCGCTCTGCGGGGGCGTCGTCGCGGAAGAGCTGTGCCTGAGCGCGCGCGTCGGAGGCCAGCTCGCGCAGCTCGTCAGGAGTCGCGTTGGCGGTGCCACCGGCGGCCGCGTCGCGGTCGTAGTCGCTCGCGCGCGCTTCGAGCTGCGCAGCCATCTCCGCGCGCCCGTTGTCGACGTCGGACGCACCGGGGGTTTCTCGAGCGGCCTCCTGGTTGCGGGCGTCGTTCGCGCGGTCGAGGCGGTCGGCTTCCGCGATCAGTAGTTGTGCCTCCGTAACCTCCGCTCCCGCTCGAGCACGCTCGGGAGCTACCGTGTCCTTCCACTCCTCGACCAGCGCGGCTCGTGCAGCAGCGACGGCCGCGGGGTCCGCGGTGCGGAACTCTCCGTCGTTCCAGTCGATCGACGTCTGCACGCGGTAGTCCTGGAACCCGGCCGGGTCGGTGTCGCGCTTCCATTCCTCGGCCGCGGAGAGTTCGAGGGTGCCGGCGTCGCCCGCGAGCGCCGCGCGGTAGTCGGTGATCAGAGCGCGCTCCGCGTTCACGTCCGGCTCTGCGCGGCCGCGTATGTCCATGGTGAGACGGTCGTCGTCGTGGCGGTGGTAGTGCTCCGGCGCGGAGTTGGTGGCCCATTCCTTCGCCCGGTCCAGCTCCGACTTCGCCTGACCGGCGGCGTCGCGCAGCACGGCGGTGTCGACGCCGTAGCGCTCGAACACTTCGCGCTGAACGACGGCCGACGCGCGCTCCGCGATCGGGTCGTGGTTCTTCCACGCCTGCGCCGTCTCCGCGACCTTCGAGATGTCTTGGATGCTCGCCTTCTCCCACCAGTCGGGCCGGTCCACGACCTGCAACGTCGCGCGTGCAGCGCCGCGCTCGGCGTCGAAACGGGCCGACAGCTCGCGCGCCTGCGCGGCGGAGCGTGCCTGCGCGTCGCGAGCCAGCTCCTCGCGCAGCCGGGCGAACTTCTCGCCCATCTGCATCGCGATGGTCAACGCGATCCGGACGTTCTGACCGACCTCCTGGCCTACCTCGTCGTCGTCACTCATGACTTCCTCCCCTTGCCTTGGTGAATCGTCTATCGGCCACGGTCGCCGCGGTCCTGGTCAGGTCCCTGCCGAGACTGTCGGGCGCGGTCCGCGAGCATCGCTTCCTCGCGCTCCCGGTCAGCCTTGGTGAGCTTCGTGGGTACGGGACTGCCCGACCCGAAGTTGGTCTGGGACAGCCGGCGAACGTCTTTGAGCTCCTCCGGGAGCGCCTGCCAGGCCCGCTCGTTCTCCGCGACCTTCTCGGCCTTCACGACGACCTGGTAGCCGTCGCGAACAGCGGACAACTGACCCCGCAACGTCTGCGACAGCTCGCGCATCCGTCGCGCATCACCGGCTGCCTTATGAGCCGACGCGACCGCGTGCGTCAAGCGCGCGAACTGGTTCAGCAGCAGCAGCTCCGCGGCTGCATTCTTCTTATTCCCCGCCGCGGCCATGATCAATGCGGAGTACGCCGCCGTCGAGGGCATCATCGCGGGCCGCGGGCGCGTCTCGTGCGCCCGCAGGTGCGCCGAGCGGGCGAGCGATCGCGCAGCGTCCGCGAGCGGTCCCGGGGTGGGCTCCATGCGCCGGGACCACGCCGCGTAGGCGCCGGCCGTCTCGCGCGCAACGTGCGCCCACGTGGCCCTGTCGGAGGGGTCCACGGACCTGATGTAGTCGTGCAGCCGGTCCATGTCCGCGGCGTACGCCTCGAACAGCTCGGGGGCCGGCTCCGCCGTCTCCCGGCCAGGGTTGACCGGCGTGTACTGCCAGGGATTCTTGGCTGTCGCGCGCCATTCGGATGCCGCATCCGACGCGGACTCCGGCTGGTCCGGCCAGCCCTTCCGCAGCTCCGGCAAGGTCAGGTCGCGAGCGAGCCGGCCGCCGCCGTGCCAGATCGCCTTCTCGCCGTTCGTCGGCCGCAGCGCCACCGAATAGCCGGCGATCACATCGTCACGACCCGTCGCGAATCGAGGGCGCACCAGCACCCCGCCCTGACGCAGACGACGAACGAACTCGCTCTCATCCTGGGACGCGGACGAGGCCGCGCGTACGGCGCGCTCGAGGCGCTGCATGTCCGGCTCGACGTGCCCGCGACGTGCAGCGGACTCACGCGCTCCCGGCCGCACACCGCGCTCCGGGAACTCGCGCTCCGGCGCCTGGTAGACCTGCAACCCGTACTCGCGCTCCAGCTCACGGCTGATCGTCTGCGACCGCTCGTAGTCCTTGTGCACCGACGCTTTCGTGCCGTCCTCGCGCACCAGCGACACGGCGATGTGTACGTGGTCGTTGCCGTTCTTCGACAGCCCGTGACGCACCGCGACCCAGCGGCAATCGGCCTTGCCGATGTCCTCGCCCGCGAAGCCCATCCGCTGCACGAAGTCGGTCGAGATTCGGCCCCACTGCTCGTCTGTGAGCTGGCCCTCCTCGGCCGCCAGCGACAGCGAGCAATGCCACACATCAGCCGCCACGCGATCCTTCACGATCGCGCCGGCCGAGTCCCGAACCGCCTCGCCGTTCTCGTCGGTGCGCACCTTGTTGCGCGTCACCTCGACGCCGAACAGCTCCCGCGGTCGGTCCAGATCCGCAGCGATCGCCGCAGCCGCAGCGCCATCCAGAACCTCATGCCCGTACTCAGCCATGATCGCGGAATCCCCCGCGATCAGGTGCTGCTCCTCGTGCTCGTTCGTCTTGCCGGGACCAACGAGGTAGCCCATCAGTCCACGCATGCGCGTGCCGCGCGTGATGTTCGTTCTCACCGTCCACCGAGCCGGTCTGCCGTCGCCTCGATCAGGCGTCGCACCCGCCGGTACTCCTCCGCAGCCTCAACAGCCTCGGCCGGGAACTGGCCCGTGCTGTTCGCGAACCGCGCGAGCTGGTTCATGTTGTCCGACGTCTTCTGCAACAGCTTCGACGCCCGGAACAGCTCAGCAACCACCAACCGCCACTCCGTGTCCGTGCGCACCTGGGCGTTCATCGCGGACTCGAACAGCAGCCGCGGCACCGTCACTTCCAGCACCTCGGCACGGGCGCGCAGGTGCGCGTCCTCCTCGGGCGTGACCGACACCTCGTACCGCTTCGACCGCGCAGCGACACCCGGCACGTTCGCGCGGCGGCGCCGGCCGAACAACCGACCCTCTCGTGACGACTCCGACACGACCCTCACCGTCCTTCCGGCCCAGCGCAGCGAACCCGCCCCCAGGCGGGGACCATACGACCAGTATGCGCCGACCCGGCCGCGCAGCGGAAGGGGCGCAAGCGGTTTACCACGGGTAAACCTATAGCTTGCTCCACAAACCATCTTCGCACCGAGCGCGACTTGGGTGTAACTCGGGTCCGAAGGACACCCGAGCGTCTCGGCTGGCGAAGCCGAACCCGAGACGCTTGAGTCCGCGCCTTCCGCATGACGGCGGCGGCGGCGGCTAGCCTTTCCGCATGAGCGACCACACGAGGAACCCTGACGACGCCGCCGACGCCGCCCGCCGACTGCTCGAACAGAGCGTCGAGAAGCGCGTC
>NZ_PSUZ01000034.1:0-27327 GCF_002932095.1 Rathayibacter sp. AY1G1
CCACACGAGGAACCCTGACGACGCCGCCGACGCCGCCCGCCGACTGCTCGAACAGAGCGTCGAGAAGCGCGTCGAGGCGGTCCGCACGATCGTCTCCGCAGCCAACGACACCGACACCGCACGCGCCACCCTCAGCGACGCGCAGAACCGACACAGCAAGGCGTGGGCGGACGCCCTCGCCGCCGGATGGTCGGAGAAGGAACTCCGCGCAGCAGGAGTGCCGCGACCCGAGCAGACTCGCGCTCGCGTCACCCGCGCGCGACGCACAACGTCGGCGGAGGGAATTCCCGCCGATTCGACCGAGAGCGACAGCTCCGCGTCCATCGAGAACGCTGCATGACCGACAACGACTCCGCCGCGCTCCACGGCCAGGTCCGCGCCTGGGCGGAGGGGGCCAACCCGCTCACGGCCGCCGTCGAACTGCTGATCCGATCGGGCCTCGTGTACGCCGGAGCACCGTGGGTGAAGACCGACAACGCCTGGCACACGAGCGCAATCGACTTCGACCGCCTCGGCTACGAAATCGGAGCGCTCAGCGGAGGCGAACAGCGCGTCGCGCGGATCGCGTCGTCGCTCGGTCAGGGTGTCCCTGTCGACCTCCGCGAGGACGTCGCCGGGCTCGACCTCGAACACACGCGACTGGTCCTCGCGGCGATCGCGCACGCCGCCGGACTCGGAGAGCCCGGCACGACGATCCAGACCGTCGACGGAGTGCCGACAATCGTCCCCCATGACGCTCTGGCGTCGTGGCCGAACGAGTAGGTCGATCGCGCACGACGACCGCCCTCGTCGAGTAGCAAGCCCCCGCTCGAGCAGTCACGCTCGCGGGGGCTTCTGCCTTCCCGCGACGTGCGCGCAGGCTGCGGTCCGGCCGTCCATCCGACGCTTCACTCTTGCCTGCGCCGGCCGACCGTCAAGAGCGCTGCGCGTCCCTCCGGGATACCCCTCCGGGGCACTCCTGACGGCCACCCGCCTCCGGCATCGCGCCGCTTATCGGATGGATGGCCTCAGAGAATGCTCCCCTCGGGAAGAGTTCCGATCAGCGGCCCCTGCCGGACGCTCACCGGAGCGCTACATCGCGTAGGTGATGACGACGGATGAGAGCTTCCGCGACGTTCACGTCCACCGACGACGTGTGCACGGCCCTCCTCGCCTTCGTCGGTTCGATCGCCGCCGGCGGACACTCCGAGTCGATCGCTATTCCCGCGCTGCGCGTGGATGGGCAGGTCATGGAAGTACGGATGACGGTGAACGCCAACAGCGCGTTCGTCGTCGTCCCAGTCGATGCCGACGCGCAAGACGAGCGCGCCCTTCTGGCAGCCTCAAAGTCGGTAGTCAGCGAGCTGCGCAAGCGAAGCGCGGCCAGCCGTCAGGATGCCGAGCGGCGCTGACAGGAGTTGCTCGACTCGCTCCGCTCACGCTCACCGTCTCGGCACTTCGTGTCTAAAGTGGCGGTGCGGTTGAGAAGTGGGGACCTCGACGCCGCGCGCGGCAGACCGACGAGGGGTCGTCGGTGTCGCTCTGCTCTCGGCCGCGTCACACAGCGCGGCCGAGAGCACCACTCGCCGGCTGCTGCTCAGGGCCGTCAACCCTCCTCCCGTGGGCACAGTCGGCACCTATGGTCGGGCATGTACGGAGTGCCGTTCGCTCCGGCCCCAGTGCTCCCGGCTCGGATGCGGCTCGGCCCCTGAGCCGGGAGTAGCGGCCCGGCCCCGCGTCGGGGGATGCCGGGTCGGGCCGCTTCCCAGGGGAAGAAGCCGCACCCGAGCGAAACGACACCAGGCGTAACGTGCGGTGGTTATGCTCCGCGCATGATCGACTTCAGCTCCGCCGAGATGGCGACAGTCGAGTACGTCGAGGACCAGTGGCGCCTCACGATTCTCGACGGGACCGGCACCACGTTGGCCGAGACCGGGCTTCCGCTTTTCGGCCCCGAGAACTTCTTCGTTCGCGCCAGCTCTGACCGGCCGGCGGGCCTGGATTACGTGGGGCCGTTCTTGAACAAGCGCGGCCTGTACTACACCCAGTGGACCGGTCGCGGCCGAGACGGATGGAGCACACAGCTCCACTACTGACGAGCACACGTTGCGCGGGCAGACGTCCAGGATGATGAGCACATGTCGCGCAACACTGAGCCGTTGGCCGGTCAAATGGTCTGGCTCGTCCGCTGGATCCAATCGCGTGACGGCTGGTCGCACGAGACCATCAGCGGCGCTTTTCAGGAGCGCACCGACACGTGCTGGCGCGTCTGGGTGAACGAGGAGCTGCGCGAACTTCCCTCACAGGACTGGTCCCCCTACAAGCCGTGACGCCGACGGTGGTCCACGCTCAGCTGTGGTCAGTGACGGATCGCGGAAGCGCGCCAGCCTTCGTCCTTGACCCAGCGGAACCCAATCCAGCAAGTCTGCGGCTCCGGCGCGTCTGCGGCCGCGTCCAGGGCGACCCGAAACGTGGCAGGTGTCGCGCCGTCGATGATCGTGAACTCCGAATCGCGGTCCGCGAGCGCCCCGCACGCATCGCGCAAGCCTGCACTGTCTGACTCGGTGTTCGCGGGAAGAAGCTTCGCGATCGCCGGATCATCGTTCAACACGGGCACGAGCTCGTACACCAGCTCCTGGCCACTCCCCGACGGCGGCACCGCTCCCGACGTCGAGTCATCGAGCGACCCGACCGCAAACATGAAGACAGCGACGACGCCGGCCAGCACCGACGTCAGCAGAACGAGTAGGACCACGGTGACGCCACGATGGTGCCGCGGCGGTGAAGGAAGATCCTCCGCCTCGTCGTACGCCCCCACCGCTTCCCCTCCGCCGACAGGTCCTCCCGACCCCGGCTCACCAGAGATACCAGACCTGAACGACCAACCATCACGCACTATCCCCATCGCCCTCCCCCGTTTGGCTGATGCTCGGCAGATCACTCAGGAACCGATGTGTATGATTCCGCATGGATTGAGCGGGGACCTGGACCGCCGATCTTTGGCTTGTGACGCGAGAGCGCCAAGCCCGCCGGCGGGGGTGCGCCGACCCGAACGGCGCGCCCTCAGCCGCGCCACGATGCCAAGCTCGGTTCATCAGCTCGATGGCGTGGCGTCCGATCGGCGTCAGGTCGACCACGACTCGTCTTGGCGTGGCCGTGCCGGCCTGCCAGGGTCATGGCCATGGAGATCACAGATGATGTCGAGCGGGCCGAATGGCTTGGGCTGCGCATGCAGCGAGAGCGAAGCTGGGCACGAGTCGGCTCGGTCGCCGGATACGGGTTCGAGGCGTACGCCCGTGTCCTTCACCCTCGACCTGACGGCGATGACATTTGGGAACGCCAGCGGTGGGCGGACGTTGCTGCTACTGCCGGCAAGGTCATGCACCCGCTCGTCCAGTGGGAACGGCTCCTAGGCAGGGACGAGCCGCGCGGCGGCACAAGTGACGTCGGACGACTCGATCCGCAAGTACTCGCCGCCCTCGCACCCATCCTCAGTTCGGCGACCACTACGCCCGGCGATGCGCTCGCGGCGTACTGGGTCGGTGGGACCGGCCAGAACCTCCTCGGCAGGCCGGTCAGCATTGACCGATACGACTACATACTGGCCGCCACGAGCATGGCGGAGCTTGCCGAACCCGGATGGGGTCCCGAGATTGGCCTCCGCGGCGAGGAAGCGCCGCAACTACTCTGGCCTGAAGATCACGCCTGGGTGCTCGCCACCGAGATCGACTGGGACTCCACCATCGTCGCCGGCTCGCACACGCTCGTAAGCGCGATCCTCACTGACGGCCGATTCGAGGCCTTCCCCGTCGATGAGGACTCCGACCTGTCGTGGAACGGTGACACGATCAACCGTCCCAAAGTCCAGGAACCGTCCTAGGAGAGCGCGAAGGACAGCGATCGCGACGTCAGTGAGTGATTGAGGCCGCCTGCCATCCGCTCCGAGTTCGAGTCGTCGCATCGTTCTACGGTGCAAGCGACGCCTACCGATCGGGAGGCCGAAGGTACGCGGACAGGGTGAAGGCGGGCGGCCCATGGGTCACCCGCCTTCACACTCGCGGACGCGGAGCGCCTCTTGCGGTGACCCTACGGAGCCAGGATGTAGGACATGCCCACGACGTCCTGCACAGTTCGCGTGTTGTAGACGCCAGGTCCGGCGGCACCGTTCATCTCGGTGATGTTGATGTAGAGGCCGTCAGCGCGCTGCTCGACGGAATCGACCCAGGCGACGTGACCGTAGGTGGGGTCCGCCCCCTGCACGCCGGGCTCGAAGACGACGATGCTGCGAGCCTGAGCATCCAGGACGGTAGTCCAGCCGTTCGCGGCGGCGCTGGTGTCCCAGTCGAGGGCGTTGCCGTAGATGGCGGGACGCAGCCCGGTCGCCTCGAAGAACTTTTCCTTCGCACCCCATGTGCACTGACCGGCAGCGCCGCTGTTCGCTCCCTCGGTAACGCCAGTGGCGCGGCCGGAGTCAGCGACGGCGGTGGTTGTCTGAGTTGTGGTGTCCGCGAAGGCCGGCGCGGCGCCCACGATCGGGACTGCGACGGTGAGTGATGCTGCGAGCAGGCCCGCAGCGATGCGGGACCGGCGGAAGCCGTGTCCCGGGTGGTTCTGACGGTTGGCCGAGCTGGTGTCGAATTCGTTGCTCGTGCTGGTGCGCATGATGTACTCCTTCGTCTCTTCTTGCTTCCCTTGAACACCCTCCACGCTGCCACTCATACGGCTCCCATCACCGAAATGGAGGAAGCGGCCACGTAGCGCCCACCTCCCACCCAGGCGCGAAGCAGCGCCCGCCACGCACTGCGAGCGACCGCACCGGAGGGTGACGGGGGCTCCGTCTAGCTGAGGTACACCCCAACCGGACGTCAGGCACCATGGCCGAAGCGCGTCCGAATAGGGCCGTGTCGGACCTTGTCTGACACTTGCCCCTGCGGCTCTTAGACTTCAACTGGACAAGTAGGGGTCGGAGGCGGCATGTCGGGTCAGAGGGTCGGGTACGTGCGGGTGAGCACGTTGGATCAGAGCACGGTGCGCCAGCTCGACGGCCTGACGCTGGATCGGGTGTTCGAGGACAAGGCCTCCGGCAAGGACGTGAACCGTCCGCAGCTCGAAGAGATGATCGGGTTCGTCCGCGACGGAGACACGGTGCTCGTGCACTCGATGGACCGGCTCGCAAGGAACCTAGAAGACCTCCGCCGGCTCGTGCGCCGACTGACGGACAAGAAGGTCCGGGTCGAGTTCGTCAAGGAACAGCTCACCTTCACTGGTGAGGACAGCGCGATGGCGAACCTGCTGCTGAACATGATGGGCGCGTTCGCAGAGTTCGAACGCGAACTCATTCGGGAGCGTCAACGCGAGGGCATCGCTTTGGCCAAGCAGCGCGGCGTCTACCGAGGCCGCGCCCGCTCGCTTACCCTCGCGCAGGTCGCGGAGCTGCGCGAGCGGGCTGGTGCCGGCGTGCCGAAGACGACGTTGGCAAAGAAATATGGCATCAGCCGGGAGACGGTGTACGCCTACCTTCGCGCCTCGACATCGGCGCTACAAGCGTCTGAAGAGTGACGGGGCGCTGACATGGTGAGCACTGTCGGAGTCGTTCATGGCGCGGGAGGAAGCTGATGACAACACAGATGTTCCCTGGCGAGATCGGGTCGATGCCGGAATTGGGTTCGTCCGCGATTGCGACGTTCCGGCCCGCAACAGAGCTTCCGACTCCTGTGCGGTTTGTCGACGGCTTCGATCTCTTCGTTCAGTTCCTGCAACGCCATGGCGTGGACCCAGAGAGCCTTGCTGGTGACGTGTCGGGAGTGTGGCTCTTCCTGGCCAAGCATCCGACCGCCTTGACGACGCCAGAGATTGCCGACGCCGCAGCCCGGTTCGTCGGGAACGTGATCGCGGTGGTGCATCCCGCGGCGACCTGGCGAGTCACCAACGAGCCGGAAATCGGGACGAACGTCCGCTCCATTCCGGTCGCCGCCCTCGTGCGAACCATGGTGCAGCGTCCCGAGCAGCGGGAACCGTTCCTCGAGATGCTGTCCACCTGGGATCAAGAAGACCTCGACGACCGCGAAATCACCGCGCTCGCTCACGATGTCACTCCACCGCCGTTCACGGTTCCACCGGTTCCGTTCCAACGCGCCGCCTTCCCTCCCATCGAGTTCCGCGACGACAACGGCCACGTCATCGAATACGGGCAGCGCTGGCCCGACCACCACCCACCTGACGACGCGTACTCCCGCGTCTCCCACCCAGAACGCTTCGCACCCCTACGCCATGACGTCGACGCCCTGGCCGACTACCTCCACCGCTGGTACTCCGTCGACGTCCGCCACCTCGACCACGACGGGACACAGCAGATCCGGTTGCAGCCTCGCGCCGGAACCCCGATCACCGTCACTGCAACCGACGAATCAGTCCAAGTGGAAGCAGGCGTCTTCTTCCGCGCCACCCTGCCGAACTGCTCCTGCGATGCCTGCGACGAATCAGCAGAAACCGCCGCCGACCGCCTCGAAGAAGCCGTCCTTTCCATCGCCGCGGGCGGCTTCCGCGAGACGTACCCCCTCGGAAGTCGCCGGTGGCTGCACACCCAGCTCCACGCCGTTGACGGCAGCGGCTACACCGGCAGCAGTGGCGCCCCCGACAGAGACCTCACCACCGACGACCTCGAACACGCCACCACGACCCTGCGCCAACTCGACAACGGCTGGTGGCCCGCCTGGCCCCTCCGCACCCCCAACTCGCCAGACCGAACAGGCGACGACGAAACGACGAACGACCGAACCTGACGAGCGGCTCCAACTGCTTCGTTAGACGCCCCGCCACCTGGCTCCCCACCGGACGGGTCGCCACCACCCGTCCTCTGAACCCACGTTCGCGTACGAATCGCATGGCTAGCCTGGCTGAGTGGACTTCATCGGGTTGGCGCCCCAGCACTTTGACACCGCGCTCGGCACGGTACTGACCACAGCCGTGCAGGCGCAGGGCTGGAGCGCACAGAAGGTAGCCGTGTTCGCACGGCTCCGACCGCGCACCGTCCGACGCATCCTGACCGGCAAAACCTCGGCCGGCACCGTACAACTGCACCGCCTCCTGCAAGTCCTGCAACTCGACCATGACGCCACGATGCGCACCGTCTACATCGAAGCGCGAGTCGCGCAGCTGGCCGCGGACACCGAAGCAGCCGAGGACCGCGACCGCCCCCGGGACATGCTCGGATGATGACCGGCAACGACCTCGCCGTTCTTCTCAACCCCTTCGTCATCACCGGGGTCGTCGTCCTCGTCGCGATGATCCTCGGTGGGCCGTGGCTGCGCGAGCGGTACATCTTCCGCGAGCTCAACCGCGACACCGGCGTCACCCGACACCAGCCCACCGCCCTTTTCACCCCAGGCCGGGCCGGCAATCCGCCGCTGGTGTATTTCCTGGAACTGCACTACGCCGAACGCCTCGACACAGTGCTGATGCTGCACCGCGTCGGCGCCATCGCGAGCCTCCACGACGGCTCCATGACCATGCACGACCGCGCCGGACGCCTCCTCACCCACCTCAGCGCGCTCGACGTCGCCTACTATCGCCGCCTCAACGACACAGCCCCGCAACCACCCAACCCGGGATAGACAAGCCGGCCTGGCGCTCGGCCTTCCCTGCCCCGTTTCACGCCCCCTCAGCGGAATCACCACCGGACAGGTCTAACGAGACGGCCCCGCCCGCGCCACGCCGCGGCGGCGCACGCAACTCGCGTGCGACCGGTTGACGACCCCCTACCGGACGCTGGATAGCAGTGGGTAGTTTTACCGTCCGGACGACGATCCCCATATGGGACGCCGTTCTACCTTGCGTTGCGCAACCGCAGACGATCGACGGTGACGCCGACCGCGACGGTGACTGCGGCGGCGACCAAGCCCCATCCGAGCCCGAGCGTGTATGTTCCCCTGCTCGGGTCAGCCCAGTTCTCGATCTCCGGGCGTCTGGCGAAAGCAGCAGCGTTGAGCTGGGTTGCCACGAAGGCGACAACAAGAGTCACCAGCGCAAACACCACCAGCGAAGCCAGAACCCACATCAGGAGCTGCCGACGTCGACTCCGCGCGTTCCCCGGAACAGTCATGTGCTGAGCGTACGAACTGGACCGCCGTGGCGCACTAGCCGCGGTGCAAAACGTCAACGATCAACCGGTCATCCTCCGTCTCTCGACGAAGGAGCAGGGCGTCCGGTGGTCGATCCCGATACGGGACGCGCGCCAGCACTGTGATACCTCGCGCCACGGTGACCGAACGACGTCGGAACCGACGAGGATCCGAGGCGTGAAGAACAGCAGTGACGGTGAGCACTACCTCCTCCTCAGGACAGCCCTCTGGGCAGACGCCACCGACGTCGTTGGAATCTATGGCAGCGAGCAGCGCGCTCGGGAAGCAGCAGGTTCCTCTACGGGACCCGATCAGTGGACGCTCGAGGAGTGGAGAGGAGACGTGCGCCGCAGCAGTCTCCAGCTCCAGGCCGCTACGCGCTCACGCTGACGCAATGGAGTTGCACGGCTACAGTCACGAAGGAGGGTCGCGATGCGGCGACCGCTGGGGAGGTCGCTGTGGGCGAATCGAATGATGGCCGCTTCAAGAAGCTGCCCGATCGGATCGAGCCGGCTCAGCAGACCGTGAGCGTCCCGGCCAGCGAAGACGACTCCACGACGCCACCGCAACCGCCGGCCGGCGTTCCTGACCTCGTGATCGCGACTCGCGTGGCGGACGCCGCCACGATGACCGGCCTTCTCCGCCGTACGGCGGGGCGCGTTGCACTGACGGTCGTCGTCGTCGCGGCCGGCCTCGTCACCGTCCTCGCCGCGCTCAACCTGCGCCTGTAACCAGACCGATCAGCCGTGAGCGAGGACGGCGCGTCCGACAGCGGCGCCTCTCGACTCGCCCACCGAACATTCCGGGGATCCCATGCTCAGAGCACTTTCGTCCACTTCCATGTTCTGGATCGGTGTCGCCGGGATTCTCCTGGGCATCGTCTTCGGCACGATCGTGCCGTTCTGGATCGCCCCCTACCAAGCCAACGGATCACCCACCGTCGAACAGATCATCAGCACCATCCCGGTCCTCACACGAATCGCGGAGGGCATCGGCTACTCGTTCGTCGCAGGAGCCTTCGTCGTTCGCCACTTCGAGAAGCGCGAACTCGTCGACGCTCGACGGTCCGTGCACTTCGTCGGCCGAGCAGCCCGGAAAGACGAGCAGTAGCCCCTCCGAGCAGTCCGCTGAAAGCGTCCCGCGGATCGATCCCCTTACAGGACACTCTCGGTCGCGAGTCGGTAGCTCCTCGTGGTGAGAGCCGCGTCACGCCTACTTTTCTCCCGTGGGAGAACTCAAGGTAACGAGCTCGGCGGCGGTCGAGGCCGCTTCACGTCGCGCCGAGGGGTGGATACGCCGTGGTTGAACGCCTGGACAGTTGGGACCCGAGCAGACTCTCGCCGGACCGGCAGACACCACCCCGCCAACGACGGTTGGTGAGACTGTCGATCGCGCTGGGAGCTCTAGCCGTCGTGGCGGCCGCGGTTCTGTGGGTGGGTGATCTGCTGTTCGGAGTGCATGGCCCTTCCCACTACGTCAGCATCACCAACGACACCGGAGCCTCACTCACCTGGTCCTGCTCCTGGTCCGATCTTCACCTCGCCGCCGGGGAGACAGGTCAGCTGCGAATCCTCGACCAGCCCGACCAGGACTACGGCTGCGTCCCACAAGCAGCGACCCCCTTCGTAGCGGCGGCGCACAACAACGACATCTGCCCGTCACTGACCTCTATGACCGAGGGAAGGCAGTTCACGGCAACCGACTTCGCGAAGACCTACCGCTGCCCGTAGCTGGATACGCGACCGGTGAACGATCCCCTAACGGGACGACCCAAGTCCGATCGAAGGTCAGTAGGCGACGTCAGCGGGCGCTGGCTTCCCGACTCGGCTGTGATCGGGCCGACGGGCTCGGTAGGAAGATCCGGCCAGGAGGACACCTGCAGTCACAGCAGCTAGCGACGTGGCGACGCCGGTAAAGGGCAAGGTGTCCGCGACATCCCACGGGAGAAAGAACGCTCCAGGGTCGGTGAGGGGGTTGATGACCATGAGGAGCCCAACACCAATCAGCGTGACGGGTCGTCCTGGCGAGAGTACGAAGGCGCCGAATATCACGAGCGGGAAGGCGACGGCCCAGACGATCGTTGTGGCGATCCACGTGAAGTCTGACTGTGTGGCGCTGTAGCAACCCTCGTTCAGGCCACCGAGGCACGAGCTCCAGTGCACCAGGAACGCGGCGGCACCAGCAGCCCCGAGCAAGGCGATTGTCCATCCAACCAACTGGCCTGACGTCGCGAGTCGCTTCATGGGCTCAACATAGAACTCGAAGGTGAACCTGAGCTAGATCCACACGGTCGAAGCGAAGGCCACCGCCCCCTCGCCCCGATGAACGATCTCCATACGGAACAAGCGGTCGTTCGACCGTGCCGTGGGCTGCTCAACCGATGATCATGGCGGTACGCAGAGCGAGAACCCAGCTGGTGACGGCGCCGACCACGCCCAAGGCGAGCAACAGCCACCTCCATCGAGCGTGAGAGCGCCTGCTGGCGCGCATCGCTACGACCAGGAGAACAAGGGTCGCGAGGGCGACAGAGCACAGAGCCGGCCACGCGACGTCAAACCCCGTGCACTGAGGCGGAAGGGACTCGTTGCACGCGAACGAGAATCCGTCGAGGAAGACGCCCGCGACGAGGGCGAGGAGAGTGATTGCGCCCGCGATCGCTGCGGAAGCCTTGAGCGACAGCGTCTGCACAACATCACTATCGGACCAACGGGTGAACGGCAGGAGCGCGCTGGACCACTCGGGTCAGATCCGCATCGGTGAACGATCCTCTTACGGGACGGCCATTGCGCTGACCGGGAGACTCTCCGGCTAACGTGGCTACATGCGGCAAATCGTCCATCTTCATCGGAGGGCCGCTCTCTGTGCTGTACCCGTCGGCGTGGTGCTGGGTGCGCTGCTCGGTCTGGGATTGGTCCTTACGGGTAACTCCGACTTCCGCGAACAGGGCGGGTGGGGCGCCTTCGCCTACTTGATTATGGTGGGCGCCATTATCGGTGGGGTCAGTGCCCTGGCTGCCGTCGCCGGAGGATTCGTGGCGATTCTGATCACTCTGCGGTCGGGACGAGCCACCGAGTCGTCCCCGCTGATCAGCCCTATTGGGCCGGCCGTAGGGTCGAGCGTTCCGTGGGTTGTTGCGGCCGGCGTAGCTGCCGTCGTGGGTGATCCGATGACGGCGGGGATCGCTGTCGGTCTCGGTGTCGTGGCGGCTGTAGTCGGCGGGGTGAGTGCTGCACTACTTCTTCGAGGGGTGAAGTACTCGAGCATCACTACTGCGGCTGACGATTCCGGCGCGCTCACGTCGGTTGTGCAGACGAACTCGAAGACCTGAACGTTCACGGTCATCTGCACGAGGTTTGGGACGCAGCGACGAGCTGTGCAGGCGACCGTGAGGAACGACAGGCGCTCGGTGTCGCGTCTGCGTGCACCGATGAACGATCGTCCACCGGGACGGTCGGCGGACTAGCATTTTCAGCATGGGGCGACGCCAGCACACTAAGGCTCTAGTCCGGTTGGCGTGCGCAGCTACGCTCATGGGCGTCGCGCTGTGGGTGACCTGGGCGACGTCGTCCTACTGGCAGCCATGCACGGGCGCTAGATGGAATGAAATGAACCCGTCCTGCGCTGAGGCCATGTCGTCGTACGACCTCATGCCCCTTCTGTATCTCTGGGGTGCCCTCGCTCTCGTCGTTGTAGCTCTGGTGGTCGCACGCCTCGTTCCCTAGGTTCCCGCAGGGGTAGCGACGGTTGCAGCAGTTGTTCTCGCCTGCCCTGTGGCAGACCCCGGATTCTTCTGGGTCGAATGGGGCAGCGCCGACGGCACTCCCGGACACGGCCTCTGGACGGCGTGCTGGATTGCAGCTGCCGGTCTAGCCCTCGTCTACCCGTCACGCACCCGGAACCCGAGTATTCGCACAAACACGCCGGATGGAGCAGCTACTACACCGTCCGTCGCTATCTGATCGTTCGGCCCGGTGCACTCCGGGCTGAACACTGCGACGCGATTCGCTTGCGGTGACGCGCTTGCCAGTGGGTCAGGGCAGGCAGCGGAAGGGACGGCGACGGCGCGCGAGAACGAGCAGTGGCCCAAAACGTCGGACCGTCGAACGATTCCCGCACGAGACGTCTCCCGTAGCGATGCCGGTGAGAGCGGCACACCTAGACTCCTGCGCATGACCGCTTCGTCATCCGTGGACGTGTCGCGGCGCCGACGCCGTTCGGCTCGTCGCCGCCTGTCCTTCTTCGGCGTCCTCGGCGAGCTGCTGATGACCGCAGGGGTCCTCGTTCTGCTGTTCCTCGCCTGGCAGCTGTGGTGGAACGACGCCGTGATCGCGGGCCGGCAGGAAGATCAAGCGGCCGAGCTGCGCCAGAGCTGGGGTGATGACGCCCCGTCCGCTGAGGCGCCGTCCGAGCCGAGTGCTGAGCCGGCCGCCCCCGGCGACCCAGTGATCGCGCCAGTCGCAGCTCTAGACACCACGTTCGGCAACCTCTATATCCCCCGGTACGGCGAGGGGTGGGTGCGCACGATCGCTGAGGGCGTCGACGCGGAGAACGTGCTCGACGTGGGCAGCATCGGCCACTACCCGGGAACGCAGATGCCCGGCGAAGTGGGGAACTTCGCGATCGCCGCGCACCGCTCCGCCGCCGGCGGAGGAATGCACCTCATCGATGAGCTGCAACTGGGTGATGCGATCTACATCGAGACCGCCGACGGCTGGTACACCTACCGGTTCCGGAACCTCGAATACGTGCAGCCCTCCGAAGTGCAGGTCATCGATCCGGTCCCCTGGACGAGCGACGTCGCTCCGACCGACCGCCTCATCACGATGACGAGCTGCAATCCGCTGCTGTCGACCGCGGAGCGGATCATCGCCTACGGCGTCTTCGAGTCGTGGCAGCCCCGCTCCGCCGGAGCGCCCGCCGAGCTCGCCGCGTCCCTCGCGACCTGACGTCCGGCGTGGTCGCCGGCGCCCTGACGAGGGCGGCGAGCCGATTTCGTGCTGCGGCAGACGTTTGCGGGTCGGGTGGACATGTACAGGATGAACCCGCTTTCGAAGGAGCCCGTCATGACTGCCGCCCCTGACCGAGACCCCCTGGACGTCCTGCTGAATGAGTCCAGCCCCCGCACATCGACAGTGACGGACGACGTCGCCGCCGAGCTGGCCGAGCTGCAACAGCTCGCGGCGGCAGAGGCCCGCGTCAGCCGCCACCGCTGGGCCCGTCCTGCGGTCGCCGGAGTCGCTTCGCTGGTACTACTCGGTGGCATGGCGACAGCGGCCGCCGCGGCGACGGGCGCGTGGTCGCCGTGGGCGGAGACGCCGGACGCCTCGATCACCTATTCGCTGCCCAGCGGTGTCCAATGCGAGGAGCGCATGGGAGACGTTCAAGGGACCGATCCGGCGGCCGTCGCCGTAGTCGAGAACTTCTACCAGACGACCGACATCGACGCTCTCCTCAGCGACGGTGCGCTCGAGGAGACCGTCGCGCAACTGCGCACCGAGGACCAATCCTTCATCAACGCTGACGGATCCCGCACGTCGGCCGGCTACGGCACCGAGTTCTACAACGCCGACCGGGAGTACTCGACCGCGGTTGGACGCATCATCAGCAACGCCCTCGACGCCGAACTCACTGCGCAGAACGTCGACGTCGACGCCGCGAACATCAGCATCGCCGGCGAAGCCCACTGCCCCGGAGCGACCTGGTGACCCGCAGGAAGATCGATGAGGCGGAGCAACTCACCGAGGCCCTGCGCGTCGCCTCGCCCGACCTGCTCAAGTACCTACAACGCCGCCTCCCTCTCGAGGACGCCGCCGACGCGCTCGCGGACGTCATGCTCACCGCATGGCGCCGTGTCAGCGCCCTCCCCCGCACCGCGGAGGAGTCGAGGATGTGGCTGTTCGGCATCGCCCGGAACGTCCTCTCGAACAGCACTCGCACCGAGAGCAGACGAGCTGACCTCTCCGGCCGGCTCCGCGGCGTCCTCGCGACCGCTCCCACGGAGGGACGCCCAGCCGACGAAGGAGTCGACGTGCGCGACGCGATCGACAGGCTCGCGCCAGAACAGGCCGAACTCGTCCACCTCATCCACTGGGACGGCTTCTCCATCACCGAAGCAGGACACCTCCTCGGCGTCCCCGCGTCCACCGCACGTACCCGCTACCAACGAGCACGAGAAGACCTGCGGTCGACCCTGGCGACATCACCAGCACGCGATGACGACGCCAAGCCCCTCCGAGCGGTCCGCTGAAAGCGTCCCGCAGATCGATCCCCTTACGGGACGCGCGCCATCGAAGTGGCACTTTGTGCCGGACCCATCGCGGGGCTCTGCGGCCAGCGAGGATCCGTGGTGTGAGCATCAGCATCGACGGGGAGCACTACCTACTTCTGCGAAGCGCCTTTTGGGCCGAGACGCCGGATGTCATCGGGATCTACGGCTGCGCCGAGCGGGCCCGGGAAGCGGCCGGGGAAGCAGTGGGCGCGTCGCCCGGTCCCGATCGATGGGTTCTTGAGACGTGGAGCGGAGGTGAGCTGCGCAGCAGCGTTCGGCTCGGATGACGTTCGGGCAGCACGCTGGTGGCTCTACTGTGGCGGTGCGGTCGAGAAGTGGGGACTTCGCCGTGAGCAGCACCCGCAGGCTCAGCGGTGCTGCACCCAGATGTTCGGCTCCACATAGATCCCCTCGTCCGCGTCGCGGTCGACGCGCAGCGTCGAGAGGCCGCCGGGGATGACGTACTCCCCTGACGCCGGCAGGGCGATTCCGGTCCACTCCTCCCACTGGGCGACCGTGCCGGTCATCACCTGCGATCGCGGGGCGACGTCGAGGATGGTCGCTCCCATTCGCACGTGTGTGCGCAGCCACGGGTCCAGCGGCAGCCCGTCCTCTCGGGTCCAGGCCGCGTAGACGTCGATCGGGGTCAGCGGGTAGCGCGGCTTCATCGTCGGGCGCAGCGGCACGATCACGTGGTCGTAGCCGACGGTGATGCTGAGGTCGCGGAACGCGCCGAGCAGCGTCCCGGCGAGGCCGGCGCCGGTGCGGTCCGGGTGCACCTGCGCGGCGCAGACGACGAGGGTCGTCGCCTCGCCCTCCTCCTCGAGTGACCGGCGGAGGGAGTCGCCGTACCCGGCAGGCAGACCCTCCCGGGTGACGTCCCACCGGATCGGCACCGCCCAGCCCGCAGCGACCGGCACGTCTTCATCGAGGACCACGAGCTCGAACCGGGTGAACTGTTCGCGCACCTGCGGCAGGTGCTCCTCCGCGAGGCGGTCGGCAGAGATGAACGCCAGCCACCCCGAGCTGAACAGCGCCTCTACCTGCGCGTCGTCGCGCGCTCGCGCGCTCAACACCTCTGTCGACGTCATGGGCTCAGTCTGCGCGCAGGACGGCCGGCAGAAGATTCCCAAGCGGACGCGACGCGATCACGTCCTACATTCAGCACCCGAAGGCTGCAGAGGGTGAGAGCGAGCCCACCTAGAGTGATCAACGTGCCCTCGCTGACAGACCATGACGCCGAATACCGAGAGGTGCTCATGTCTCCCTTGCGCACCAGTTCCGGCTACCTCCCCAAGATGGGTGGAGGGGTTGAGGTTGACCTTGACGGATTCACGAGCCTCTACGGGTCCGACCCGCTGTACCACTGGATGGGTTTTGACTCGCCACTCATGTTCGCCGCACACAAGGCCGCTGGCGGGATGACCTCGCTCTACCGGCAACTCGGCATTGGAAGCGAGCGATTGGTCCGCCACGTACTCCGCGACCAGCTCGCCCTGTCCGAGGAACAAGTTCGATGGAGCTACGAGTTTCCATACGGGGGTGCAGTACGACTGATCACATTGGATGGCCGTATCGAAATTGACGCCGTGAAGGACACAGCGGCAGCCGAGCGTCTTAGAAATTGGATTACTGAACAGCAAAAGGCCCTCAAGATTTCGGTACCTCTCCGTGGTGCCGTATTAGAAGTCCGTCAAGGCTACAAGAGCGCCGACAGTAAGCGTCAAAATGGAGATTTGGCTTCCTCCGTACAGGCCGTAGCTCACGGATATCTCCCGGTACTTGCCATCATGAGCACGCAAATCAATCAGACTGTTCGAAATCGATATACGTTGGGTCGATGGGCTGTCCTCGCTGGCACGACCGGCACCGCCGACACAATGACATCGACTTTTGCCTTTTTCAAGAATGTTGTGGGTTATGACCTCGCGGCATTTTTTGAGCGCAACGCCTCGGTACTACGCACAGAAACGCACGTGGTCCTCAAACACCTTTTGGAAGCAAAATGACTATTCTTGAACGAGTTGCGCGAGATAGTGTTGCGCGTAACGAGTACATGACTTTTCGCGCCAACGCCGGGGTGGGTCGACATGGTTGGCTGCGTCTTACCCCCGCCTACGGTGTCAAGGTAGTGCGCGAACGGCTCGAGCTACTCGAACCAGGGTCCGTTGTAACAGACCCGTTTAGTGGCACTGGAACCACTCCCCTTGCAGCAGCGGAGTACGGCCACCTGGGGCAATCAGTCGATGTGAATCCATTTCTTGTATGGCTTGGAAATGCGAAAACTCGCGACTATCAAGAGGATATTGAGGCGACTCTTCTTGGGGCAGTTTCAGACGTAGTTGATACCGCTCAGTCTTTTCCTGCACGAGACCGCCTTTGGCAGCCTGATATCTTTCGAATCGAGCGCTGGTGGAGCCCTGGATCCCTCCACGGTCTGCGCACGCTTCGGGCGAGCATCGACACCTACAATGGCGACATTCGCGACCTACTAGAGATATTGCTGTGCCGCACACTCATCGCAAGCAGCTCAGCCGCATTCAATCATCAAAGCATGAGCTTCAAGGATATAGCGCCTGGGACCCGCTTCAAGGCAACTGATGACGATGCAACAATTGCGCTTTTCCTCGCCGGTGCCGCTGACCTAGCTTCATCGGCCTCTTCCACCCTTGCCGGAAGTGCCGCAGTGCGACTTGGAGATTCCCGCACAGGCCTAGCCGACCTTGAACCAGCCGACCTTGTGCTCACGTCACCACCGTATTGCAATCGCATGTCGTATATTCGAGAGCTCAGACCTTATATGTATTGGACGCGCTATCTCGACGCACCCAGTGACGCGGGTGACTTGGACTGGCGCGCCATCGGTGGCACCTGGGGAACGGCGACGAGCAAGCTCGCTTCCTGGGCTGCTGAGCATCCGACGCCGATCGACTCGCAGCTTCTCGCGGTTTGCGAGAACATCTCCCGCGATGGTGGCAAAAGCGGACCCGTCCTCGCGGCGTATGTCCATAAGTACCACTACGACATGTGGCTTCACTTCCAAGCCGCCGCCGGCCACGTCAAGCCTGGTGGAAGCGTCTCCTATATCGTAGGAAACAGCACTTTTTCCGGTCACGAGGTACCTGTGCAGAAATGGTACGCGGACATGCTCTCTGCGCTAGGTTATGTCGATGTAACAGTGCAGACGATTCGAAAGCGCAACAGCAACAAAGCCCTTTACGAATACGACGTTTCTGGACGTCGGCCAAGCTTCAGCTAATGAGCCGTGAAGGCGCGTACAGCGTCATTGGGATCACAGCAGGACAGCAGAACGGCTTGATGGCACCAATCACGAAGTTAATGGAGGTCCTGGCTTGACTTGGCACAGCAGCAATTCCGATGCGCTAGAAAAACAATTGGGCATGCTGATCGACGCGACGCGACGCGAGCGAGATTTGACCTCCGCCCGATCTTCGGCAACTCAGACGCGCGCGGGAGTTTTAGTCGGCGCTGCCGGTTTAGTTGGAACTGCAAGCACCCTATCAACAGATCTTATGTGGATTCCATTGCTCGGTTTTGGAGTTGCGGTTGCCCTAGGGATTTGGGCCTTAGTACCGGACAAAGGCCACGCCGTCCCCACTCAAAATTACCTAGACAATGCTACCTCTTACACTCCTGTTGATCTATTGGAAACTATTCTGCGTAAGGAAATTGAGGCAAACGAAGCTAGTGCGAAAGTTGTTTCAGAACGCTCCTGGCTAACGATCGTTGGCTTTATTGTCTTGGTTTTGGCCTTCGGAATAGCAATCTTGTTTAATATCAACGATGCGTTAACCGAACCTAGTCCGCTAAAAGTTATGATTGTTGAGGAATGATGCCAAAGTCCACCGAGCCTTGCCCGCCTGGCTTTTACAGAACAATCTCTGGGAACTGTGTGCCAAATCCCCCCTTGGTGACCAGACTTGGAGAAAGTAAAAAACCCTCAGACTCGAAGTGATGCGGGCGTAACGGTCTACGCACCTGGGCAATCGCTACGATTCACACAGAACACTGTCGACAAAGCTTCGGGTGACCCACCAGTCGTGGTTTCAGTGTGCGGAGTCCGATGAGCATCAAGGTCAACAGTGAGGGCCAGGTGTTCCTTACTCCGCGTGCCTCGATGCGCTGACTGGCCTCGCACCGTCGACCCCAGTACGGGCGGCGCCGTCCGTAAGCTAGGCGCATGTGCGGTCGTTTCGTCGTTAAGGACAACACCGAGGGCTTGCTCCCGGACCTCTTCACGGGCGGCTTCGCCGGAATGCGGCCGAACTTCAACGTGGCGCCGACGTCGCCAGTGACCGTCGTGCGTGAGCGCGACGGGGAGCGGTCGGCGCCGACCGTGCACTGGGGGTTCGTGCCGGTTTGGGCGAAGGACTTCAAGAAGCAGCGGCCGCAGCCGATCAACGCGCGGATCGAGACGGTCGCGAGCTCGCCCATGTTCCGGAAGGCGTTCGCGACGTCGCGGGTGCTGATCCCGGCGGCCGGCTACTACGAGTGGACGGTCACGGAGACGGGGAAGCAGCCGCACTTCATCTACGAGCCCGACGCGGCCCTCGCGATGGCGGGCATCGTGTCGGCGTGGCCGGATCCGTCGAAGGCGGAGGACGATCCGGAGAAGTGGCGCCTGTCGACGGCGATCATCACCCGCGACTCGCATGTAGCGCCGGGTGAGGTCCACGACCGGATGCCGGCATGCATCACGCCGGACGGGTACGACGACTGGCTCGGCGGACACCTCGACGTCGACGCTCTGATGCAGCTGCTCGACCGGGAGTCGTACGCGGTCGCGCACGACCTCGAGCACTACGAGGTGTCCCGCGACGTGAACAGCGTCCGTAACAACGGACCGCATCTGCTCGATCCGCTCCCTCCCGTAGCGGGAGGCTAGGCGGATGACTCTCGACCCGTCGACGGATGCGCCGGCCGCGGCTGACGGTCACCCGCAGCTCGGGTCCATGCACAAGAACGGTGATCGCCGGTTCGGGATCGCAGGGGCGCGCTCCCAGACTCTTGCGGACCGCGGGACCCCGATGCTGTCGAGCCTGTACCACTCGACGGTCACTGAGCATGTGGGGGCGGTGCGGGTCGGAGACGAGCTGCGGGTGGAGTGGAACGGCACTCAATGGTGGGCGTCGTCACCGGCCGGCGTCGTCGGCCGGCTCTCCTGGTCGAAGAGCCTCCGGATCGACGCGACCCACGTCCTCGAAGGGCGAAGTCCGTACGACGACTCCGGCACTCTGCTGGTGCAGAGCGTCACGGTCGACCGGGAGGGCGCCGTGGTCGACTGTGGCGGCTACGTCGTCCCGGACGGTCACGATCCGGCCGAGTGGTCGACGTCGACGCCGGATGAGTCGGCGCGGGAGCTGCGCATCACGCTGACCCCGAGCGCGCCCGATGCGGTGGCGGCGCAGCCGCCGGCGCCGCGATCCTTTCTCCGTAGGCTCCTCGGGCGCGATCACTGGCGGGCTGCCAGCGGTCGCGGCGGGCGCCGCTGTTGGCGTCGAGCTGGCGTTCGACGTCGGCCAGGATCGCGCGGGCCGCGCTGCACCGGTGCTGGTTAGAGTGCGTCCGTGGTGTTGGTGCTGATGGACGCAGTTGTGATGACCGACTACGGGCAGTTCACGGTGACGCAGACAGGCATGTGGGACGGGGACGCGGACCGGTTCTTCGCCGGTCAGGTCAACGGCTGGGTCGCTGCGGCCGTTCCGGGCGTTGTGCATGTCGTGATGGCGCGACGGTCGGGTGGTTCTGGGGTGCGGGTCGAGCTGTGGGAGCGGGAGCCGGCGCCGAGTGATTGGGACGATGTTGTCGAGGTGTCGGCCGCGTTCCAGGACGGTGATGCCGTCCGGTGGGAAGGGTGGGGCGGCATGTCGGGCGGAGACCTCGCTCTGCCGGCGGGCAGCTATCGCGTGCGGGTGAGCGCTCAGGGCCGTGACGCCGGGAATGCTGACGAGTTCGCGGAGGGGGTGGTCGATCGGTACCTTCTTCAATTCTGGCCAGCTTCGGCAGCGCCCGATGAGGTACTCCGCACACTCAGCGAAAACGCCGAGTACTGGAACGGCGCGTGGGGGCAACGGCAATAGGGAATGCGTGACTGCTAGACATGAGGCGACTACCTTTACCTGCTTGGAGAAACCCTGATGGCGCAGAAGCTCACTCTTATCGATGACCTGGACGGCTCTCCGATCGAGGGTGACGGTGGAACCGTCACGTTCTCGATTGACGGCGCGAACTACGAAATCGATCTGTCGGCAGAGAACACCGCCGAGCTGCGCCGCGTGTTCGAGAAGTACGTCGATGCCGGCCGCCGCGTGCGGCGTGACGGCAACGCCGGCTCCTCGGCTCCTTCGCGCGGGAAGAGTGACCCGGAGCGGTTGAAGGCGATCCGGGAGTGGGCGGCGAAGAACGGCCGCAACGTCTCCGAGCGTGGCCGCATCTCTGCTGAGGTCCAGAAGGCGTACGACGACGCCCACTAGGGCGGCGTTACCGTTGACGCTCGGATGAGCGTCGGACGGGAGGAGTGCCGGTGAGTGTCGTGCGGGAGATGTCGGCCCTGTATCGCGGACCGTGGGGACGCCTGGGCGGCCTGATCACAGCGAACGCGGACGGCAGCGATCGCCAGCGCGTGCGCTCGGCGGTCGCTCGGTCGGTGTTCTCGCGCGGCGGGAAGATGATCCACTACTCTCCCGCCGCCTCGATCTTCGGGGACGGCGACGAGCGCGTCGAGCCGTCGCACGAGCTGCTGGCGTTCGCCGCGCATCAGTACGCGGTGCCAGAGGGGTATCTCACCGGCGCCGATGACAACGAGCTGCGCGACGTCGCCTTGCATCGCGCTCTGAACGCGAAGCACTTGCACGGGACGCCCGTCCCGGATTCGTTCACGGTGACGACGCGCTGCCCGACGCTCGGAGGCGAGTTGGGCGAGGCCGGCCACGCGGCGACGGCGCTGCGCACAGCGGAGCGCCGATCGCTACTTACCGCGATTCCTTACGCGCTGGTCGGTGTCGCGTTCCCTGGCCTGCTGACCTGGGCCATCTTCGCGAACGGCAACGACGGGCAGCACTGGTTCCTCGGACTCTTCTTCCTCGCGTTGACGGTGGCGAGCGTGTCGGCGGTGGCGCGGCGTGTGATCGCCGCTGTGAGGTTCTTCCGCCTGCCGCCGGCTACGGCGGAGCTGTGGTCGGACCTGCTGCTGAAAGAAGCGATCGCGACCTACTTCCACGACCTCTACTCGGAGGGGTACCTCCCGCGGGCGTGGTTTCACGACACCTTCTGCCGAAACCGGCCGATCACTCGACGGGCCTATGAGCGGCTGGGGACAGAGACTCTGACCCGCTCGATCATCACGTTCGAGGCGCTGAACGGCTTCCCGAAGCTGCGTCGAGCTCGACGGCGCCGGGACGGCGACGGGCAGCCGGCGAACTGACTTGTCTACTTGTCATCAAGTAAGCAAGTCGCCCTGGTCCCGCTGCTCGGCGGCACTCCATCGGGGTCAGTCCCAGCCTCAACTGCGAGGGTGAGGGCATGGCGAATCCCCGCACTCCCCTGGCTCGTGCCGCGCTGGTCAGCAACGGCATGGTCTGGTTCGGCCTGTCGCTGATGTTCGCCAGCATCGCGGGCGAGCAGACGTTCGCGGCGTTCGCCGGCCAGTGGTTCAACGTCCTCGGCTGGGTGCTCCTCGTCGCAGTCGCGATCGGGCTGGCCGTCGTCGGTGTGATCGAGAACCGGAACATCCGGGCGGGGAAGACGCACAAGGCGCGTCCCCGCCGCTGACCACCGCTCGAGCGCGGGTGGCCGTTCCACGCGCGTGACGGGGGGTCGAGGGGGCTCTCCCCCTCGTGCGGGCCGGCCCGTTCCGGGTCGGCCCGCACGCACGCTCAGAGCATGTAGAGGTGGTATCCGACCGCCACGCCCTCGCTGAGGGGTCCGAAGGTGTCGGCGTAGTCCTGTGTCTCGTGGCTGTTGGTGATGAGGTCGAGCGCGACGCGCTCCTCGTCGCTCTCGTCGCTCATCTCGTCGGGCTCGTCCTCCCACTCCCGCAGCACGCGGTGTCCGGAGTCGGTGACACGCCAGAGCGCCCAGAATCCGGCGAACGTGCCGACCGTCTCGCGCTTGAAGACGAGGGCCGTGGCGGTGGGCCAGGCGTGGTGAGCGGCGGCGGTGAGCAGGACGCGCACGGCGACGTGAAGGGCGCGGGTGTCGCCAGACTCGGCGGCGACGTTGACGAACACTTGCGCGGCGCGCAGCGCGGGGGTGTGTCCCCACTCATCGACGTCGGGGGCGGGGGTCGTGGTGGTAGTCATGGTGGGCCTTTCTGCAGAGTCGAGGGAGGAGGGCGGGGACCGGCGGCTGCCGGTCCCCGCGGAGCGGGCTAGTTCAGGGCCGCGGCGTCGGCGGCGGTGGTGTCGCCGGTGACGACCTGCTCGACCGGGGAGAGCGCGTAACCCCAGGCCGCGAGCTGGCGGAAGTGAGCGGCGGCGCGGGCGTCGCCGCGGCGCCAGGACTCTTTGCTCGTGTTCGCCTCCTGCCCTGCGAGGACGATGGCCAGCGCGATCAGGCGGGCCTTTGCGGGGTTCGCTTCGACCAGTGGGGCCAGCGCGTCGGCGTGGTAGCCGGAGGGCTGGGTGACGCCGAGGAGGGTGTGCGCGAGAGCATTGCCGTTGCTCATCCCGCCCGACACCGAGGAGCGGTGCGCGGTCAGTCCCAGGGCGATGACGCGCTCCGCGTCCTTCGGGAGCGTCTTTCGGGACAGGAGCGTCGCGATCCAGTCGCGGCGCACCGTCTCGGCGGCGATCCAGGCGCGGTTGTTCGCGAGGAGGATGCGGCGCTCGGCGGACTTCGCGGCCTTCTCCTCCTCCGTCTCGGGCTCGGCGGGCGCGTTGTAGGCGTAGCTGAATCCGTGGGCCGCGGGGTCCTGGATCGCGTAAGAGACGTGGGTGTTGCCGTCGTAGATGGTGCTCACGAGGACGCCGCGCGGCTCGATGGTCGCGATGTGCTCGACGGTGACGCGCTTGCCGTCCTCCGTGCGCAGCGGGTCGATGACGACCCACGCGCTGCCCTCACCGTCGACCTGCTCGCGGGTGAGGACGGTGAAGCCCGCGGCCTCCTGGTTCGCCTCCTCCACCAGGACGGCGACGCGGCGGGCACGAGCCTTGCGGTAGCGCTCGGCGGTGTGGGTGAACTGGCTCGGGTTGGTGGTGGCGACGGCGATCAGGTCGGCGCGCGCCTCGTCGTCGTCCTCGAATTCGAGGATGACCGCGGCCTGGTCCAGGGTCAGCTCGTGCTCGTGCAGCGCGGTCCGCGCGACCGCGGACTCCTCGACCGCCAGGCCCGCCTTCACGGTTGCGGCCTTGGTGCCGGTGCGCTTGGCGATGCTCGCGGCCGACAGTCCCTCGAACGACAGCTGCGCCCACGCCGCGGTGCGGTCGGCGGTGGTGAGTTCGGCGCGCTGGTCGTTCTCGATGATCTGCTGCACGATCCGCTCGGCGATCTTGTCGTCGCCCTCCACGACGTAGACCGGGATCGTCGCGAGGCCGATTTCACGGCTCGCGAGGGTCCGGCGCTGCCCCGCGCGGACGATGACGTTGCCGTGCTCGTCGCGACGTCCGAGGACGGGCGAGAGGATGCCGCTCTGACGGATGGAGTCGATGAACTCCTTCGTCAGCGGGGCGCTGGTACGGACGTTCTGCTCGATCACGAGGGCGGTCGGGTCGAGGTGCTCGATGGTCCCGGTTGCGGTGGTGTTCACAATGGTTTCTCCTTGATCAATGTGCGATCATTGAGGCGACGGGTCCCGTGGTTCTAGTACAACTACGGGGCTTTTGTCGTCTTCCTGA
Source organism: Rathayibacter sp. AY1G1 (assembly GCF_002932095.1). NCBI lineage: Bacteria > Bacillati > Actinomycetota > Actinomycetes > Micrococcales > Microbacteriaceae > Rathayibacter > Rathayibacter sp. AY1G1. The sequence goes on from NZ_PSUZ01000034.1 coordinate 24,222, forward strand.
TCGTTTTTCTTTGCCTCTCCGGCGGGATGAAATCAATTGAGTGGAGTCGGCGGAGTGCCGAGCATTTCGGGCGAAATAAGGGCGCTTGCGCCCGCGTCCGAAATGCTCGGCACGTAGCAGACGGAGCGAGATAGATTGAAACCGCGGAGAGGTGAAGAAAACGGGGAAACGGGCCGCGTAGCGGCTTCCCTTCGGCGGTGCTCCGTCACCGCTGCGCGGGCGGAGCTCGCGCCCCCGGAACGGGGATGCCGGGGAGTGTGAGGGGGTCGCCCCTCACGGGCCGGCCCGGAAGGCCGGCCCGCACCGCGCGGCTACCGGTCGGCGGGCTCGTAGCAGTTGGCGCAGTCGCACGGCCCGCCGGGGTTCTCCGTCCGCTCGACGGCCGCGATCTGCGCGGCCTGCTCCGCCGGGGAGAGCGCCTGCCACCCCTCATCCACCCGCCGGTTCGACTCGATGCGTGCCGCGCGCTCGTCCAGCGTCTCCGGGGTCGGGGTGAGGAAAGCGGCCAGGGCCGCGCCGGTGTCCTGCTTCTCGGCGGGGGTGAGGAACGCGATCAGCGCGGCGGCGTAGGCGGTGCCGTCGTCGGTGACCGGGAATCCGCCGGGGGCCCCTTCTCCGGGCAGGGTGAGCGTGTTGCGGATGTGCGCGAGGATCTCGGCGTCCGCGGCGGTCGCGTCGTCGTCGGACTCGGCGCGGCGGGTGTCGAGGATGAGGGCGAGCTGTTCGGCCGTGGCGCGGCCGGTGTCGGTGGGGGTCATGGTGTGGTCCTCTCAGCGGCTCATGAACGGGGCGACGCGGCGGATCGCTGCGCGGCGAGCGTGGGTGACGCAGTGGCGGAACGAGCCGCTGGTGATGCCGTGCAGCTCGTCGGAGTGCCACGCCTCCCAGACACCGGACTTGCGGCGGGTGACGAGCACGGAGGGCGTCGTCCTGGGGTCGGTGCCCACGACGCGGATGCTCACCGCGCGGGTGTTCGCGAGCGTGAGATAGGTCTTAGCCGTGGTCTGCAATTCGGTGGCGGTCTGCATGGTGTGGGTGCTCCCTCTGGCTGATCGTTTTTCTTTGCCTCTCCGGCGGGAAGAACCGTTTGAGTGGAGGCGGCGGAGTGACGCCCATTCCGGGCGAAATAAGGGAGCGCAGCGACCGCGTCCGGAATGGGTGGCGCGGAGCCGGTGGAGCGAAATAGGTTTGAACCGCGGAGAGGTGAAGAAAACGGGGAATCGGGCCGCGTAGCGGCCTCCCCTCGGCGGTGCTCCGTCACCGCTGCGCGGGCGGAGCTCGCGCCCCCGGAACGGGGATGCCGGGGAGTGTGAGGGGGTCGCCCCTCACGGGCCGGCCCGGAGGCCGGCCCTCGCCCGCTCAGCTCGCCGCGGCCGTCTCCGCGACAGCCTCGCGGGCCGCGCCGAGTTCCGCGGCGGTGCGGTGTCCTTGCACGTCGGCGTAGGCGACGGAGTAGGGGCGCGTCCCGGCGTTCCAGTCCAGCGCGACGGTCACGGTCTTGGGGTTTCCGCGGGTCACGACGCTCCACCCGTGCTTGTGCTTGATCGCGTCGCCCTTGGCGATCGTCTCGCGGCTGTAGATCGTGACCTGTCCGGCGGCGGCCTGCGCCTCGCGGACCTCCGACCAGTAGTCGCGCTGATCTTCGAGCTGCGCGCGCTCGGCGTGCAGCCGGTCGAGTCGGTCGCCGGTGGCGGGGGCGGTCGTCTCGATGTAGCCGCCGCCGAAGTTGTGCGAGCTGCCCTCGATCTTCCGCGTGTAGCCGCGAATGTCGGTATCGAGCCGGTCGATCCGGCGGGCAACCATTCCCGGCGCGTAGCGGGATTCGGTGGTGTGGGCGGCGACGTCGGCGCGGGCGCGGGCGCGGGTGGCCTCGCGGTCGGCCTCGACGCTGCGACCCATCGCGTTGTGGGCCTTCACGATCGCGTTACGGTGCCGCGTCTCGGAGTGGTGGCCGATCTTGATCGGCTCGCCACCCTCCGGGAGCCGATCGAACGCGCGGCGCGCGGCCGCGTCGGCGGTGTCGGCATCCGCTGCTCGCCGGTCGGCCTTCGCGTCGAGCGCGTCGACGCGGGCCGCCTGACGCTCGATGGTCGCCGCCTCCGCCTCGGCAGTCGGGCGGAACGTCTCTTCGGCCTCGATGGTGACCTCGTGTCCGGCGTCGCGCAGGGCGGTCGCGGCGCGGTTGATGGTCCACCACTTCGGCAGGCGGTCCCGGGACTGCGGGACGTACCAGGCGCCGATGGAGCGACCCCAGCGCCAGCCGGACGCCTTCAGGATCTCGGCGGTGCCGTCCCCGCGGCTGGTGCCCTCGATGAGGGTTCCGGCCTCGGGGGTGTGGGTGATGGTGAGCATGCTCTGTCTCCTTCTCGTCTCGGGGGTTCAGTCGTTGTCGCGGTAGTCGGCGGGCGTCTCGCTGCGGTCGTGCAGCGCGTACGCGGCCGGGAACAGGTCGAGCGCTCGCGCGACGTCGACCGGAACGACGACGTAGGCGCCGGAAGCCATGTAGCCGATCCGGCCCTCCCCCACGGGCTCGACGGGCTCGAAGTGCTGCAGCGTCACCCCGGCGACCGCTCCGCTGCGGGTGACCAGGTGCACGGCAGGGGTCTGCTCGGTCACCGGGTCGCGGCCACCGGCGCCGACGATGACCACCTGACGGGCGGTCCGGCTGATGCCCTCCGTCCCGGGTCCGTGGTACTCGCTCTTGATGACCTCGGTACGGGTGCCGCGCTGCTGAGTCATGGTGTGTCTCCCTCTGGCTGATCGTTTTTCTTTGCCTCTCCGGCGGGAAGAACCGTTTGAGTGGAGGCGGCGCAGTGACGCCGCTATCGGGCGAAATAAGCCCGCAGGGCGCGTCCGATAGCGGTGGCACGTAGCCGGTGGAGCGAAATAGGTTGAGACCGCGGAGAGGTGAAGAAAACGGGGAAACGGGCCGCGTAGCGGCCTCCTACCGGCGGTGCTCCGTCACCGCTGCGCGAGTGCAGCTCGCGCTCCCCGGAACGGGGAATGTCGGGGACCCTTCTATGGCTTCGAGTCAAGACCCAACACGCGATGAAGCGGTCGGTCGTCGTCTCGGCCTGAGACCCCACGGCGCCGGTCAGGGAGTCGA
>NZ_PSUZ01000035.1:0-25649 GCF_002932095.1 Rathayibacter sp. AY1G1
CTCCGTTCCGGATCATCCGCGCGGCCCTCCCGCACCTGCCCGCGGGCGCCACGATCATCAACACGGCGTCGGCGGAGGCGCACAAGCCCGCCCCCGACCTCAGGACACCGTGAACCCTCAGGACACCGCGAAAGCCCCCGCCTTCCCCTGGATCGGCCTGCTCACGCTCGCCGGCGCCGTCTTCGTCTCCGTGACGAGCGAGTTCCTCCCGACCGGGCTCATCCCCGACATGTCGCGCGACCTCGGGGTGAGCATCTCGCTCACCGGCCAGCTCGTCACGATCTTCGCCGCGACCGTCGTCGTCGCGACGACTCCGCTGACCCTGGTGACCCAGCGCTTCTCGCGCAAGAGCCTCCTCCTCGTGGCGCTGTGCACCATCGCGGTCGCCAACGTCCTCGCCGCGCTCGCCCCCACCTTCGGGCTGCTCATCGGCGCGCGCATCCTCGGCGGGCTCGCCCACGGCCTCTTCTGGGCGATCGTCGCCGCCTACTCCGCGCACCTCGTCGCTCCGGAGCAGCTCGGCCGCGCGACCGCGATCACGGCGGGCGGCGGATCCGCGGCCTTCGTCCTCGGCGTCCCCCTGGGCACGGCGCTCGGGCACGCGTTCGGCTGGCGGCCCACCTTCGCGATCCTCGGCGGCGTCGTGCTCGTGCTCGCGCTGATCGTGGTGAAGTTCCTGCCCGCGGTCGACCACCACATCCCGCTGCGGACCGGCGAGATCCGCCTGCCGGCGCGGAAGGACCGGACGCTCCCCCGCATCATCGGCGTCTGCGTCGTCATCCTGCTGGTGCTGATCGGCCAGAACACCCTCTCGACCTACATCACGCCCTGGCTCGAGAACGCCTCCTTCGCCCCCGACACGGTGCCGCTCGTGCTCTTCGCGTTCGGCGGCGCAGGGGCGGTCGGACTCGTCCTGGCCGGCTTCGCGACCGACCGGTTCCCCCGCTCGGGCTTCGTGGTCGCCGCGATCGCGGTCGTGCTGGCGCTCGCGGGCCTGGCCGTCGCCGCGGGCACCGGCGCCGCCACGGCCGTGGTCGTCGCCGCCGTGGTCTGGAACATCGCGTTCGGCGGCATCCCGGCGATGCTGCAGACCCGGATGCTGCGCACCTCCTCCTTCCAGCTGCGGAGCCTCGCCGCGGCGCTCCAGACGACGGCGTTCAACATCGGCATCGGCGGCGGCGCGGTCGTCGGCGGACTGGCGATCGACGCGAGCGGGCTCGACGTGCTGCCGTGGGTCGCGATCGTCATCGTCGCGGTGGGGCTCGTCGTCAGCCTGATCGTCGACGCCCGGGCGACGGCGGCGGTGCGGGCGGAGGCGGTTCCTACTCGCTGATCGTGTCCACAACGGCCTCCAGCTTCGTGAACACGGCGGTGTTCCTGCGCTGTGAGCACGGCAGCCTTCTTCGGTCGTGAGCACGGCAGCCTTCCTCAGTCGTGGTCACGGCGGCCTCCTGCGTCCTGAACACGGCGCCGTTCCGCCGAGGCGAACACCGGGATGTCGTCCGCACGGCCGACGCTGCGCCGCGGGGAGCAGGGGATACGGTCGAGGGATGAGAGACGGAACCCGATGAGCCCGAGCACCCTCGAGCCGCCGCTGGCCCTCCCCTACTACGGGGCTCCGCCGATGGCGGCGCTCCGCCGCTTCTTCGGCAACTACCTCCGCTTCCGCGGGAGGGCGAGCCGGGCCGAGTACTGGTGGATCATCCTCCTCGGCAGCGTCCTCACAGGGCTGCTGCAGCTGGCCGACGGCGGTCCGTGGCGCCTCGACTTCACGCTGACCCCGTACCCGAGCGGCGCGCCGTTCCAGACCTTCTGGGTGTCGCTCGCCGCGGGCGCGATCGCCCTGGCGACGTTCCTCCCGTCGCTCTCGCTGATCTGGCGGCGGCTGCACGACGTGAACCGCAGCGGGCTGTGGATCCTCGCGATCCTCGTGCCGATCGCCGGCTACGTGTTCCTGCTGATCCTGTTCGTGCTGCCGCCGCGGCCGGAGGGCGCGCGGTTCGACTGAGGGGCGGACGCGTCGGTGGTGGAGTGCCGGACCCGGCCGACGAGTCAACGGCCGGCAGACCGGCCGGCGCCTCGACGGGCGCACCAGGCCGCCACCTGTAAGCGCTGGCGCATCGGATGGAAACCTCCGCGGGTCGCCTGATACCGTGCTGCGCAGGTCAGGGTCGCGCGCATGTCTGGGCGTGAGCGCTAGGAATCCGGCCGCACACCTCGGCCCATTCGACGAGAACTCGAGATACTGCACAGCAGTCCTCTTCGCCGGAGACGGTGGAGGAAACCTCCGGACCTCACGAGTCGACGGACGGCCTGGAGGCCCTTTGTAAAGGCGCAGCGGGGCCGTGGGAGCCCCCCGCCTCATCCGGGTCGGCTCGGGGCTCCAGGAGCCTCACCGCGAGCCGGTCGGTCGCAACGACCGCCCTCGAAGACGCGCCGAATCAAGTGACCGTTGGGCACTCGGCTTCACTGCTCTCCCTCAGGGAGCGGAAGGGTGACGTCGACGGCGCGCAACTCCGTCATGTTCGAGCGCTCGACCGCCCGGTAGACCGCCGAGCGCGTCGCCCCGAACTGCTCCGAGAGCTCGGCCACGATGTAGTTGCCCTAGCGGCACTCCGCCACCAGGTGCGCCTCGATCTTCGGGGAGCGCTTCGGCTGGCGGCCGCGCAGGCGCCCCTTCGCCTTCGCGATCCGCATCCCCTCGCGCGTGCGCGACCGGATCAGGTCGCCCTCGAACTCCTCGATCATCGCCGGCACGTTGAACAGCAGCCGGCCCATCGGGTCGTTCGGGTCGTGCAGCGACCCGCCGATATTCAGTCGCACTCCCCTGCGCGCGAGCTCGTCCACGACGTCGCGTGCGTCGGTGGTCGAGCGGGTGAGCCGGTCGAGCTTCGTCACGAACAGAGTCGAGCCGGCGTCGCACGCCGCCAGGTCCTCGCGCAGCGCGGGCCCCTCGCGGTTGCTGCCGGTGAGGCCGGCGTCAACGTAGATCCGCTCCGCCGACACACCGGTCGCAAGCAGCGCGTCGCGCTGCGCCTGCGCGTCCTGCTTATCCGTCGAGACGCGGGCGCCTCCGACAAGCTCATGACGTCCGCCTACGACCACAAACCGGGCCTCAGACCGACCGCCCCTCTACGGACCTCGAGCTGATCGCGGTCAAGATCGCGCTGAACCTCGCGTCATCGGCGGCCTTCATACCGAAGAACGAACGGTCACCGTAGGGGGCGAGCACGACCGATCCGCCCTCCTCGAGGACGACCTCGATCGATCGCCGGGTGAAGAACCGGTCGAGCAGCGGAGTCGGCCGGACGGACGCGATTCGCGACCACGGGAAGGTGACCCGCCGCGCATTCGCCTGCGACAGGATGCTCAGCCCGGTCTCGTCCAGGTGAACGACCGGGTACGACCCCATGCTGACGTCCGGGTCCAAGCCCCTCACCAGCGACCGCAGGTGCTGATGGTAGACGCACGCGAAAGCCTCCCCCGAGGTCCCGGGATCAAGTTCCGCCACCCTCCGCGCGGAGCGCCCGGCTGACGCCCTCGCCCAGAGGAAGAGCCCCACCGCCAAAACCACTAGAGCCCCATCGATGACAGCGACCACCGAATATGACCCGCTCCGGCTCAGAACGAAGAAGTGCTGCGCGACGACGGCACCGACCGCGAGCACGAGCGGAAACCAACGAACCCGGAGAGCAGGAATCGCAGAAACGGTCACGGCATTGGTCATTTGTTCCTCGCTTGTCGCCGAAGTAGCGCCGCAGTCTTCCAGTCCAGATGCGGCTCGCCTGCCTCCCGCAGGATGACACCGGTTCTCGAATCCACCGTAGGAACCGTGATGCGCCCGAACCCCAGGGTCGTGTAACCGGCTTCCTTCTCAGCGGTGACCCTGGATGTGCCGATCGCGAGACAGATCATTGACCAAGCGAGAGCGGCGAAGAACAGCGCCAGCGGCACGAAAAGGGGCAGACGCGATCCCGGAGGAAGGACCGCGAACCCGATGACGAGCCAGATCCAGGCGATCGCCTGGGCGAGCGTTCCCCACCCGGTGTTGAGAATACGTGTACGCGCAGACCACCCGGGCAGCACTTCCACCCTCCCCGGCACCAGCGCAGGTTCCCTCTCCGCCCCCGACATCACGCGCCCTCCGTCGACAGCGCCAGGGCGACGGCCCCAGCGGCGCGCGCATCAGCCCGCTGCACCGCCCGATAGACCGTCGAACGCGCGACCTTGAACTCCGCCGCGAGCTCGGCAACGGTGTGGTTCCCGGCACGATGCTCTGCGACCAGATGCGCCTCGATCTTCGGCGACAGCTTCGGCTGACGGCCACGCAGACGCCCCTTGGCCTTCGCGACCTTCATCCCCTCACGCGTGCGGGCGCGAATCAGGTCCCCCTCGAACTCCGCGACCATCGCGAGCACGTTGAACAGCAGCCGGCCGATCGGATCCTCCGGATCATGGACCGACCCCCCGATGCTGAGCTTCACGCCGCGGCGGGTCAGCTCATCAACGATGTCGCGAGCGTCTGTGATGGACCGCGCGAGCCGGTCGAGCTTCGTCACGAGCAGAGTCGATCCGGCGTCGCATGCCGCCAGCGCTTCCCGCAGCGCGGGACGCTCGCGGTTCCGGCCCGTCAGACCGGAATCGACGTAGATCCGATCGGATGGGACGCCGGCCGCCCGGAGTGCGTCGCGCTGCGCGGTCGCATCTTGCTTGTCGGTTGAGACGCGGGCGTATCCCACGAGAGCTGCCATGCGCTCAGTGTGTCAGTTGACGCCCCATCATCGGGCATTTCATCGGGCGGGTCTATTGCGACAAACAGCGCCGCGAGATTCCGGTCTCATGCGCGGCCATCCTGGGCGGACGGATGACGACCCCTAAACGGACGCCGCGGCGCTGGTAGAGCTATCTTCAAGATGGACACGGGAGGGCTGATGCGAGCCGAATGGAACGAAGCGTTCTTTGACGCGCAGCGCGAGGAACCGCTGACCTATTGGGTCTGCTTCTGGATTGGCGCCGATGACGAGCTGGCGGTGACCCATGACCCGCAGCGGATCACGGACGCCGACTCGGTCGAGGAGGTCCTGGCCTGGATTCACGACACGAAGGGCGACCGAGACTTCGAGCTGTTCGTGGAGACCCTCAACCACACCGAGACCCGCGAGCACGGCTGGATGCCAGCCCGAAACCTCATCCACCTCGCCGGCAATTACCGCCCACCAGGAACGACTTCCACCCTCTCTGCAAGCTCGGAGAACTAGCAGCACCTCCACCCCGGCCGGGCGACACGAGAAAACAGCTAGCCGCCCAGCAGTGCCCGCCCGGGGCGACGTCGACCCGAACCACGCGAAGCCTTGGCGGGGCAGCGGGCTCCGGGTTGGACGAGCACATGCAGAGCCGAAAGTCGAGCAGACCAGCGACCAGCCGCACGTCATCGATCCGGTAGTCGTACTCCGGAACCGGATGACGCCGCCGCACCCCGACGGCCTCGATCGCTGCGGCAAGCTCGGCATCCGGCAACATGCGCTGATCCTCTCAGACGCACGGCCAGCGATCCCCTTACGGGACAGACGTCTTCCATGGTCCTGACGTGCTTGAACGAGGCCGGAGCGGATCGGGCTCAGAGCACATCGACGCGGCTACCCACTCCGTCATCCAGTGACCCGTTGCGAAGCTGCCGTGGCTCGAACAGGCTGAGGCCGTGCACTCCAGCCTTGAGGACCCGTACCCGCCGTCGCTTGATGAAGTGACCACTCGATTCCCTGGTGCGCTGTTCACGTTGCAGCAGCAACCCTCCGTCGAAGAGATCGCTGTAGGGACGATCGTGCACACCACAAACGAGCAGAGCCGCTACCTCTCCGCGGCGATCACCTACACCCTCTGGCGCCGACCGGAGAACCGAGACGATCCCGCCAACCTGGCCGACATCAGCAGCGAGCTGCGCACTCAGCTCGACGAACCACCAGTGCGCCCCCTTCCCGCACGACTCATGGAGATAAGAGCTCGACTCCAGTTCCCGATGCTCTGGGAAGCAGTGCTGACGACGCTCATCGACCCGAAGGACCCCGGTCCACGAACGATCGAATCAACGCTGACGGATCATGTGAATCACGTGCTGAGGAACCGATTCCGCGATACGCGCGTCCAAGGGACGCTGCCAGGGGAACTGCTAGGCGGAGCGACCGCGGCTGCGGTCGAGCGTGGCGTGGCAGTCAGCGTCGACAGCCGACCGGAAAACGGGGTTCTACTTGATACCGACGCTCACGTCCTCGGTATCGGAGCCGAACTCGAGGGTCGCCACATAACGGCCGTCATCGCACGCGACGATCTACCCTTCCTCAACCTCGCGTTCGCGACCAGACAATCCACGGGCGCCCTTTGACGGGCTGATCCAGCCCTGTACGGGAGGGGCGGATCAACCCCGGTGATCCGACCGTCCCGCGTGGGGATCCCCTTTCGGGACGATCCGGAGCGTCCTCGCAACGCTGCGCGTTCGTCGTGTTGCAACTCCTCGTCGTGCAGACATGTACAGAGTGAGGGGCGAGGGGGTGCACGTGGAGAAGGACGATCGCGACGTCTTCGAGGAGCTGTTCGCGGCGAACTTCGACGACCTGATCCGCTATGTCCGGCGTCGCGCCCCAGAGCAACTTGTGGACGACGTGGTGGCCGAAACGTTCCTCATCGCGTGGCGCCGGCGCGGGGACCTTCCCGCGCATCCGCGTCCCTGGCTCTTCGCCACGGCCTCGAACGTTCTGCGCAACGCCGTCCGGCGGGAGGCGCGCGAGCATCTTGTCGCTGAGCGCGTCTGGCTACCGGGCGCAGCCGATGCCGACAGCTCCGGCGAGATCGATGCGCTCCACGCGCTGCGATCGATGTCCGAGGCGGACCAGGAGGTGCTCGCCCTGCACGTCTGGGAGGACCTCTCGGACGCGGAGGCGGCGAAAGTGCTCGGGTGCAGTCGTGCCGCATTCTCGATGCGCCTGTCGCGGGCGAAGAAGAGGTACGCGGCGATCCTCGACCCGACCCGGCCGAGCCGTGCGCGGCTCACCGCGCTCCCCACGGAAGGTCTCTCATGACGCCCACCGACGAACTGCACGCCCTCAAGCGGGCCGACCCCGCACGCCGAGGAGACGACTCGGCCGACGCGGAGCGACTCCACGAACGCATCCTCGTCAGCATCGAGTCCGAGACAACACCCCACGAGAGCCCGAGGACGGATATCCGCCGGCGGCTGATCGTGGGCGTGTGCGCGCTCGGGTTCGCTGCGTCTCTCGTCGCCGTCGCGGCGATCGCCGGTCGTCCAGCGGCTCCCGTCAGCACGGTGGCGCTGAGCGCAGGGGGGATCTCCCCTTCGGGCCTGGCGAGCTGGACGCCTGAACCGGAGGCAGGCGCACGCAGCTCCTCCGTCCTTGAAAACTGCATCGACACCCTCGACGCCAACTCGAACACCTCCGAGCCAGCTGACGTCGTGTCGGCGGACACACGGGGCACCGTCGAATCAGTGCTCGTCGAGAGCGGTCCCTACGTGGCCTGGTGTGTTGGAGAGAGCGCCACCGTCCCGACCTATCTACTGCTCGACGGCCCCGGCAACGCCACACAGGCTCCTTCATCCGACTCGGTCACACTCTTCGCGTCAGGAGGGCACCTCTCACCGGACGGTTACGGCTTCGCCGCGGGCGAGGTCGGTCAGGACGTCGCCAGCGTCACGCTGACCGAGGACGGTCATGAGGTCGCGGCGACCATCTCTAACGGGTGGTGGTCCGCCTGGTGGCCTAGTACCGACGACACCCTTCTCCTCGATGGACGCATCACCATCGAGAACGCGGATGGCGGAACGACGACGATCGGCGCTCAGACGCTCCAATGAGCCACCCCCTGACGGAACGGCGCACCCACGAGGTCACGCCCCTACTCTCTCTTCATGGAGTCAGGAGTGCTGGTGCGGAGGGTGTCACCAGAGGACGTGAGGGCGATCGCTCGCGTTCACGTGCAGTCGTGGAAGGAGACCTACCGCGGCGTGATGAGCGACGCCGTGCTCGATGACCCCGCACTACTCGGCCAGCGTGAATACTTCTGGACGGCCGCGCTCACCGACCCGTTGTACGCGGGAAACAGGATCGCCATCGCGGAGCTCGAGGGCGCTGTTGTCGGTGTAGCGATGGCTGGACCCGCGCTCGACCGATTTTCCGGCGTGGCCGAGCAGCTGTACCTTCTCTACACGCTCTCCGAGGTGCATGGCCGAGGAGGCGGCGCGGCGCTCCTCGAGGCCGTCCTTGACCCGGACGTGAGTACAGGGCTCTGGGTGGCTGACCCCAACCCTCGGGCGCAGGCCTTCTATCGCCGGCACGGGTTCATCGCCGGCGACGCGAAGATCGAGGACGGCGTACGGGAAGTGTGGATGACCCGCCAGCGAGCAGCTGCCGCCGCCTACTGAGCGGTGGCGCGTCGGCGCCGACGTCGATCAAGTGCTCCGCGAGGCCGAGAAGATCACCTGATTCGCCAGAGCAGCTGACGACGCTGCACAAATTTCCAGTGGCCCCCTAACGCCCGAAGGACGGTCCGTTTGTGGAACAGTTCGGCGGCGTTCGCGTCGGCTGTGCAGGGGACCTTGAACATCTGAATGCCCACGGTCGTCTGCACGAGTGCCGGGATGGCGCGAAGCGATGTGCATGCGTCCGCGAGTAACGACACTCATGCGCGGCCATCCTGGGCGGCCGGATGACGACCCCTCATCGGACGCCGGACGCATCGACGCACTAGCCCTCCGAGGCTCGCGCCGCACTACCGTCGAATGCGCCCGCCCAAGGCACCCCTAATCCAGTAAGGGGGTGTCCTGCCCGCAGCACGGTGAGGGTGGCAGCCCGTTCGAGCCGGGCCGGGTCAGAGGAGCCTCGCGCTGCGGGCGCGAGGCTCCCGCTCGACGCGGAGAGCGATTCCCTATCGGTACGCATGTCCAAATCCTCGCGCATCGAACAGGGGCCGGAGAGGCTCCTCGACGCCGGAGCGGCTGTCCTCATCTACTCCGGAGGTGTCCGTTAGGGGGACTTGGGTTCAGCCGGTCGTTGCAATACCACCGTGAGTCGGAGTGTTGGCGATGGGATCGAAGTTGAAGCAGCGCGCCCGGGGTGGCGCGGTTCTGGGAGCTGCCGAGGGAAGGGTCGAGTCGGTCGGCGGCCCGTGATGCTGTCGGCGTGCCGGTGAAGAGCCGCTCAACGGAGCAATCAGCTGCTTTCCGTCCGTCGCCTCGCAGGGGGTGTCTGCTCGGATCTTATGCTTGATTCGTCACATTGTTTAGTGGTTCAGTATCGCGTCGACGTTTTCGGTCGTTCCGTATCCCACCATTCGATGAGGTTGGCGTGCAAGATTAGCGCGAAGGCTTCGACTGCAAGGTCGCCTCCGGTGGTCAGGGAATCGATTGCGGCAGGGTCCCACTGGTCGAGATTTACTACCTCGTCAGTGGAGGTGGGTGTAGCTCGAATGGTTGTGTCAACGCTCCATCCGTTTGAGCTGTGGGTTGCGGTAGCCGCGATGACGTCGTACGGGGTGGAGTAGTGGCGGCGCATCCACCCCACGACGTCGGCGAGGTCGCGGGTGTCGGTCAATCGTTCTCGATCGGGGTGTAGACGGGGCATCCGGTCCCGTAGGGCGGTTGGATGATGGGTGCGGCGGTGGTGCTGCTGGTAGATCGGGTGTTTATGGTGCTGTCGATTTTGTAGGCGTTGACGATGCCGATGGGGTTAGCGAGGGGATCGGAGCCGTTGTAGGCGTTATATCCGAAGAGAACGAAGTAGACGGGTGTGCAGTTCGCGTCGTAGAGCGTCTTAGAGCCTGAGCTCCCGGGTGCGTAGAGGCCGTAGCTGAGTGTCTGCTGAATATCGAAGTTGGTGTCCGCGTCAAAGTGGCCGCGAGCGATGATGTGATTCAGTCCGAACCGGGAATTTCCGCAACGCATCGGCAGGTGCGACAACCGTACCCAGGACGAGCGCAACGAACACCGTGGCGATTTTGCCAGCGGACCGATTTCGTGAGGTGTGCATGACTATTACGACCTTCATCCAAGTCCCCGCGCTCACCCCTTGTGAGCGGTCGTCGTGCACGTCTAGGTCTACTCCGCATAGCTCGGCAATACAACCCTGGGTGTTGCCGACACCCGGGCTTGGCAGCGGGACACGCATGCCCTTCGAAGATCATCAGTGGGACAGTGTTCGTGGCAGCGAGCTGCAAGTTGGCGTCTGCGGGAGGGCCGTTCCCCGCACCAGCCCGGCGCGCGGGATGCGCCGCGCGCGGGCGCGGGCGGCAGCGTTCCGCAGGACAGCCGCTCGCGGCCATCACTGCTACTGCAGCGACCAGCGCCAGTTCCGAGCGCAGTAGGAACATCCCGCGCTGATGTCCTCCGGCCCGAACGTCGGAGTAATGATCGACGGTGCGAGCTTCACCGCCACAGGCTTCGCGGGACGATACCGCTGCCCGCAGACGTCTAGGCGCCCGGCCAACCATGGTCGACCGGGCGGCCGGTAGGGGTCGTTCGCACGTGCTCGTCCACGCGGTCGACGTGAGGAACAGGGTGGTTAATACCGGCGGATGGACACGTTCTCGCCAAGGCTCGTCCAGTCGATGCCAGTAGCGTCGTCTGGACCGGCGCCATCGGTGTGAATCTGGACGGCCCATGCTCCGTTCAGCGACAGCGCATCCCCGCAGCCGCTTCCGTCTTCGTTGTCGCCGTCTCCGTCCACGATGACGCACCGGCCTCCGGTCGTGGTCTGCGACCCGATCCAGACGTCCAGCCCTTCAGCTGACCCGACGTAACGGATCGAGGCGGGGTCGTAACCGTCTCCTACGGTGCCGACGTCGGGAAGAGCGTCCCGCTCGTCCTGCGCCCGCTCGAAATCGGAGTAGGCCTCGGTGTCGGGACCGGAACACCCGGCCATGAGCGTCATCGTGAGCGCCACCACTGCCGCTCCGGCCACCCACCTCAGGCGCGTTGTCGATCCCACCGCATTCCCCCGTGCCTCGTCAGCACACCGTATCGCGCCGCGAAGGAGACGAGCGCTGGCGCTGTGATGATGGGTCTTCTTCAGCGTCCTGTGCCTCTACTGTGGAGCAATGAGGCACCGCCCCATCCACACAGCAGCTGGCCTTGTTCTTGTGGCGGCTCTCGCCGGCTGCACACCGGTACCAGGCGAAGATCCTCGCATCACGCAATGGCGCGAAGAGCGCCAAGCGGAAGTGGCAACGGATCGCGACGTCGTAGCGGTCCTCTCACTGAACGTCGCGGCCGACGATGACGGCGGCCGCGTCGACGTCACCCTCGAGAGGCCGGCGCTGCCGACCGCGATCACCTTCGACTGCCTCGGCGAAGGAGTGATCGACCTCGAAATCGGATCGCTTTCCACGGCTGGGGGACCGGCGACGAGGACGACGACCACCCTCGACGCGATCGACTGCCGACGGCCCACACGAGATCGATCCCACGTCGCTCGGCGAGAAGCCGATATCGAGTGTCAACGCCACCGCATCGGACGCGGACAACGACACCGTCTGGGTCCTCACAGTGCGCGGAGACCGCGACCCCTCCTGACATCGGCGGGACTACTCGACGCGCTCGGTCGGCGTCGTCCTCAAGCGTGTGTCGGCACTGCTGTCCCGTATGGAGTACGGGACGGCTTCCCGCAGCGTCGACCTCACCCGCACATAGCCTGAGCAGATGAATGGCGTGGTCGATCTGCTCACACCCCGCCTCCGCCTGCGTCGCCTCACCCGGGACGACGAAGCGTCGGTCATGGCGTACCGGGGCGACGCCCACGCCTCTCGGTTCCTCGGCCACCCGTCGCTCTCGGACGGGCAGTACGCTTCCTGGTTCGAGGAGCGGGACAGCGAGTGGGAGCTGCGCGAACCGGGTCATCGCCGCTTCTACGGAATCGAGGTCCGAGCATCGGCGGCCCTCGTCGGCGATGCCGTCCTGATCCGTTCGGCGGACGGGGAGCAGGGCGAGATCGGCATGTTCCTCCACCCCAACACGGCCGGCTTGGGCTACTCGCTCGAGGCGGGCGCCGCCCTGCTCGACGTCGGGTTCGGATCGCTCGGTCTGCACCGCATCATCGGACGTGCCGCAGCTCACAACCGCGGCTCCGTGCGCGCGATGGAGAAGATGGGCCTGCGGCGAGAGGCCCTGTTCCTGCAAAGTGAGAAACGCGGCGAGACCTGGATCAACTCAGCGGTCTACGCGATCCTCGCGGAGGAGTGGGAGCGGAAGCGGCACCACTCGAAACCGACCGGCTGACCATCCCTCAACGGGACGCTCAGCGCAGAGAGCGGCTGAGTACGATCGGGCCATGCAGCGCACCGTAAGCGGAGTTCTCATCGAGGTCACCCACGCGAGAACCGATGACGCGACTCCGACACCCGACGGTCCGATCCAGGTGTGGACGATCGCCCTCTCCGGAGCAGGCATCGATCACACTGCGACTGTCGGTGTCGCCGGCACTTCCATGGAGCCGAACGATGACGTGTTCGCCACTGTTCTCGACGTGGCCGTGGTGCATTACGACTCCGTGTCCGAGGACACGGACCCGCTCGCGACCCCTGCGATCCGCGAGTGGAAGCAAGACCACGCGACCGAGCTACAGGAGCTCGTGAAGACGCTTCGAGCGACCAGCAGCTAGAACCCTCGCGGCGCACTCGGTTCCGGACTCTTCATGGCTCAACACAGGCTGACGTTCGAACGACGGCCGCCGGCCGAACCGGTTAGTGATCCATTTACGGAATACACGATCGTGCAACCGCGCCGCGTGCTGCTCAACCGACGATCACGGCGGTACGCAGAGCCAGAACCCAGCTGGTGACGGCGCCGACGACCCCCAAGGCGAGCAGCAGCGACCTCCATCGAGCGTGGGAGCGCGTGCTGACGCGCATCGCTACGACCAGGAGAACGAGGGTCGCGAGGGCGACAGAGCACAGAGCCGGCCACGCGACGTGGAACCCCGTGCACTGAGGAGGAAGGGACTCGTTGCACGCAAACGTGAATCCGTCGAGGAAGACGCCCGCGACGAGGGCGAGGAGAGTGATTACGCCCGCGATCACGGCGGAAGCATTGAGCGACAGTGTCTGCACACCATCACTCTCGGACCAGCGAGTGAACGGCAGGAGCGCACTGGTCCACCCGGGTCGGATCCGTCCCGGTCACCCATCCCCTTTCGGGACGCGCGTGGTGGGTGGTGTCCGCCCTACTCTGACGGGATGGAACTCCGGACCGCGAAGACCCTCGGCATCCTCGCGATGGTGATCGGAACCCCAGTCGCCCTCCTCACCCACACGATCGGCTGGGTTCAGACCGGCTGGGAACCCGCCGCCGTGCAGTGCCAGCACAGCGAGTACCCCGACGGGATCGACCTCTACTCCAGCCGCGTATCGGGCGAGAAGATCCTCTACCCGCTCGGACTGTCCTGCACCTACGCAGCCAGCGAGACCTCACCAGGCATCACCATCCGTCACTACAGGTGGGACGCCACCGCCCTCTTCACCGCAGCCGCCGCACTCGCTCTCGCGGGAACCGTCGTCGCGCTCAGAGCCGAACGCAAGCAGGAGCTCATCACCGAGTCGCCGGAAGACCGAGCGACGACATAGCGCAGCGCCCCCCCTGCCGCTCAACCATCCCCAAACGGGACGCCTGTAAGACGGTCCGTCAAATGGGTCGAGTGCAGGCTTCGTCAATCGCTTCTTGCTCGTCGTCGGTCAGCCACGCTTCGCTCGTGCTGGGGAACCATCCCTGGTTCGGCCACTGGTCGATGAAGTCGGTGCGGCTGGGCGCGTCGGGGTTCTCGATGCCGTTCGCTTCGTAGCAGGGCACGAGGTACTCGGTCAGGTAGCTGTAGAGGTAGTCGATCTGCTCGGACGTCATGGGCACCACGGGGGTCGTGGGATAGCTCGACCAGCAGGTGAACGCGGCGACCGATTCGGCTTCCGTCGAGGCGGACGTCATGATGCTGACGGGTCCGCCGCCGGCGGCGTTCGAGCCGAGGTCGACCGTTAGGCCGGCCGCGGTGAGGCAGCCCAGGAGTGCTGTCGAATCGTTCGGGTCGCGGTATTCCTGGAACGGGTCGGCGGGTCTCGTCGCGTCAGGGAAGCCTGCCAGGACTCCTTCCCATTGGCGGTCCTGCTCCTGGATGCGCAGCTGCTCCTGCTCGTCGGGCGCGAGAGGTGTTGGGGCGGGAGAGGGACCAAGATCGGGCATCGGGTAGGCGACGACAGAGGAACTGGTCGCCTCAGGGGTGGGGCCAGGTGCGAGAGCCCACGTCGAAACCAGGGCGACCGCGAGGACGATGACGGCTCCGGCGGCGACGATCCAGATCACCCTCGCGCGGCCGGCTGGCGTGGGGTGGGTGCGGCTCTCGCCCAGGGCGGCGGCCGCGATGGATTCCGGTTCGTCGAAGGACCGCACGCGCTCGATGGCTTCTGCCGGCTCGAGGCCGGCCAGCTCCTCATCTATCCCGTCTCGGATCGCGGAGGCGACGTCACGAGGGACGGGCCTTAGCGCCCGATCGAGCCGCTTCAAGTAGGTCTGGACCTCGCGGGGTGCGCTGGTCGGGGTCATGTGTCGTCTCCTGCCACGATCGCTTGGACGGAACGGGTGAAGGGCTCCCACTGGCGGCGGAACTCGCCCAGCTCGGCCTGTCCGGAGGGGGTGAGCTTGTAGTACTTCCGGACCGGGCCCGAACCGCTCTCCCCTGCGTAGGAGGTGATCAAACCGCGATCCTTCAACCGCCCGAGCACCGGGTAGAGCGTGCCGATGCTGGCGATCATGCCCAGCGACACCAGCTCCTCCGACAGGCGCCAGCCGTACATCGGCTCCCGCGATAGGAGCCCGAGGGCGCAGTACTCCACCACGCCCTTCCGGATCTGGGCCCCCACGTCGACTGTCATGCTTTGCATGTTAGCGTGCGATGCATACTAGCGGTGGTGGGAATCTGTCGGTCCGACTACCGCGCAACAACCAACGAAGGTGTCCCACGATGCCGACTGCTTCCACCGCGTCACGTCTCTCGACTTCAGCATCCGATGGATCTGTGAACGCGTTCATCGGCTGGACCGCCGCCGGCGTGGTCACTGTGCTCGCCGCCCTGGTTCTGGTGTTCAGCAGCTTCATGGTGGCTCTGGGGATCACGGACGCGGATCCATCCGAGGGAGCCATCGCGATCGGCGCCGGCGGTGCAGGTGTCATCATCTGGATCGTCGTTGCCGCTGTCGGAGGTTACGTCGCTCCCCGGAGGCTCTCGCGTCGTCCTGTTCTCGTCGCGTGGCTTCCAGCTGTGGTGAGTGCCCTCTGATGCGGGATCGCTATCGGCCTGTTTCCCGTCCTGCTCGAGAACGTCGTCTTTCCGATGTCGTTGACCCCCGTGCCGATGAGCCAGCCGCTCCTTTTCCAAGCGTTGATTCTTACGGCCGGTGCCATCCCGGCTGGAGCGGGGTTGCTGGTGATCAATCTCGTGTTGCGCGTGATCAGAGCGCGCCGGGGCCGAGTCGCGACGCATACGAGAGGTGATGCGCCTGACGTCGGGAGTCAGAGCTCCTCGTGATCCATGGCGAGAGAGGACTGGACATCAACTAGATGAGGCACGGCGTCGGCTCAGCGCCCAGACCAGCGCGCCCGCGAGGAGCACCGCGCAGGTCAGCCCGGCGACGTGCAGGACGAGCGAGAGCGTCCCGTTCTCGGGGAGCAGGAAGCCGTAGGGCACCCACCCGTCGGTCGCTCCGCGGACGAGCAGGACGGCGCTGACCCAGGGCGGGGCCGTGCCGGTACCGGGGACGAGGGTGTTGTAGATCACGGCGACGACGATCAGGTAGGCCGTCGCCGCGCCGCGGACGTAGCTCAGCCACACCGGCGTCGGACGGCGGGCGAGCGCGACCGATCCGGCGACGATCAGCACCGCGCTCGCGAGGAGGCTGGTCTGATTCGTGAAGTAGCCGAAGTAGTCGAACGGATTCGACTCGCCGGCCACGATACTCAGCGCGTAGGTGTGGAGGATCACCGCGACCGCGGCTGCACCGACCGCGATGCGCGCTACACCCACGAATGGGCGGGTCGGTGCCGGGGAACTCATCGGGTCAGCCTAGGAGCCGTTGGGCTTCCTGCTGGCCCGCGACAGACGTTCCCCCTTCGGAACGGTGCTGAGCATTTCAGGCCGAGACGCGACCACGAGGAAAGCGGTGACGTCGCTTAACCTGAGCCGGTGGGGACGTTCTCGAAAGTGCGCAACACGGTCGCGGTCGCGGCATGCCTAGTGGTCATGACGGGATGCACGGCGCAGCCTGCACCACCGACTCCGCCACCGGCGACGAACACCGAAGACGGCTCCACCTCTCCACTGACCGGCGACCTAGGCGTAGCGACCTTCACCGGGAACGACGGGACCACCGGCGCCGTCCAGTTGAGCGCGGCGGACGGCCGGCTGGCCCTGACATCCGACGAGCTCGTCATCCCCACCGCGTCTTCCGGTTCCGTAGCGGTCATGGGAGCGCTCGATCCGATCGACGCGGATACCACCTGTTTCGACGTCGATTTCCCGATGCGTCTCGCGGACGCGGAGTCAGGGAAGCCCTACAAAGCGTGGCGGAACCTCGCAGAGTTCCATGGCGACCCGACAGCGATCAATCAACTCGTTCTCACGACCCGCCCGCAGGACGACCCCGACTGCTCAACCAAAATCCTCGCCATCGCTGACGTCCAGTGGAACGTGGAGCCGCAGCGCAGCACCCTCGTGGCCCGGGACGCCGGCCCACGTGCAGCAGCGCGTGGCGAGGTGTCATCCACGGACGGAGTGCCGACGTCGTACACGGTCGCTCGCAACGACCTCGCAGAGGACGTCGCGGCACGATTCGGCATGACGGCCGATGACCTGTTCTACCTCAACCCGTTCCGCTTCCCTTCGGACGAGATTCTGCGCGTCGGTGAAGAGCTGAACCTCACTGTCGCGGCGCGATGACCTCCCCCCGCGGGTACTCGATACCGGGCCTGGCGTTCCGGCTCTTGATCAATCCTTCGGAGTGCAGTGCATGATGTCCCGATGAACGTTGGAGAGCCCCCGCAACCGAGTGCAGCGACGCCCATCGTTCTCGCCTTGGTCTTCGGCGGTCTTGCAGCCGCCCTGGGAGCCGTAGCCTCCATTTACATGTGGGACCCGAGCGAGACGTGCAGGACCCGCGGCGGAGGCAGCCTGACGGGAGAGGGGTTCCTCTGGAACCCGCTGTGCTCAGATGGTTCAACCGTTCAGCCGATATGGATGACGTTGTCGACTGCTGCGGCGTTGATCGTGGCCGTGACATTCGTCGTCATTGCGGCCAGCCGTCAAGTTGAACGTGACGGACAGGAAATTGCGTCGCCCGACGTTCTGCACGACTACTCGCGCCAGACCCTGCCGGAGGACAACGGGCTCCGCAAGCTGGGCGATGAGTGGTGAGAGATGGCAACTCCGGGGGGGCACCCTCCCGATGAGCGTTAGACAGTCTCCTCGGCCGGATCACGCGATCCCCCTCGTTTTCGCCGTGATCTTCACCGTTTTCGCCGCCGCTCTCGGGTTGATGTCCTCTCTCTACATGTGGGATCCGGCAGAGGCGTGCGAGGTTCGTGGAAGCTACTCCAGCTCCGAGAGCTTCCTGTGGAATCCGCTGTGCGTGGACGGTTCGGCTGTCCAACCGCTGTGGATGACGGTGGCTGGCGCTGCCGCATTGATCGGTGCCGGCGTCTGCGTCGTCCTCGCGATCGCTTTTCGAGTGCTCAACCACGAGCGGGAAGTCCCGCCGCCCGTCGTCTCGCACTGGGAGTGAGCAGTCAAAGGTAGATTCGCCGGATGACGACGACTCGGACCTCCCACTCGACTCTCGCCCTGCTGCTCGCCGTTCCGGTGTTCGCGCTCGTCGGTTGCGCCGGTTCGACGGCGGGGGCTCCGGCATCGACGTCGGCCGCCGCGCCGGCGTCGACCGCGACCGCCGCCCCGACGTCCGCCCCCGCTACTCCGGCGGCGACCGCGACTGCGGGTGCGGCGGCGGCTGGTCCGGTGTGGCCGGCGGACCCATGCCGGGACACGCAGCTCACGGTCACGGTGGAGGACCGGCCCGAGCTTTCCGGGGCGGGCCAGGAAGAGTTCGCGATCGTGCTCACGAACGCCTCGGATCAGGCGTGCTCGTACTTCGGGTGGCCGGGCGTTCTGATGCTCGGTGCCGATGGGACGCAGCTCACCACCGCCGGCACGTCGGGTGCGGAAGCGTTCCCGGGGGCTCTCGCTCCGGGTGAGTCGGCGCAGGCGGAGGGCCAGCTCTCGGCGGTCGGCGCGTACGACTGCACGCCGACGACCGCGACGACTGTCCGGGTGCTCGTCACCTCGGACGGCGCCGGACCGGGAATCGACACGCCCTCCGATTTCCAGGTCTGTGGCGGGGACGGTCGGAGTGACTTCACGACCGGGCCGCTCACGCCGGCGTCCTGACTCTTCTAGAGTCGCGGCTGCGGTCATGGACGGGCTCGAGGGTGGAGACAGCTTCGTGCTGTTCCTGGTTCTAGGTGCCCTTCCCTTCCTCCTTCTGGTCGCCGTGGTTTCGGTCGTCACGATCGGCATCCTTCAATGGATCGGAGGGCGGGGGCGGCCCCGTCCGTAGACTGAGTGCAACCACCCCTTCGGCACGGCGCCGACCGGAACTCAAATGAGTAAATGAAGCAATGAGCACATGGGTGTGGTGTTGATCGCTTTGTGGCGGCAGTCTTTGATCGCTCCTTGACGTCGCGCTACGCGTGCGTCGGATCACCGAGGATTTCAGCGAGTCAGGAATTTCGCGAGAAACGTGCGGTAAATCACTGTGAGCTGCTGCAGATCGCTTACCACGACGTGTTCGTCGATCTGATGGATTGTGCTGCTGATGAGGCCGAATTCGGCGACCTCGCCATAGTGGGCGATGAATCGCGCATCGGAAGTTCCTCCGCCGGTATCCAACGAGGGAGTTCGCCCGGTCACGGATGTTACCGCCTCGGATAACAGCGCGACGTGGCTCGATCCAGCAGTGATGAAGGGGTCGCCACTTACCTCGACTAAGAGGGTGAAGTCGGTTGCGAACTCTTGTGCCGCCCGGCGGATCAAGCCCTCGAGGCTCTCGGCTGAATGAAGGTCGTTAAAGCGAATGTTCAGATGCGCGGTTGCTTCGGCGGGCACCATGTTGTTCGCCGCATTGCCGACGTCGATCGTGGTGATCTGGAGACTCGACGGCTCGAAGCACTCGGACCCCTCGTCGAGTGGTGTTGTGGCGAGTCGGTTGAGAACGCGGATGAGGCGGTGCACCGGGTTGTCGACGAGGTGGGGGTAGGCAACGTGCCCCTGGAACCCGCGCACCGTCAGGTTGGCGTTAAGGCTTCCGCGCCGTCCGATCTTGATCACGTCGCCGATCCGCTCCGGGTTCGTCGCTTCGCCGACAAGGGTGAAGTCCGGCATGTCGCCGCGATCGGCGAGCCACTCGAGCACACGCACGGTGCCACCCGTGGCCGGCCCCTCTTCGTCTCCGGTGATCAGGAGGCTGACCGACCCAAGGTCGAGCACTTCGGGCTGCGTCTGCGAGACCGCTGCGAGGAAAGCGGCGATGGCGCCCTTCATATCGCTGGCACCTCGACCGATGATCGTCCCGTCGCGGAGTGTCGCATCGAAGGGGTCGGAGCTCCACTCGTTAGAGCCTGGGGGAACGACATCGGTGTGACCGGCGAAGCACAGGTGCGGTCCGTCGATTCCTCGGCGGGCGTAGAGATTCGGGGTGCCATCGAAGTCCAGCCGATGAACGATGAAGCCAAGGCTCTCAAGTACGCCTGCCACGACATCGAGGGCTCCGTCGTCGCTCGGAGTGACCGAAGCACATCGGATCAAAGACTGCGTGAGCGCGACGGGGTCCACGGGAGCGAAACTATTCGGCACGGAGACACCGTACCTGCAACATCAACTGCATCTCGGAAAACAACAGCTTTCTAAGACGCCCGGTCGGCATCGCTGTCGCGGTGTCGGGTCCGCGCGATTCCGAGGTCGCAGATGTCTCGAAAATGCGTCTCAACAGAAACCGTCTCAGGGTCATGACTGCGAGGAGTTTGTGAGTCAC
Organism: Rathayibacter sp. AY1G1; assembly: GCF_002932095.1. Lineage (NCBI taxonomy): Bacteria > Bacillati > Actinomycetota > Actinomycetes > Micrococcales > Microbacteriaceae > Rathayibacter > Rathayibacter sp. AY1G1. The sequence goes on from NZ_PSUZ01000035.1 coordinate 20,119, forward strand.
ACTGGTCGAGTGAGACTTCTTGGATACACCCGCGTGAGCACATCGAGTCAGGATGCGCAGTTGCAGCTCGACGCGCTGGTGGCTGTCGGCGTTCAAAAGCGCGACGTGTTCGCTGATGTCACCTCCGGGAGCAAGACCGCGATCGAGCGCCGAGGGATGAAGAAGCTCCTCGAGCATGCAGAGTCCGGTGACACCGTGGTCGTGTGGCGAGTTGATCGGCTTGGCCGCTCCTTGATGGACGTCCTGAACACGGTGAACCTGCTGCGTGACCGCGGCATCCACGTCCGGTCTATCTCTGATGGCATCGATCCGGCGACGTCGACGGGCCGGCTGATGCTCAACATGCTGGCCACCCTCGCCGAGTACGAGCGCGAACTGATCGTCGAGCGGGTGAATGCGGGGATCGCAGCGGCGCGGCAGAACGGCACACGCTTCGGCCGCCCACTGTCCGATCCTGCAGTAATCGCCGACAAGCTCGCCATCGCCTCCGATGCTCGAGCGAAGGGCCGCACCGCCGAAGACGCAGCACGACTCGTTGGCTGGAGTCGCGCCACCCTCTACCGTCACCAGCAAGCCCTCGCCGGCCGCGAGAGCACCGCCATGTAGCAAATGCCATAGACGGTGACGAGCGGTGGCGAATTCTCCGACTTCACGTCGAAGATCAGATACCCCTCGCCGCCCTCGCACGAGACATCGGCATCGGCCTCCGCACACTACAGCGCTGGCATCAGCTCTACCGAGAAAGCGGCGTCACTGCTCTCGATCCGCACCAGCGATCGGACGCTGGTGTACGTCGAACGCCGCCTGAGCTCGTGGCGTTCATCGAACGACTGGCTTTGAGCAGGCCGCGACCAGCGCTGACCACGCTGCACCGCCTAGCAAGCGCTGAAGCAGATCATCATGGCCTGTCGGCGCCGAGCTACGCCACCGTCAGGGAAATCGTGCAAGCTCTAGACCCGGCGCTCGTAACACTCGCGTTGGAAGGACCGGCCGCCTATCGAGACAAGCACGAGCTGGTGTTTCGCCGACGCGCCGAACGTCCCAACCACATGTCGCAGGCGGATCACACCGAACTCGACATCCTCATCATGGGCACCGGGGGCGCGCCCGATCGGCCGTGGCTGACGATCGTGATGGACGACTATTCGCGCGCGATCTGCGGCTACATCGTCTTCGCCGGGGCACCGTCCGCGATGAACACAGCACTTGCTCTCCGTCAGGCGATCTGGAGAAAGCCCGACCCGACGTGGGCTATGTGCGGGATACCTGACGTTCTCCACGTCGACCACGGCTCCGACTTCACCAGCCACCACCTCGAGCGCACCGCCATCGAGCTGCGCATCCGCATCATCCATTCCATCGTCGGCAGACCCCAGGGCCGCGGCAAGATCGAACGCTTCTTCCGCACCATCAACACCGAACTCCTCGCTACCCTCCCGGGGCACCTCGGGCCCGGCAGCAGAAGCCCCCACCCAGTACTTGATCTGGCGGCCCTCGACCAGGCGATCGGCGCCTTCGTCAGGACCTACAACGAGCGCCCGCATCGCGAGCTCGAAGCCTCTCCGCGAGACGCATGGGTTGCTGACGGCTGGCTCCCGCGTATGCCTGACAGCCTCGAACAGCTCGATGGGCTTCTTCTCACTGTTCCGAAGAATCGCGTCGCGCAGCGCGATGGCATTCACTTCCAGGGCCAGCGCTACCTCGCCCCGACGCTCGCACCCTTCGTCGGGCACACCGTCACGATTCGATATGACCCACGTGACGTCTCAGAGATCCGGGTCTACGACCGCGACACCTTCGTCTGTGTTGCCGTCGACGAAGCTCACCCCAACCTCCGACTCAGCCTCCGCGACATCGAAGCCGCCCGCCGCGCCCGCCGACGACAACTCCGGCACGTCATCAACGACCGCATTCCCACCGCCACCGTCCGGGAGGAGCCGCACAGCGTCGCGCCCGTTCCCCATCGGCGCCGGCTACGCACCTATGAAGAGGACGAGTGATGAACCAGGCCTTCATCGTGACCAAAGAGCACCGACGCTTCACCGAGTTCGCCAACGCCGTCCGCAAGGAACGAACCATCGGCATCTGTCACGGTGATGCTGGTGTCGGCAAGACCAACTCCGCCCGCCGCTATGCGAACTGGGACGCTCTCGAGCCCTACATCAACGAATGGGGCCCGCGAGGAGATCACGACGCCAAGCACTACGCCCTCGCCAACCGATCCCGCACCGTGTTCTACACACCCGAAGTACTCTGCCGACCCAAAGACCTCATGCACGAGTAGTCCCGCTGAACGATCCCGATACGGGACGGTGCTGGCCCCGCCTGCCGGTTGCAAGTAGACAAAGGCGCGGTCTTGAGTACGGTGGCGCCGTGAAACGAACAGGCGAGGGAATGGCGGGACCGCATTGCGCCGCTACGGCGCTCATTGCTGCTGGCGCACTGATGCTCGCCGCGTGCTCAGGTTCACCAGCTCCGGAGGGTGATCCGATCCGGGCAGCTCGCGCGTTGCGCGACGCGCCGCTGATCGTGCAGGAAGGCAACGCTGCCGACACCTGCGGAGAGTTCGTGCTTGATCAAACCGAGCTCGTGCCCATCAACGCGGTCGCATGCCTCGACACGGCAGCAGCAGCGGGCGAGGAGGCGGAGCTCGCCTGGAGTTCTCTCACGGATGAAGGGGATCCCGTCGTCTCTTTCGCCTACACGGCACCCTGGAACGCAGGGATCGTCTTCTCTCTGACAAACGAATACAACTCCTACGCGGATGATCACGGTTGGACCACCGGCCTCTGCCCGGACGCAACCACCGCAACCTCCGATTTCAGCCCCGAGACGTGCCCCGGTCCTGTGGAGGGATGAGTCCACGCGGACGACGAAGATGGCCCGCTCAACGATCCCCTTACGGAACACATGATCGTGGAGTGCTGAACCTTCTGATTCATGGCGTGTTCACCGACGTGCCGGACCATGATGCTCATGGAAACACGAGAACTGGCATGGGGCATTCTGGCGTGGCCTGCCGTTGCGGTCCTTGCGCTGCTGCGAACTGTGGGCAGCTGGGATGTATCGGGCGGGTCCGCAGCAGGGCTCATCGCGGGCACGGCAGCTGCGTTCACTGTCGCGGGCGCACTCCTGTGGCTTCCCTCGAGTCTCTGGCTCGACCGGCGGACACTCCGCTTCCCGCGCGTCGGGCGGGCGGCCGCGTTCCTGGGTCTGGGACTCGTGATCGGCGCCGCCGCCTCCACCGCGCTGGTACTCGCGTCGGGAAACGCGACCTGGCCCTCCTCCGCGGGCCTCATCACGGAATATGCAGTCACGGCAGGAATCGCTTCCCTCCTCGGCTGGCTCCTCGCCGCCACCCTTCGTGCGAAGAAGCTGCCGATCGTTCAGACGGCGGCGAATCGCGTGAACCGCTGAATGATCCGGGTCGTCGATCGATCAGCGTGCCAGCAGCAGTCCGGCCAAGCCGATGACGACCGGCACCACGGCAAAGGCCAGGAAGAGGTAGGAGAGCACGAGTCCCACCGTCGACTCCCAGCGAGGACCGACGTGTCGTCGCGCCTGATGACCGACGAGGACGCCGGCCAGCGGGAGAAGGTACTGCAGCGTGGTCGCGACTCCGATGACCAGGGGATCGCCCACCCACAGGTGGGCCACCGCCAGGTATCCGACGGCGTAGGACACGACGGCGAGAACGCCCAGCACGAACGCAGCCCGCGTCCACCCTCGTCCGCTCCGCCGCGCGGTACCCGTCTCCTTCATCACACTCATACCTCCACTGTACGAATCGCTCCTCGCGCACGCCCGCCCCTCGGAGCATGTGCCGGTCCTTCGCCCGACGTCTCGTTCGGTGACACGACCACGCCTCGGCGAGCTGCTGTCCAGCGTCAGCCGGCGAGCCGGCGTCCACAACGAGGACGCGACTCGGATTCGGAACATGTCCGATGGCTGCCTCGATAGCCTCAGCGCATGAAGATCCGAGCCGGTTCGCCTGACGATCGCGGGCCCTGCATCGACCTCTGGCTGGAGGCACTCAGAGCACGAGACGGATGCAGTCAGGACGACGCGGTCGCCGAGAGGGCTCGAGCGAAGTTCCACCGGCCTCTCGTTCGGTTCGCCGTCATCGGCTCGGATCCCCTCGGGTTCGCTCTCACCGTCGACACGGGCGATGGTCCGGGCCGACACAGTGCGCTGCTCGAACTGCTCGCCGTCGCACCGAGCGAGACAGGGCGCGGGCTCGGCCGGACACTGCTCGACGACGCGGTCCAGTCCGCCTCTCAGCTCGGCTACCTCGTCCTGAAGCTGCACGTCCGCGCCGGAAACGATCGGGCGGAAGGGCTTTACAAGGCGTCCGGCTTCGAGCCTCACGGGGATCCCGCGCCGCATCCGCTCGGTGGTCATCCGATGATCGAGTACGCGCGGACTCTGACTCACGTCAGCAACTGAGGACCTCCGGCCACCGATCCCCGTACGGGCCACCTCGCGCGACCGGATCACATGCGCACTCAACGCTGGTCGAGCGGTCGGGTCATGGCAACCTCATCCCATGAGCGTGAGCGACGGACAGGCCTGTGCCCCACGGGACCTCGACGTGCTCACCGACCGGCTCCGACTGTGCCGGCCCGCCGAGACCGACCTGGACGAGCTGTTCCGCCTCTACACCGATCCGCGGATCGCGGAAGAGGATCCGCTCCTCCTCCATCTCTCCGCCGATCAGACCCGGGCCGTGATCGCGTATCGAAGGACCCAGTGGACACGGGACGGACTCAGCAGCTGGGTGATCCGCCGGCGCGACTCCCCCATCGACAGCCGTGATCTGATCGGAATGGGTGGATGCACTCTGCTCTCCGATGCAGCCTGGAATGTGGCGTTCACCCTCCACCCCGACCACTGGAGCAAGGGCTACGCGCAGGAGGTCGCCCTCGCCGGCATCGAACTCGCCCACCGCCTCCGACCGGAGCTGCCCGTCACCGCGGTCGTCGCAGAACGCAACGCACGCTCCCGCCGCACCATCGAGCGACTCGGCCTCGCGCTCAGATGGGAGGGTCCGGACGCGCACAGCCCAGACCCGACCGCACGAGTCGTGCTCTTCGCCGACCGCCAGCTCTCCGCTGAACAGGTCCGCCGGCTCACCGGCTGAACCCGATCGCCGATCGGCTCATCCGCCAGCTCAGCGAGAGCTCCCCTCACGGGCAGCGAGTCGGCACCGCCGGTGAGCATGGCGATCCTCCGCTGCGGGAACTGCAAGCGAAGCCGACCTGTCGGTCCACCAGCCGGCGCCTCCCCCTCCCCGCTCCTCGATCCCCGACCGCAGGGCAACGAGACACGACGACGCTGCGCTCGGGAGTCCACCGGCAACTCCTTGAAGGGGCACGGCCGTCCGTCGCCGGACGGATTCACGTCCACCTCTTGTTCATTCCGGCTTCGTTGTCCAGCGCCGTCGGCTGCCCTAGCGTTCGGCAGGTGGACACCAGGAGATCGACCTCGACCGGCTCTAGCTCCGTTGTGTCCTGGGTCGCTCTCGCGTCAAC
>NZ_PSUZ01000036.1:0-25449 GCF_002932095.1 Rathayibacter sp. AY1G1
GTGGCGCACGACGTCGTGGTTCGACAGCACCCAGGTCGACGGGGCGCCGACGGCGGCGAAGGCCTCGACGGAGGAGTCGATGATGTCGCGGAGGGCGGGCGAATCGGGGCTCACGAAATCGATGTCTTCCGTCGGGGGCAGGGGACGAGCGGGCCTCCAGGGAGAGGCACCGCTCGGCTCCGTGAGCGCAGCCTGTGCGAACATCACGAATTCATAAAGGATAACCACGGTCGGCGGGATCCGGCCAGAGGCCGCCGCGCACAGGCGCGATCGGGGCACGACGCGCGGCGAGCCCCGGCGGGATCCTGCGCCGGTCCGCCTCTCGGCGCACGGAATCCGTGTCGGCTCCGCCTGGGAGAGCGGTTACACCTCGTCCGCGCGCAGGCGGCGCAGCAGATCCTCCAGCTCGGCGAAGAGAGGATCCGGTGCCGCGATGAGCAGCCCGGAGCCGAAGGATGCGCCGTCGAGTCCCGCGACCCGCGCACCCGCCTCCTCGGCGATGAGGGCGCCCGCAGCGAGGTCCCACGGGTTCAAGCCCCGCTCGTAGTACGCGTTCAGCTGCCCGGTGGCCACCGAGCACAGGTCGAGCGCCGCCGAGCCGATGCGGCGGATGTCGCGGACCGAGCCCAGGAGCTCCTGCACCACGGCGCCCTGACGCATCCGGCGGCCCGCGTCGTAGCCGAAGCCGGTGCCGACCAGCGCGAGCGAGAGGGAGGAGGGAGCCGAGACCTGCAGCGCGACTCCGTCCCGCTCGGCTCCCCCGCCTCGGCTGGCCGTGGTCACCTCGCCCGTCGCTCCGTTCACGACCGCGCCGGCGAGCGCGGTCCAGGTCGCGGGATCCGGCTCCCCCTCCACCACAGCGATGCTGACCGCGTAGGAGGGGATGCCGTAGAGGTAGTTGACGGTCCCGTCGATCGGATCGACGACCCAGGTCAGCCCGCTCGTGCCGCCCCCCGACCCCGACTCCTCGCCGAGGAAGCCGTCGTCCGGACGCGCCTCGGCCAGGCGCCTGCGGATCAGCTCCTCGACCTCCCGGTCCGCGGCCGTCACCACGTCCTCCGGGGACGACTTCGACGCGGCGATCTCGACACCGTCCTGCCGCCGCTGGCGGGCGAGGTGCGCCGCCTCGACGGCGATCGAGCGGGCGATGGCGAGGAGGGGGGCGTTGTCGCTCATGGCCCCAGCCTAGGGATCGGGCCCATCATGGGGGGATGAGCACCCCTATCGCCCTCACGGGAGCCACCGGAGCCGTGGGCGGTCGCGTCGCGCGCGAGCTCGCCGACGCCGGTCACGCCCTCCGCCTGCTGGTCCGCGACCCGTCCCGCGCGCCCGAGCTCCCCGGGGCCGAGGTGGTGCGCTCCTCCTTCGCCGACGCGGGCGACTCGCTCGAGGGCGTGCGCCTCCTCCTGATGGTCTCCGCCTCCGAGAACGAGGAGCGCCGCGCCGAGCACCTCGCGTTCGTCGGTGCAGCCGCCGCCGCGGGTGTCGAGCACGTCGTCTACACCTCCTTCGCCGGAGCCGCACCCGACGCGGTCTTCACCCTCGCCCGAGACCACGCGGCCACCGAGGACGCGATCCGCCGCTCGGGCATGGGCTGGACGTTCCTCCGCGACAACCTCTACCTCGACTTCCTGCCCGCGATGCTCGGCGACGACGGCGCGATCCGCGGACCCGCGGGATCGGGCCGTGCCGCCGTCGTCGCGCGCGAGGACGTGGCCCGCGCCGCCGCCGCGGTCCTCCGCTCCCCCTCCGAGCACCGCGGAGCCGCCTACGAGCTGACCGGGCCCGAGGCCCTCACCCTCGACGAGGTCGCGGCGACCCTGACGGCGGCGGGCCGCCCCGCCGTGTACGTCGACGAGACCCTCGAGGAGGCGTACGCGTCACGCCGCCGCTGGAACGCACCGGACTGGCAGCTGGACGCCTGGGTCAGCACCTACTCCGCGATCGCCGCCGGACAGCTGAAGCACGTCTCGTCCGACGTCGAGCGGCTGACCGGACGGCCGCCGCTCTCCCTCGCAGCGTTCCTGGAGCAGGAGGCGCGGGGCTGAGGCGACGGCGCGGGCCGGGCCGACGGCGCGCGAGGTGCGACGGGACGAAGAGGCCCGGTCCGGCGATCCGCCGGACCGGTGCTCCCCCGGAAAGGCGCTCCCCCGGAAAGGCGCTCCGCCGGAAGGGCGATCCCCCGACATGCGGAACGCCCCGCGCATCTCGTGATGCCGGGGCGTCTGCTGGATGTTCCTGCTCGGTGGCGAGTGAGGGATTCGAACCCCCGAAGGCTACGCCGTCTGATTTACAGTCAGATCCCTTTGGCCGCTAGGGTAACTCGCCGTGGCGCACCCGACCGCGTGTTCACAACCGGAGGCGCTCAGCAAGGATACCCACGCGACCGGCGGATCGGAAATCGGTGCCGCGCGGCCTCAGTCCGCCTCCGCCGCGTAGCGGGACGCCGCCTCCGCGACCTTCCCCGCGTAGCTCCCGGCCGGGTTGTATGCCGCGATCGCCGCCCGCCATCCCGACTCCGTCGAGAGGTCGCCGCCGGCGTCGCAGAGGTACCGGGCGGCGGTCACCGCCTGCTGGTCCACGTTCTGCGGATCCCATCCGCTCGACGCCCACGCCATCCACGTCGCCGGGATGATCTGCAGCGGACCCATCGCCCGGTCGACCTCGGCGTCGCCGTCCAGAGCCCCGCCGTCGTTGTCGGGGACCCGGTCGAAGCGCGCTCCGTCCAGGCGCGGACCGTAGATCGGCTCCGTCGGCCGCCCGTCCTCGCCCAGCTCGCCGCCGTCGATCGTGCCGTGCCTGCTCTCGACGTAGCCGATGCCGGCCAGGGTCGCCCAGTCCAACCGGCAGTCGGGGTCGACCGACGCCGTGAGGAGGGCCGTGCCCGCGTAGGCGGTGAGCGCACGCAGCGGGATGCCGCTCCCCTCGGACGCCGTGCCCAGCCACGCCTCGTCGGCGAGCAGTCGCACCGGCGTCGCCGCGGCCTGCTCGGGATCCTCCAGCACGACGGGGTCGGCCGCGACGGGAGCGGTCGCCGCGGGAGGGACGGTGGACAGGCCCTCCTCGACCGTCAGCGCGGGCGGCCGCTGGCCGCAGCCGGCCAGGAGGAGGCCGGCGAGCGGGACGAGGACGAGAACGGGGAGGCGGCGCACCCCTCAGAGGTACCAGCCGCGCCTGGGGCCGGGCTCCGCCACGCCTGAAAGCTAAACTCGGAGCCATGGCAGATTCAACGTTCGACGTCGTCAGCAAGATCGACAAGATGGAGGCGGACAACGCCCTGAACCAGGCCCACAAGGAGGTCGAGCAGCGCTACGACTTCAAGAACGTCGGCGCCTCGATCGCCTGGAGCGGCGAGAAGATCCTGATCAAGGCCAACACCGAGGAGCGGGCGAACGCCATCCTCGACGTCTTCCAGTCGAAGCTGATCAAGCGCGGCATCAGCCTCAAGAGCCTCGACGCGGGCGAGCCCTTCGCGTCCGGAAAGGAGTACCGGATCGAGGCCACCCTCAAGGAGGGCATCGACCAGGAGCACGCGAAGAAGATCAACAAGCTCATCCGCGACGAGGCGCCGAAGTCGGTCAAGTCGCAGATCCAGGGCGACGAGCTCCGCGTCTCCTCGAAGAGCCGCGACGACCTCCAGGCGACCATGGCGCTCCTGCGCGGAGCCGACCTCGAGCTCGACCTCCAGTTCGTCAACTTCCGCTGAGGAATGACGCACACGGGAGCACGCGCGTGACCGCCGGCATCGACGAGCCCGACCGGCGGGGCCGCACCGGACTCGACCGGGAGGGCCTCGACCTCGTCGGGAACCCCGACGTCGTCGTGAAGGAGGTCACCCTCCTCTCGAGCGACTGGTACGTCCTCCGCACCACCCGCTTCGACTACCGGCACCGCGACGGCAGCTGGACCAGCGAGCAGCGCGAGACCTACGACCGGGGTAACGGCGCGGCGGTCCTGCTCTACGACGCCGACGCGCGCACCGTCGTCCTGATCCGGCAGTTCCGCTACCCCGCGTACGTGAACGGCGACCTCGACGGGATGCTCCTCGAAGTGCCCGCCGGTCTCCTGGACGAGGACGGGCCCGAGGAGGGCGCCCGCCGCGAGGCGTCCGAGGAGACCGGACTCGAGGTCGGCCGGCTCGAGCACGTGTTCGACGCGTTCATGAGCCCCGGCTCGGTCACCGAGAAGCTGCACTTCTACGCCGGGCGCTACCGCGCGGGGACCCGCAGCGGAGCGTTCGCGGGACTCGCCGACGAGGGCGAGGACATCGAGGTCCTCGAGCTCTCGTTCGACGAGGCGCTGACCCAGATCGGCGTGCAGATCGTCGACGCGAAGACGATCATGCTCCTGCAGTGGGCGGCCCTGTCCGGCCCGTTCTCGCGCTGACCCGCGGACGTCGCGGCTCCGTGCGCCTCAGCGCGCGTACTCGGCGAGGGCGCGTCCGGTCAGCGTGTCCGCCGCCGCGAGCCCGACCGGAGTCCCCTCGAAGACGATCGTCCCTCCGTCGTGCCCGGCTCCGGGCCCCACGTCGATGATCCAGTCCGCGTGCGCCATCAGGGCGCGGTGGTGCTCGATCACCACGACCGAGTTCCCGGAGTCGACCAGCCGGTCGAGCAGTCCGAGCAGTGTGTCGACGTCCGCGAGGTGCAGGCCCGTGGTCGGCTCGTCGAGCAGGTAGACGGATCCGGACGAGGCCATGTTGATCGCGAGCTTGAGGCGCTGACGCTCGCCCCCGGACAGCGTGTTCAGCGGCTGTCCGAGCGTGAGGTAGCCGAGACCGACGTCGACGAGACGGGCGAGCACCGTGTGCGCCGGTCCGCTCGCGAAGAACTCCGCGGCGTCGACGATCGGCATCGAGAGCACCTCGTGGATGTTCCTCCCGCGGAGGCGGTACTCGAGCACCTCAGCGGTGAACCGCTTGCCGTCGCACTCCTCGCAGACCGACGAGACCGTCGCGGCGGGGCCCAGCTCGGTGAAGATCATCCCGGCCCCCTTGCAGACGGGGCAGGCGCCTGCCGAGTTCGCGCTGAAGAGCGCCGGTCTCACACCGTTCGCCTTCGCGAAGGCCGCCCGGATCGCGTCGAGGACCCCGGTGTAGGTCGCCGGATTGCTGCGCCGCGAGCCGCGGATCGGCGACTGGTCGGCCACCACCACGCCCGGCCGACCCGCGAGCGAGCCGTGCAGGAGCGACGACTTGCCCGAGCCGGCGACTCCGGTGACGACGGTCAGCACGCCCAGCGGGACGTCCACGTCGACGCCGCGGAGGTTGTGCGTGGAGGCCCCGCGGATCTCCACCGCCCCGGTCGGACGGCGCACGGCCTCCTTCAGCGGGACGCGGTGACCGAGATGACGGCCCGTCAGGGTGTCCGACGTGCGCAGCTGCGCCACCGTCCCCTCGAACCGCAGCTCGCCGCCGTGCGCGCCGGCCCTCGGACCGAGGTCGACCACGTGATCGGCGATCTCGATGATCTCCGGCTTGTGCTCGACCACCAGGACGGTGTTGCCCTTGTCCCGCAGGCGGCGCAGCAGCTCGATCATCCGCGAGACGTCGTGCGGATGCAGACCCGCCGTCGGCTCGTCGAAGACGTAGGTGACGTCCGTGAGGCTCGACCCCAGATGCCGCACCATCTTGACCCGCTGCGCCTCACCGCCCGAGAGGGTGCCCGACTCCCGATCGAGCGACAGGTAGCCGAGGCCGACCTGGACGAGGGCGTCGAGCGTCCCGAGGAGGGTCTCGACGATCGGAACGACGGACGGCGCCTGCAGTCCGCGGAGCCACGCGGCGAGGTCGGTCGCCTGCAGCGCGGCGCACTCGGCGATGTTCCGGCCCCCGATGCGCGACTCCAGCGCCGCCCGGGTGAGCCGGCCGCCTCCGCACTCGGGACAGGCGGCGAAGGTGGCCACCCGCTCGGCGAAGGCGCGGATGTGCGGCTGGGCCGCCTCCTTCGCCAGGTAGAGGCGGGTGACCTTCACCAGGAGGCCCTCGTAGGTCATCGTCATCCCGGCGATGGCCATCTTGGTGGCCGGACGGTGGAGGAACGCGTCCATCTGCTCGGGCGTGAAGTCTGCGATCGGCACATCGGCCGGATAGAGGCCGGACTCGGCGAGGCCCTTCCAGTACCAGCCGCCGACGACGAAGTTGGGGATCGCGTCGAGAGCACCGCCCTCGAGCGACTTCGAGCGGTCGATCAGCGCGTCGAGGTCGATGCTCGACACCCGGCCCGTTCCCTCGCACCGGGGGCACATCCCCTCCGGGAGGTTGAAGGAGAACGCACCGCTCGTGCCCGCGTGCGGGTCGCCGATCCGGCTGAAGAGGATCCGCAGCATCGTGTACGCGTCGGTCGCCGTGCCGACCGTGGACCGGCCGTTCGACCCCATCCGCTCCTGATCGACGACGATCGTGGCCGACAGTCCGTCGAGCGACTCCACGTCCGGGCGGGCCGGCGACCCCATGAACTGCTGCACGAAGGCGGAGTAGGTCTCGTTGATGAGGCGCTGGGACTCGGCGGCGATGGTGCCGAAGACGAGCGACGACTTGCCGGAGCCCGAGACACCGGTGAACACGGTGATCCTCCGCTTCGGGATGTCGACGTCGATCCCCCGGAGGTTGTTCTGGCGCGCACCGCGCACCCGGATGACGTCGTGGGGCGAGGCCGTGGTCATGCTGTCTCCGTCCAGAGCGGTGCCCGAATCCTAGAGGAGGTGCGCGGCGTCCGCGCCGGAACGACGAACGGCCCCCCGGAGTGCACCGGAGGGCCGTTCGGAGAGCACGCGTCAGAGCGCGACCGGCTCCGCCCGCGAGATCGCGATCATGTCCTCGCGAGGAACGACCTTCACCCGCGCACGGCCCTCGGGCTCGCCGAGCGCCATCTCGTGCTCGTCCAGCCGGTGCCAGCCGTCGAGATCCGTGTAGGCGATCTCCCGCTCCTCGAGCAGGGCGACCACGGCCGCCTCCTCGGGGTGCTCGGGCGTCCACCAGGACGCCTGGTCGTTGAGCACGTGCGCGACGGTCTCCATGGCGTCGGACTTGGTGTGCCCGATGAGGCCCACCGGTCCGCGCTTGATCCAGCCGGTCGCGTACACGCCGTGGACCTGCTGGTCCTCGTCGTCCAGGACCTGGCCCTCGCGGTTCGGGATCACGCCGCGCATCTCGTCGAACGGGAGGCCGTCGAGCGGCGAGCCGAAGTAGCCGACCGCGCGGTACACGGCCTGCACCGGGACCTCGCGGATCTCACCCGTGCCGCGCACTCCGCCCTCGCCGTCCGGCTCGGTGCGCTCGTACCGGATCGCGCCGACCCGACCGGATCCGTCGTCCACGAACTCGAGCGGCTTCGCCCAGAAGTGCAGGTGGAGACGACGCGAGGCGCTCCCGACCTCACGGGTGCGCCACTGGTTGAGCACCCGGTTGATGACCATGACCTGCTTGTTGGTCGCGATGGCGGCCTCCGAAGCGGGATCGAGGTCGAAGTCCTCGTCGGCGACGATCATGTCGACGTCGCGCAGCTCGCCCAGCTCGCGCAGCTCCAGCGGCGTGAACTTCACCTGAGCGGGACCGCGGCGCCCGAAGACGTGCACGTCGGTGACAGGAGACGCCTTCAGCCCCTCGTAGACGTTCGGCGGGACCTCGGTGGGCAGGAGGTCCTCGGCGTGCTTCGCCAGCATCCGCGAGACGTCGAGCGCGACGTTGCCGTTGCCGATGACAGCGACGGAGGACGCCTCCAGCGGCCAGGTGCGCGACACGTCGGGGTGGCCGTCGAACCAGCTGACGAAGTCGGCCGCACCGTAGGAGCCCTCGAGCTCGACACCCGGGACGTCGAGCGGAGCGTCCCGAACGGCGCCGGTCGCGAAGATCACGGCGTGGTAGTGCCGCTTGAGATCCTCGAGCGTGATGTCGGTCCCGAAGTGCACGTTGCCGAAGATGCGGATGTCGCCCCGGTCGAGCACCTCCCGCAGCGCGGTGATGATCCCCTTGATGCGCGGGTGATCGGGCGCGACGCCGTAGCGGACCAGGCCGTAGGGCGCGGGCAGGTGCTCGAACAGATCGATCGAGACGTCGTACTTCTTCTCGGCCTTGATCATGAGGTCGGCGGCGTAGATGCCCGCGGGACCCGCGCCGACGATGGCCAGCCTGAGCTTGGTCATTGCGTTCCTCCTGCCGGGGCGCCGCAGCGCACAACCGGTCTCATTCCTGCGGCGCAGGGCGCGCCGCGACGATCGGGGTCAGCCGTTGCGCTCGACGACGGTGTCGGCGAAGCGCGTCAGCGCCTTGCGGACGGAGCCGTCGGGCAGCGGAGCGAGGGCGGCGACGGCCTCGTCGGCCCACCGGTGGGCCTCGGCGAGGGTCTGCGCGGTGACGTCGTGATCGCGCAGCTGAGCGATGGCGTCCGAGATGTCGGCGCTCTGCTCCTCCGTGTGCGCGATGGCGTCGTTCGAGCGGCTCACATAGCTCTCGATGCGGGCGAGGAGAGCCGCGGCGTCCCTGTCCGAGGAGGCGCGCTCGCGCAGGCGCAGGATCGGCAGCGTCGACACGCCGGCGCGGATGTCCGTGCCGGGGTTCTTGCCGGTCTCCTCCGGCTGGGGAGAGAGGTCGATGACGTCGTCGACGATCTGGAACGCGACGCCGATCTTCTCGCCGAAGACGCGCATGGCCTCCTCGTACTCCTCCGGAGCCTCCGAGAACGCGACTCCCGTGCGGCCCGCCGCGGCGATCAGGGACCCGGTCTTGTCGGCCAGGACGGACAGGTAGTGCTCGACCGGGTCCTCGCCGTCGGTCGGGCCGACCGTCTCGTGCAGCTGCCCGAGGACGAGCCGCTCGAACGTGTCGGCCTGGAGCCGGATCGCCTTGTCGCCGAGCTCGACCATCAGCTGGTTCGCGCGGGCGAAGAGCAGATCGCCCGTCAGGATGGCCACGTTGTTGCCCCACACGGTCTGCGCCGACGGGACGCCGCGGCGCTTCTCCGCCTCGTCCATGACGTCGTCGTGGTAGAGCGATGCGAGATGCGTGATCTCGATCGCCTGCGCACCGAGCAGGACCTGCGGCGTGTTGCCGCGGCCCAGCGACGCGGCCAGGAGGGTGAGCATCGGGCGCACGCGCTTGCCGCCCGCCTCGAGGAGGTACCGGGTGGAGACGTCGGCCACAGCGTCCGCGAAGGACAGCTGCCGGACGAGACCCTCCTCGACCTGCTCCAGACCCGCGTCGATCGTGCGGGCGAGAGCCCGGTCCGACGAGGAGGAGAAGATGCGCTCGGAGAGGCCGAGCTGCGCCGTCAGAGACGGGCTGCGACGGGCGACGGGCGCAGTGGCGTTCACAGGGAAACCCTAACGTCTCGGCCTGTGCGGACCCCGGTCGTCATCGGGTCGCCGCGATCGGCTTGACGCCGCGGTGCAGCGCCACGATGCCAGCGGTCAGATCGCGGTAGGCCACGCGCTCGAAGCCCGCCGCGCGGAGCCAGGCGGCGACGACGCTCTGCTCCGGCCAGGCCCGGATGGAATCGCCGAGATAGTCGTACGCAGGATTGTTCGACGACGCGAGGCGCACGACGGCGGGCATGACCGTCGACAGGTAGAAGTCGTACGCGGCGGCCAGCGGAGCGATCGGCGGAGTCGAGAACTCGCAGATCACGACCCGGCCGCCGGGCTTCAGCACACGCAGGAACTCGGCGAGCGCCGTCCTCGGCTCGGCCACGTTGCGCAGACCGAACGAGATGGTCACGGCGTCGAACGACTCGTCCTCGAACGGGAGGTCCATCGCGTCGGCCTGGACGAACTCGATCCGGTCGTTGCCCGCCTGACGGCGACGGCCGACGGCGATCATCCCCGGGGAGAAGTCGGCTGCGACGACCTGGGCGCCCGACCGCGCCAGCGACGCGCTCGACGTTCCGGTGCCGGCCGCGATGTCGAGGATGCGCTCACCGGGAGCAGGGTTGACGGCGCGAGTGGTCGCGATCCGCCAGAGCCGGTCGTTCCCCACCGAGAGGAGTCCGTTCACCAGGTCGTAAGCGGGAGCCACGGTGTCGAACATCGAGGCGACCTCGTCGGGCCGTTTGGTGAGGTCTGCCTTCGTCACGATCCGCAAGTCTACGGCGAGACGAGGGACGGCGGCTGTGCATCCGCCGTCCCGCGCCCGGTCGGCGCGCTCCCCCCTGGGGAAGCGCCGGGACCGCCCCGCTCCGCCTCGCGCGGCGGCCCCGGACCGGATCACGGTAGCAACGGAGCCTTGCGCCCCGAGCCCCGCGGCATGGGACGTCCCATCCTCTGGCGCGGGCGTACCCTGCTGAGGTGACGCTCATCGGCGCTGGAACCCCCCTGCTGCGTGCGGAGACGACTCCACTGGACTCTCCGCCGTCGCTCCTCTCCCACTCCGACCCGAGGCGGCCCCTCCTCTGGCAGCGCGACGGCGCCGGGCTCAGCGGACGCGGCGAGGCCCTGCGCCTCGAGTTCTCGGGCCCGGAACGGCTGCGGGATGCCGCGGCGGCCTGGCGTCGGCTTTGCGACGCGGCGACGGTGGAGGACCGGGTCGGACTACCCGGGACGGGGCTGGTCGCGTTCGGGACCTTCGCTTTCTCGAGCCGATCCGAGGCGACGAGCGTGCTGATCGTGCCGCGCACCGTGATCGGGACGCGCGACGGCCGGTCATGGCTGACGCGGATCACGATCGGCGAGGCGGAGGGACCGGATACGCCGGGCGAGGAGCCGCTGGGGGCGGAGTACCACGTGCCGCTCTCGCCGGGTGCGCTGCCGCCGGACGGGTACCGCGCGGCGGTCGCTGCCGCGGTGGAGACGATCCGGGCGGGTGAGCTGTCCAAGGTCGTGATCGCGCGCGATCTGCAGGGGCGGCTCCCGCCGGGGGCGGACCTGCGTCGGATGCTGGGTGCGCTCACCGAGCGGTACCCGGACTGCTGGGGCTTCGCCGTGGACGGATTCCTCGGCGCCAGTCCGGAGACGCTGGTCGCGGTCGATCGGGGCGAGATCTCGGCGAGGGTGTTGGCCGGCACGGCCGCACGAGGCGAGGATCCCCTCGCCGACGCGGACGTGGAGGCCGCTCTGCTCGAGAGTCCGAAGGACCGCTCGGAGCACGCTTTCGCTCTCGCCAGTCTGGTCCGGGAACTCGAGCCCCACACACGGGAGCTGACGGCGGGCGCCGCCCCGTTCACGCTCCGCCTGCCGAATCTCTGGCACCTCGCGACGGACGTGCGAGGAATTCTGGGCGACTCCTCCAGCGCGCTCGATCTCGTCGATGCTCTTCACCCGACCGCGGCAGTGGCCGGCACTCCGACCGCCGACGCCCTTGCGCTCATCGAGCACCTGGAGCCCTTCGACCGCGGTCGGTACGCAGGACCCGTCGGCTGGATCGACGGCAACGGCGACGGCGAGTGGGCCGTCGGACTCCGTAGCGCCGAGGTCACGGCCGAGGGCGCGGTCACGGCCTGGGCGGGCGCCGGCATCGTGGCCGACAGCGTTCCCGAGTCCGAGCTCGCCGAGACCCGCATGAAGTTCCGCCCGATCACCGACGCTCTGGCCTGACGCACGTCGGGAATCGTTGAAGCCGTCGGCTACCCGCCGCTTACCCCGCCCGGTCCCCGTCGAGCCGGGGAACCCCCGGCCGTCGTCCTGCGCCCACCGGCGGACGCCCGGGCAGCGCCGGCGGTCTGGTCGTCACCCGGCGGCCGGTCGGTGTGGTCCAGTCCGCTGTGCCGTCCGGATGGAGCAGATACGTCCAGCGGTCGCCGTGGCGCACGTGGTGGTGGGCGACGCACAGGGAGGCGAGGTTGTCGGGAGTCGTCTCTCCCCCGTTCCGCCATTCGACGCTGTGGTCGGTCTCCGTCGAGGACGCCGGCCGGGTGCAGCCCGGGAAGCGGCAGGTCTGGTCGCGGAGGCGGACCAGCAGCCTCATCCTCGGCGGCGGGAGGCGGTGGCGGCGCCCGACGGAGACGACCGCGCCGGTCTCCTCGTCGGTCAGCACGGGAGTGAAGGCGGCGTCGTCGTCGATGAGCGCTCGCACCGCCTCGGCGGGGATCGGCCCGTAGCCGTCGAGCTCGGCGGCCGCCTCGTCGTCACCTGCGGCGGTGCTCGCCGCCACGGTGACTCTCACCTCGGCCCGCAGCCCGGTCGAGGGCGCCGCGGCTCCCTCCGGAGTGGTCCCCGCCACGTCCCCGTGGCAGAGCAGGTCGGCCCACGCGTCGGCGCGGAGCTGCGCCAGCGTCCGCAGATCGCGGTCCCCTTCGGCGCCGTCCCGCAGATCCCTCGCGATGCGGTCGAGTCGGGCGAGCGCTCCGACGGCCTCGGGCGCGGGGACGTGCGCGCACACCGTCGCCATGCCGTCGATCCCGGCTGTCATCCACACCCGGCGGTCCTCGCGGGCGCGAGCGTGCCGCTCGGCGAGGGGCTCGTCGTGCAGCTCCTCCCGCACCCGCGCGAGGGCGTGGCGCAGCTGCCCCGGGGTCAGCGTCTCCGCGAGGTCGACGGCCCGGTCGTCGTAGGCCGCGCGCGCCGCTGCCGGGAGGGTCGCCGCGACGGAGCAGACGAGCTGGCCGGCCTCCCAGCGCATCCTGGCGTCGGCGAGCGCGGAGCGGGTCCGCGGCAGCTCCTCCATCAGGAGCGAGGCGTGCAGCAGCTCCCTGGCGGCGGTGCGCTCGGAGACCCCGAGGGCGACGGCGAACTCCGCTCGGATCGACCGTTCGACGAGGTCCGTCGCATCCTTGCTGTCCGTCGAGGAGCCTCGGGCGAACGCGTCGGGACAGGTCAGCGCCGCGCGGTGTCCCGCGTGCAGCGCCTCCGCCGCGGTCAGGAGCACCGGGGAGGCGCTCCTCGCGAGCGCCGCCGCCCGGTCGCCGAGGGCGAGGACCTCTCCTCGCACCGTCTCCGCATCAGCCATGCCTCCAGCGAAGCAGCAGCAGACGAGCTGCGGAGCTCGAACGAGGCGTCCCCGGGAGAACAGCGTCCGACGACGACCTGTGGAGGACCGACCGACCGGACCCGTGCGGACTCAGCGCTCGAGCCGGATCTCCACGATGCCCGGCCCGTCACCCGGCGAAGTCAGCGCCTGCTCCAGCTCGCCGCGCGTCGCCGCACGACGGTGGCCCCACCCGTAGGCGCGCGCGAGAGCCTCCAGATCGGCGTTCTGCGGGGTGAACTGCACGCGGTCGAACGCATCAGGATGCGAGCTCGACGCGACCTCGAGTCCGTCGAAGATCGTGCCGCCCCCGTCGTTCACGACGACGAGCTGCACGCGCGGGCGTCGCTCTCCGGGCGGGAGGAGGAGGCCGCCGGCCTCGTGGAGCAGAGTGAGATCGCCGAGGACCGCCCGGGTGACTCCGCCGGCTCCCTGCTCGGTCGCCTGCGAAGCCACCGCGATCCCGAGAGCCGTCGAGATCGTGCCGTCGATGCCGGCGAGGCCGCGGTTCGCCAGGACGGATATCCGCTTGCCCGGCAGGGTCCCGTCGGCGACGCGGATCAGCCGCGACGCTCCGAACAGCAGCCGGTCGTGCGGCCAGGTGACCTTCCAGACCGCGGCGACGACGAAGTCGCGGGTGAGCGGTGCCCTGATCGCGGCGAGGGCGTTGCGCGCGTAGCCGCGGCGGTCCTCGACCGACATCGACCCCGCGTCGGGGACCTCGTCCAGCTCGTCGGGGTCGACCGTCAGGGCGCGGCTCGCGAACACCCAGGATCCGGCCCAGGCGCGCTCGCCGCGCTCAGGACGCGGCGACCCCTCGGGGCGGACCACGTCGACGCCTCCGACGCGGCGGGCGCGCCGGCCGGGGTTGTAGAACTGATCGCGCACGGCGTCCACGACGATCACCTCGACGTCCTCGCGGCGCAGCAGTTCGGGGACCTCGCGGGAGAGCGTCGGGTGTCCGAGCACGATCGCCCGGCGGATGCGTCCGCCGAAGTCGGGCTCGCCGAGCAGGCGCCGCCAGGCGACGACGAGCTGCGGTCCGAAGCGGGCGCCGGAGGAGACCTCGGCCAGCAGCGGCCAGTCGCCGGCGCGAGCGATCTCCTCGGCCGCGGCGCCCGCCTTGTCCCCGGCGATGACGACCGTGAGCGGCTCACCGGGACCGGCGGTCACGACGGCACGCGGGATCCCGGATCCGACAGCGGGCGACGAGACCGGTCCGATCCGCTCCATGTCGGGCAGAGCGGAGGAGAGCGGGTCGCGGAAGGAGAGGTTCAGATGGACCGGCCCGCGGCGCGCCGCGGTGACGGCACGATCGGCGAGCGCCCGCGCGTCCTCGGGCAGGGAGGCGTCGTCCGGAGCAGCGACATCCTCGAACAGCCGCACGGCACGCCCGTACAGCTCGCGCTGCTCGGCCGTCTGGTTCGAGCGGATGCCGCGCAGCTCGTCGGGCCGGTCGGCGGTCAGGACGATCATCGGCACGTCCGAGGCGTCCGCCTCGAGCACTGCCGGGTGCAGGTTCGCGGTCGCCGTGCCGGAGGTCGTGATCACGAGCGCCGGCATCCGGGATTCGAGGGCGAGGCCCAGCGCCAGGAACCCCGCGGAGCGCTCGTCGATCCGCACGTGCAGCCGGATGTCGCCGCGGGTCTCGAGCTCGGCCGCCACCAGGGCGAGCGCCTGCGAGCGGGAGCCCGGAGCGACGACGACGTCGCGGACGCCGAGCGCGACGAAGCGGGTGAGGAGGTCGACCGCGAATCGGGTGGAGGGGGCGACCGGCCGGTGCTCAGGCATCCCGGCGGCCGGGGCCGTCGGCCTCGCCCTGCTCGTCCATCTCGGCGAGGTCGCGCTCGAGCTGGGCGATGCGCTCGGCCTGCAGGCGCTCCTCCTCGGGGTCGCGCTCGGTGCGGAGGGTGCCGAGGAAGTCGGGGTCGTCGTCCGGAGCGGTGTAGCGGCGGCCGGCGGCGCGCTGCTTGCGAGGGCGGCCGATCCAGAACCACAGTCCCGCACCGATGACCGGGAGGATCAGCACCACCAGGAGCCAGGACCACTTCGGGATCGCCCGCACGGCGTGACGGTTGCTCATCGCGACGTCGATCACGGTGTAGACCGTGAAGACGGCGAGGGCCACGAGCAGGCCGATGACGAGGCGGATCATGGACACGAGTCTACGTCCGGCACCCCCGTCGGGGAGGGTCCGCACGGACGCTGGACAGGAGGCTCCCACGGTGCTCACGGAAGCGCGTGCAGGGGCCGACGTACACTGTCCCGGTGAAACTGAGCCGCGCGGTCGTCGTCTACTCGCTCCTGCGCCTGGCGATGTTCGCCGGCGTCTTCGTGCTGGTGTACCTGCCGGCGCGCACCTTCGTCGACTCGGAGCTGACGGCAGCGGTCACCGCGGGCTTCGTCGCCGCGATCGCGAGCCTGTCCCTCTCCTACATCCTGCTGAGGAAGCCCCGCGAGCGCATCGCGGAGGCGATCTACGAGCGCCGCAAGGACGTCCCGCGCGCCCCGACCGACGACGACGTCGAGGACGCCGCGGTCGACGCGACCCGCGACGACCGCTGAGCCGGGCGCTCCCGCCGGCGAGGCCTCCCCTCTGACGCGCTGACCCCGCTCGCACCAGGCCCGGCCCGCAACAGCCGATCTCACCCGAATCCGGCCCACCCGAGCCCGCCTGGTGCGAGCCGCCGCTCTAGAACGCCAGCGCCGCCCCGAGGATGACCGCGTAGGCGAGCCCGCCCAGGCTGGTCAACTGCAGCGCCAGGATGAGCTCCTTCGCCGTCTTCGCCGTCAGGGTGATCAGGATGGCCGGCAGGATCATCAGAAGCACGAAGAGCGTCAGCCATGCCAGCGGGTAGAACAGCGCGAGGATCACCGCGATGCCGAACGGGATCAGTACGAAGCCCGTGTAGATCGCGCGGGACACGGCCGGTCCCGCGAGGACCGCGAGGGTCCGCTTGCCCGAGAGGCGGTCGGTCGGGATGTCGCGGATGTTGTTGACCATGAGCACGGCGCAGGCGAACAGGCCCGCCGCCACGGCGCCGAGCCACGACTCCTGGTTGGTGCGGCCGATCTGCACGAACGTGGTGCCGACGGTGGCGACCAGGCCGAAGAACACGAAGACGAAGAGCTCGCCGAGCCCGAGGTAGCCGTAGGGGCGGCGTCCGCCGGTGTAGAACCACCCGGCCGCGATCGCCGCCGCGCCGACGATCAGGAACCACCACTGCCCCGAGAGGGCGGTGAGCACGAGGCCGGCGACGGCCGCGATCCCGAAGAAGACCAGGGCGACGGTGAGCACCTGGCGGGGCTTCGCCGCTCCGGAGCCGGTCAGCCGCGAGGGTCCGACGCGGTTGGCGTCGGTGCCGCGCACGCCGTCGGAGTAGTCGTTGGCGTAGTTGACGGCGATCTGCAGGGCGAGCGAGACGGCCAGGCAGAGCAGGGCGCGCACCCAGTGCCAGCCCTCGTCGACGACCTGGGTCGCTCCGGTGCCGATGAGCACGGGGGCGACGGCCAGCGGGAGGGTGCGGAGGCGGGCGCCGGCGATCCACTCGCGGGGACCGGCGGGCTTCACGACGACCGCTCGCGGGCTGCCCCCGGGGCGGCCGCTGGAGGACTTCTTCTTGCGACTCGTACTCGACACGGAGGGAATCCTACCCACCGGCCCGTCGACGCTCGGAGCCGGTCAGGCCTGCTCGGCGAGCACCTCGAGGGCGCGGCGGTCGGGCTTCCCGGAGGCGAGGAGGGGGATGCGGCCGACCGGCAGCACGGCCGCGGGAGCGGCGGCGCGCCCGAGGCGGTCGGCGATCAGGGTGCGCAGGCCGGTGAGCGCGGGAGCCTCCTCCGCCGTGACGACGACCGGGACCTCGCCCCACTGCTCGTCCGCCCGCCGCACGACGACCGCGTCGGGGACGGGCCCCTCGCGGAGCACGGCCTCGACGGCGTCGAGCGACACCTTCTCCCCGCCCGACACGATCACGCGGTCGAGCCGACCGGTCACCCGGAGGCGCCCGTCGACGATCGACCCCGCGTCGCCCGTGCGGTACCAGCGCTCCCCGTCGAGCTCGAGGAAGGCGGAGGCGCTGCGCTCGTGGTCGATCGCGCCGTCGGCGTCGAGGTAGCCCTCCGCGAGGGTCGGGCCGCCGAGCAGCACCTGCCCGTCCTCGACGCGCATCCGCACGTCGTGGAGCGGGACGCCGTCGTAGACGCAGCCGCCGGACGTCTCGCTCGATCCGTAGGTCAGGCGGATGCGCGCACCGAGGGCGGCGGCGCGGTCCCGCAACGGCTGCGGCGTCGCCTGGCCGCCGATCAGGAGCGCGTCGAACGAGCGGAGCGCCTCGGCCGCGGCCGGATCGCGCTCGGCGAGGTCCAGCAGCCGCGCGAGCTGCACGGGGACCAGCGAGGAGTACCGCCGCTCCCCCGCCGGCATCGTCCGAGCGAGAGCGAGGAAGGCCGCCGCGTCGAAGCCGCCGGCCGGGAGGACGACCGGGTCGGCCTCCGCGGTCAGCGAGCGGACGAGCACCTGCAGTCCCGCGACGTAGTGCGTCGGCAGGCAGAGCAGCCAGCGTCCCGGCCCGCCGAGCTCGGCGAGGGTCGTGGAGGCGCTGGTGAGCAGGGCCGCTGTCGAGAGCGCGACCCGCTTGGGCGGCCCCGACGAGCCCGAGGTCTCGACGACGGCGGCGACGCGCTGCGGCACGACGGCATCCTCGGAGGCGGTCGCAGCGCCGGGGGCGGAGACGCGGATCGCCGGGCCGCTGCCGTCCAGGGCCGCGCGAAGAGCGAGGAGGACGGCCTCGACCGTCGCGTCGACACCGGCGAGCGGGCGGGTCACCTGCGTGCCCTCCGGCTCAGAACTGCCACGGGAACGGCGACCAGTCGGGCTCGCGCTTCTCGAGGAAGGAGTCGCGTCCCTCGACGGCCTCGTCGGTGCCGTAGGCGAGGCGCGTGGTCTCGCCCGCGAAGAGCTGCTGGCCCACGAGGCCGTCGTCCACGGCGTTGAACGCGTACTTCAGCATCCGGATGGCCGTGGGCGACTTGGTGAGGATCGTCTCGGCCCACTCCACCGCGGTCGTCTCGAGCTCGGCGTGCGGGACGACCGCGTTCACGGCGCCCATCTCGTAGGCGCGCTGCGCGGAGTACTCCCGCGCGAGGAAGAACACCTCGCGCGCGGCCTTCTGCCCGATCTGGCGGGCGAAGTACGCGGAGCCGTAGCCCGCGTCGAAGGAGCCGACGTCGGCGTCCGTCTGCTTGAAGCGCCCGTGCTCGGCGGAGGCGAGGGTGAGGTCGCAGACCACGTGGAGCGAGTGCCCGCCTCCTGCGGCCCAGCCGGGGACGGCCGCGATGACGACCTTCGGCATGAAGCGGATGAGGCGCTGCACCTCGAGGATGTGCAGGCGGCCGTTCCGCGCGGAGTCGATGCCCTCGGCGGTCTCGCCGTCGGAGTACCGGTAGCCGTCGCG
The DNA here is from genome assembly GCF_002932095.1 of Rathayibacter sp. AY1G1. Taxonomy (NCBI): domain Bacteria; kingdom Bacillati; phylum Actinomycetota; class Actinomycetes; order Micrococcales; family Microbacteriaceae; genus Rathayibacter; species Rathayibacter sp. AY1G1. Next base: position 18,349 of record NZ_PSUZ01000036.1, read on the forward strand.
GCCGCGGATCCGCTGGTCTCCTCCCGAGCAGAACGCCCAGCCTCCGTCGCGCGGGCTCGGGCCGTTGCCGGTGAGGATGACGACGCCGATGCGCGGGTTCGTCCGGGCGTCCTCGAGGGCGCGGAACAGCTCGTCGACCGTGCGCGGCCGGAACGCGTTGCGGACCTCGGGCCGGTCGAACGCGACGCGCGCGATGCGGCCGGAGCGGTCGTGGTGGTAGGTGATGTCCTCGAGTGCGTCGAAGCCGTCGACGGCCGCCCAGCGGTGGGCGTCGAACAGTTCGGAGACCTGCGTGCTCATGCCACGACCCTACTGATCTGGACTGCACGGCGACTCGACACCGCCCGGGCAGACGGAAGGGGACCCCGCTGACGCGGAGTCCCCTTCCGGTGCTCGCCCCTACTTGGCGGCGGAGGTGGTGCGGTTCTCGGCCGACACCATCCAGGCGTACTGCTCGAGGCTCTGGATGATCGCGTGGAGGAGATCCGCGCTGGTCGGGTCCTCCTCGTCCACCTGGTCGTGGACCTCGCGCATGGTGGCGGCGGTGTTCTCGAGGCGGATCGTGACCAGGTCGACGGTCTCGGCCGTGTCGATCTCGCCGTGCGGGTACTCGGGGAGGGTGGTGGTCGCGGCGACGGTGTCGCTGCGGCCGTCCGGGATCCCGTGGAGGGCGCGCATGCGCTCGGCGATGTCGTCGCTGAACTCGCGCGCGGCCTCGATGATCTCGTCGAGCTGCAGGTGGAGGTCGCGGAAGTTCTTGCCGACGACGTTCCAGTGGGCCTGCTTGCCCTGGACGTGGAGCTCGATCAGGTCGACGAGGACGATCTGGAGGCTGTCGAGCAGCTCCTTGGAGGCCTTGAAGCCCTTCTCGGCGTTCTGACGGCGGCTGGTCTTGGCACCGGAGCCCGCGGGGGCTTCGACGTGGCGTTCGAGGGTGGTGGTCATGGACCGTTCCTTTCTCTTGCAGTGCCGGGTGCGGTGTCCCGCCCCGAGTCTGGCTTCTTCGGCTGGACGGCGCCCGCACGCGCGGGGTGCGCGCGCTGGACGGGGCCCGTGGTTGCGGGGATCAGATCGTGGCGACGGATCCGGCGTCGACGCGGTAGTTCGAGCCGTTCACGAACGAGGCGCGGTCGGAGCAGAGGAAGGCGATCACGGCTGCGACCTCCTCGGCCTCGCCCCGGCGCTTCAGCTCCATGTACGGGCGCTCCTCGTCGAGGAAGGACGAGATCGCCTCGTCGACCGAGGTGCCCCTCTGCTCGGCGCGCTTGGACATCATCCCGTCGGTCATCGGAGTGCGGATGAACGCGGGCGAGACCGTGTTCACGAGCAGGCCCTCCTGCGCGTAGGAGCGCGAGAGGCCCTTGGCGAAGGCGAGGACGCCCGCCTTCGCGGCGCAGTAGGGCAGTTCGTCGTCGTAGGGCTGCACGGCGTCCTCGGAGGCGGTGAGCACGAGCCGGCCCCAGCCTCCGGTGCGGAGGTCGGGGAGGAACTCGCGCACGAGCCGCACAGGCCCGAGCAGGTCGACCTCGAGCGTGCTGGTCCAGCCCTCGTCGTCGATCTCGTGGAACAGGCCCTGCGCCCCCGTGACTCCGGCGCACTGCACGAGGATGTCGATCGCGCCGACCGCTCCGGCCACGCGGCGGTGCAGCTCGGCGAGCTGCTCCGTGCTGGTGACGTCGGCGGCGAAGGCGTGCAGGCGGCCCTCCGGAGCGTCGAGCCCGGCCGCGGCCCGGTCCAGCTCCGCCTGGTCCTTGTCGGTGATCACGACGGTCGCGCCCTCGGCGAGGAGGAGCTGCGCCGTGGCCAGGCCGATGCCGGAGTCGCCTCCGGTGACGAGGGCGGTGCGGTCGGTGATCCCGAGATCCATGCTGAGGTGCTCCTTGTGGGTGCGGTGCGAGGGGGTGGTACCGGTCTACGCCCCTCGGAGCCGGCCCTCAACGGGTTGCGCGGACGCAGTCGGCGGGGTTACGCGCGGCCGACCTTCTCCGGCGCCAGCTCCTCGATGGTGATGGCCGCGTTGATCAACGCGAGGTGGCTGAGCCCCTGCGGCAGGTTGCCCCAGAAGGCCAGGTCGTCGACCGCGATCATCTCGGACATGATCCCGACGTCGTTCGGGACCGTGGCGACGAGCTCGTCCATCAGGGCGACCGACTCGTCGTGCCGACCGACGCAGGCCAGGGCGGAGGCGAGCCAGAACGAGCAGGCCACGAACGGGTGCTCCTCGCCCTCCATGCCGGAGTAGCGGAACAGCAGCGCGCCGCGGCCGAGTTCCTTCACCAGGGCGTCGATGGTGGAGATCATCCGCTCACCGCGCTCGTAGCCGCTGGGCGCGTGCAGGAGCACCGAGGCGTCCAGCTCCTCGCTGCCCGGGTACATCACGTAGGAGCCGAGCTCCTCGGACCAGCAGTGCTCCTCGATCCACTCGCGGATGCGGTCGCGCTCGAAGCGCCAGCGGTCGGGGCTGCCCGCGACCTGGCCGAGCTCCGCCAGGTGCACGGCCGCGTCGAGCGCCTGCCAGCAGCCCATCTTCGAGGAGGTGTAGTGCTGCTCCTCCTCCAGCTCCCACATGCCCGCATCGCGGTTCCGCCACAGGTCGCAGGTGGTGTCGGCGACGCGGGCGAGGAGCCGACCGGTCTGGATGTCGAGGACGTTGCCCTCGTCGACGTAGATGCGGCAGATGTCGAAGAGGTCGCCGAAGACGCCCAGCTGCAGCTGGCTCTGCGCTGCGTTGCCGGCGACGACCGGGCCGATGCCGGCGTAGCCCGGGACGTCGAACTCCTCCAGGACGGTCGGCATGGAGCCGTCGAGTCCGTAGAAGATGTGCAGATCCGGTCCGTGCTCCTTGATCGTGCGGAGGAGCCAGGACAGCGCGGCGTGCGTCTCCTCGCGCAGGCCGAAGCGCACCAGCGCGTGCATCGTGTACGCGGCGTCGCGCACCCAGGCGAAGCGGTAGTCCCAGTTCTTGCCGCCGTTGGGCGACTCCGGGAGCGACGTGGTCGCGGCCGCGGCGATGGCTCCTGTGGGCGAGTAGATCAGCAGCTTGAGCGCGAGGGCGCTGCGCTGGACGGCCTCGGACCACGGGCCGTCGTAGGAGAACTCCTCCGACCAGTCCTGCCAGCTGCGGATGGTGCGGTCGATGCCGCGGTCGACGTTCTTCGCGACCGGGAAGTGCAGCGGCTCGTCGTGCGTGGCCGACACGACCAGGACGTGCCGCACGGCGTCCTTCCCCGCGGTCACGACGAAGGAGCCCGTCAGCTCGTCGCCGGCGCCGGAGGGCGCGTCGTCGCCGTCGGGCCCGTGCTCCTGCCCGGTGACGCCGATGGTGATGTCTCCGGCGCGGATGAGCGAGCGGCCGTCGGCGTTCTGGATCCACGGGGAGAACCGGCCGAGTCCCGTTCCGGGACGCACGGCCCAGCGCATCCGCACCTCGCCGTCGACACCGTCCACGCGGCGCGCGAGCTCGGCCCACGGGAGGCGGCCCGCGATCCCGGTGACGAGCGCGTCCGTCACGCGGACGGTGCCCGACTCGGTGGTGAAGGTGGTCTCGAGGACGTTCGTGTCGCGGATGTAGGCGCGCGAGACCTCGGCGGGCTCCTCGGGGGCGAGCTCGACGCAGCCGCCGGACTCGGCGTCGATCAGGGCGGCGAAGGCGGGGGTGGAGCCGAGGTCCGGGACGGGCATCCAGTCGACGCTGCCGTCCTTCGCGATCAGGGCGACCGTGCGACCGTCTCCGATCGCGGCGTAGTCGCGCAGGGGCCTGGTCGAGCGGGGTGCAGCCATCCCCTCACCGTAGGGCGCGGGCGGTGCGCCGATTCGGGCTTGCGGGCGGACGGGCTTGCTTGTAGCGCCCGGTCAGGTCGCGGCGACTCCGCCGTACTCCTCGAGGCGGTCGGTGAACTCGCCGCGGTCCTCGTCCTGCAGGACCCCGTTCGCGTACCCGGCGAGGAACGCGCCCTGCGGGTCCGGCGAGAGGCCGACTCCGTCCAGCATGTCGGCGACCAGGCCGGTCGGATCGGCGTCGAGGTCGACGAGGCCCATCTCGATCGCGGGCACGAGGTCGGCGGAGGAGCGCGCGGTGACGATCCAGAGCGCGGCCGACGCCTCCTCGTCCGAGAGGTCGCCGTCGAGCTCGTAGCCCGCCTCCGACCACTCCTCGGGGGTGTCGGCCACCTCGACGTCGTCGAAGCCGAGGGGCGAGAGCGCTGCGGTGAAGCGGTCGACCGCCGCCTGCCTGTCGGCGTCGGTCGAGACGTCGGCGGCGGCGTACTCGGTCGCCGAGATGTAGTCGTACAGAAGGGAGGGACCGCCGTAGGCGTTCTGCGACTGCTCGTAGTACTCGTCGTCGGCCGAGGTCCACTCCTCGGGGACGGCGCCCTCGACGGCCGCGACGGCCTGCTCGGCACTCGCGCGCACGTCCTCCGCGGACGGCTGGCCGAGGATCGTCGCGGCGTCGCCGTCCTGGTAGCCGGGGTAGTCGTAGAGCGGATCGGACGGGTCCCCGCTGCCGAACGGGTCGTCCGTCGGGTCGCCGAACGGCTCGGACGGAGCGCTCGTCGACGCGCTGCCGGCGGCGGAGTCGAGCGCGCCGCCCACTCCGACGGCGACGAGCGTGCCGAGCACGCCGGTGTAGACGACGCCCACGAGGAGGCTCGTGCCCAGCGCGATCCAGGCGCCCCTGCCGAGCGGGCGGCGGGAGGGGACGGAGCCCTGCGTCGGGCCCGGGGCGGGCGCGGGCGGCGGGCTCATCGGCATCTGGCTCATCGCACTCCTCCGGACTCCAACGGCAGCCTCGTCAGTCTGGCACCTCGGCGGGCGCTCGGAGGAGGGACCCCGGGGGCTTGCGCGCGCGTCGCCGACCTCCTGCGCCCGGGTGGCCGCCGCGTCGCCCCGGCCGGTGGACAATGGCCGGATGGACGACGTCGTGCCCGCCTCCCCGCTCCCCTCCCTCGGCGAGATCGACGCGGGACTCCGCGTCGTCGCTCTGCCGCTGCGCACCCGCTTCCGCGGTGTGGACCACCGCGAGATCGCGCTCGTGCGCGGCCCCGAGGGCTGGACCGAGTTCTCGCCCTTCCTCGAGTACGGCGCGGAGGAGTCGGCGGCGTGGCTCCGGGCGGCGATCGACTACGGCTGGAGCGAGCAGCCGGCACCGCTTCGCGACCGCATCCCGGTGAACGCGACCATCCCGGCCGTCGCACCGCACGAGGTCGCCGCCGTGCTCGCGAGCTACCACGGCTGCCGCACGGCGAAGGTGAAGGTCGCCGAGCGCGGCCAGACGCTGGCCGACGACGTGGCCCGGGTCGTCGAGGTCCGCCGCCTGCTCGGTCCGGAGGGCCGGATCCGCGTGGACGCGAACGGCGGCTGGAACCTCGACGAGGCCGAGCACGCCGTCCACGCCCTCGCGGAGTCCGACCTCGAGTACGTCGAGCAGCCGTGCGCGAGCGTCGACGAGCTGGCGGAGCTGCGCTACCGGGTGAAGTACATGGGCATCCCGATCGCCGCCGACGAGAGCGTCCGCAAGGCCGCCGATCCACTCGCCGTCGCCCGGGCCGGAGCCGCGGACCTGCTGGTCGTGAAGGCCCAGCCGCTCGGCGGGACGCGCCGGGCGCTGGCCCTCGTCGCCGAGGCGGGGCTGCCGGCGGTGGTCTCGAGCGCGATCGACAGCTCGGTCGGACTCGCCATGGGCGCCGCCCTGGCCGCGGCGCTCCCCGAGCTGCCCTTCGACTGCGGACTCGGCACCGCGTCCCTCCTCGCCGCGGACGTCACGGAGCGGCCGCTGCGGCCGGTGGACGGCGGGATCTCCGTCGGCCGCGTGGAGGTCTCGGAGGAGCTCCTCTCCCGTCACGCCGTGTCACCGGAGCGGCTCGCCTGGTGGCGGGCGCGGCTCCGCGACTCCTACGCGCTGCTCTGATCGTCGGCGGCGGGCGCCGCGTCGGAGGAGCGGCAGAATGGGAGCGTCGGCCGCCGGTGCCCGACGCGTCCCCCACCCTCGAGCATCGGAGCACCGTGAGCGCATCGACCGTCCCCGTCTTCCTCGACTGCGACACCGGCATCGACGACTCGCTCGCTCTGGCGTACCTCCTCCGCTCGCCCCGGGCCCGCCTCGTCGGGATCAGCACGGTCAGCGGCAACACCGACGCCCGCCGGGCCGCCGTCAACAGCCTCGGCCTGCTCGCGCTGGCCGGCCGCGACGACGTGCCGGTCGCCGTGGGGGCGCACCACTTCCTCGAGGAGGACTACGCCGGCGGATCTCCGCACGTGCACGGCGACGACGGCATCGGCGGGGTCGCGCTGCCCGAGGGCGGCGAGCCGGTCGACGAGGATCCGGCCGACCTCCTCCTCCGTCTCGCTCGTGAGCACGAGGGCGAGCTGCGGCTGGTCGCGATCGGCCCGCTGACGAATCTCGCGCTCGCCCTCCGTGCGCACCCGGAGATCGCGTCCCTCGTCCACTCGGTGACCGTGATGGGCGGAGCCGCGCTGGTCCCCGGCAACGTGACCGCCGTGGCGGAGGCCAACATCTGGCACGACCCTGCGGCCGCCGCCGAGGTCGTCGCGGCCGACTGGGATCTGACGCTCGTGCCCCTGGACGTGACCATGCGGCACCTGCTGACGGAGGAGGACCGCGCCGTCCTGCTCGCGTCGCCCGATCCCCTCGCGCAGGCCATCGGGCAGGCGCTCGACTTCTACTTCGACTTCTACGTCGGCCACTTCGGCGAGCGCACCGCTGCCATGCACGACCCCATGGCCGCCGCGATCGCCGTCGACGCCGTCGCCCTCACCTCCGTTCCGCGCGTCCACGTCACTGTCGACGCCACCCACGGCCCCGGCCGCGGCCAGACCGTCGCCGACCTCCGCGGCATCTACCGCGGCGTCCACCCCTTCGACGCCCGCACCCGCGTCGTCCTCGCCCTCGACGCCCCTTTCGCCCCCCACCTCATCGACGTCGTCACCGCCGTCTGACCCGTCCGCCGTCGCCCCCGACGTCCACCACCGCCACTCGACAGGCACGGATCCGCCCGCAGCCCGTCCATGCCCCCTGTGCGCGACACGCCCGCTCCGCGCACTACGGTGAGGGGATGGCTGCACCCCGCTCGACCAGGCCCC
>NZ_PSUZ01000037.1:0-23052 GCF_002932095.1 Rathayibacter sp. AY1G1
GGAACGCCGCCCTCACCACCCTCGACCCCGGGGCGGCGCCCAGCGCCGACGCCTTCGCCGAGAGCGGCGACGTCCTGCTGCTCAACTACCCGGGCGAGCTCCACGACTCGGCCCGCACCGCTCAGCTGCCGCCGCACGCGTTCCTCGGCTCCGCAGTCCGCGAGGAGCCCGACGACGCGGAGGTCGAGGAGTGGCTCGCCGCGTCCGAGGATCCGGTCGTCTACGTGAGCTTCGGCAGCTTCCTCTCGGTGCGCGACGACGTGCTCGCCCGGGTCGTCGAGGCCCTGGCCGGCGTCGAGGTCGGGCGCAGGCCCGTCCGGGTGGCTCTCGCCTCCGGCGCGACCGAGCGCTCGGCTCTGGGCGAGATCCCCGAGGGCTGGCTGGTCCGCGGCTTCCTGCCGCAGGTCGCGCTCCTGCGCCGGGCCGTGCTCGCGGTCAGCCACGGCGGCAACAACAGCGTCACGGAGGCGATGACCGCGGGCGTGCCGCTCGTCGTCCTGCCGTTCTCGACGGACCAGTTCGCGGGGGCGGCCGCGCTCGAGGACGCCGGGTTCGCCGCCGTGCTCGACCCCAACGCCGCATCCGCGGGAGAGCTCGCGGAGGCTGCGCGGCGGATGCTCGCACTCGACGCTCCCGCCCGGGAACGGCTGACGGCGCTCGCCGAGGGCCTCGCCCGCGAGACGGGGCCGCAGCGGGCCCTCTCCGCCCTGAGCGGAGCGACCGTCCAGCGCTAGCCTGGGCCGATGGTCGAGCCGACACCCCAGGACGCGCCCCTGCGCGCCGAGCGGGACGCTGGGCGGGCGGAGCCGATGCTGCGCGCTCTCGGCGCGTTCGGGCGCTTCGAGGGGATCGTCCCTCCGCTGTTCGAGGCGGCCGTGCGGATCCTGCACCCCTCCGACGACCCGCCCCGGCGCTGGCGCGAGGTCGCCGAGCGGGAGGGGACGCTCCTGCATCCGCTCGCGCAGTGGTACTCGCTCACCGGCGAGCATCCCGACGAGTACCCGGAGCCCCGCCTCGGAGTGCTCCCGCTCGACGAGCTCGCGGCCGTCGCCGCCGTGCTCGCGGAGCACACGAGCACCCCCGACGACTGCCTCGCCGTGTTCTGGGAGGGGTTCGGCGTGCTGAGCGGCGGGTCGCGGATCCTGATCTCCCGCTCGGACGCCTCGGAGGAGCTGCCCGAGTGGATGAGCGACACCCGGCCGACCGGCTGGGAGCACCCCGAGACCGCCGCCGCGGCGACGGTCGAGCTGCCGGGGCGGGAGGGGCCTCTGCTCTCGCTCGACGTCAGGGTGCTCGAGGACACCGCGTGGGCGCGTGCGGCGGGCTTCGCCGACGCCTCCGGGCTCGTCGTGCAGACTCCGCTCGCGCTCTGGCCGGAGGACCGGGCCTGGTACCTCGCGAGCGAGGTCGACTTCGACTCGACGCTGATCGGCGGCTCGCGCGCCCTCGTCGACGACCTGCTGCGGCTCTCCGCCGCGGGGCGCATCGAGGCGCTCCTCCTGCCGGATCAGGTGGACCTCACGAGCACCGGTGACCGGCTCGACCCGAGGCGGCGGTGACGGGGTGAGCGACGAGGACGACGAGCGCTGGCTCGTGGTGACGGGCCGCCGATGGCGGCGCACCGACCCCTCGCTGCCGGAGGACGTGGTCGCCGTCCTCACCTCGCACCTCGGGCGCGGGCGCTCGGGAGTGCGCTCGGCCAGGATGCACGAGGACGCGGAGGCGGAGGCGCTGGCGCGCAGGAGGGTCGGGCTCGCCAAGCACGGGCTGGGCGAGCGCGGACCGGCATGGTGGGACGAGCCCGAGGCCGATCGGCTCGAGCGCGCCCGCGAGGCGCTGCGGGCGCTCGAGGAGCTCGACGCTCCGGAGGACTGACTCGGCTTCTGCATCCCCCGAGCGTGCTCGTCGGGCGAGGCGGGCGGGGAGTGCCCGAGCGGATCCGGGGAGAGCGCGCGGAACCGCGGCCTGTGGAGGAGGACCGCCCCCGCGGAGGCCGCCGACCGAGGCCGCCCGCCGAGGCCGCGAGCCGGGCCCGCCCGCCCCTAGCGGAACCTCACCACGAAGCCGTCCTCCGGCCCGGTCGGGAAGCTCTGCAGGCTCACGCGCAGATCCTGCCCGTCCTCGACGTCGTACGGGTGCCCCGCGGCCAGGAGCTCCAGCGCCGCGGACAGCAGGTCGACGGTCGCCGGCTCGCCCGGGCACCGGTGGTCGCCTCCGTAGTGCCCGCCGCCCTGGGCGATGAAGCCGTTGCGGTCGACCGGCGACCGGAACCGCTCCGGATCGAAGCGGCCCGGCGCCTCCCAGTGCGAGCCGTGGTCCGTCGCGTAGAGGTCGAGCAGCATCCACTGCCCCGCGGGAAGCGTCTCGCCGCGGAAGTCCAGCTCCCGGCGGGCCCTTCCTCCGACCATCGGGAAGAACGGGTAGAAGCGCCGCACCTCGTTCGCGAACGCGACGCGCTCCTCCTGGTCGGCGAGCCGCTCGCGCCACTCCGGATGCCGGTGCAGCGCGAGCGCCGCCAGCACCACGAAGCGCCCCACCGCGACCGTGGGCCGCAGCACGTTGATCAGCTCCACCGCGGCGACCTCGACGGGCAGGAGGCCGCCGTCCTCCTTCTCGTGCGCGATCCGGTGCAGGGGAGTCGGGGAGGGTCCGGCCGTCCGGCTCGCCTCGATCAGGCCGCGCGCCCATCGCTCGGTCGAGCGGCGGCGGAGCCGCGCGGCCCAGTTGGGCGGGCCGAAGCGCCCGGCGTTGTCGATCATCGCCCGGAGCTCGTCCGTGCGCCGCAGCACCTCCTCCTCGTCGGCCTCGATGCCGGCCCACGACAGGACCGCGCGGCCCAGGACCTCCGCGGCGACGTCCTGGAGGCGGACCCGCTCGCCCGTCAGCCGGGCGGCGGACGCCTGCCACTCCCGCGCGAAGGCCGAGACCAGCCTCGACCGCTGCTCGGGCGTCTCCACCAGATCCAGGAACATGCGCTTCCGCCTCCGGTGCGGCTCGTCCTCGAGGGTCTGCACGCTGCCCTCGTCCTGCAGGAGGTGCAGCACGGAGCCGGGCAGCGCGCCCTCGCGGTCGAAGCGCCCGCCCTCGTAGAAGAAGCGCGCCGCCTCGATGCCGCGCGCCATGATCACGGGCCGTCCGAGGATCCGGGTGCGGAACGCGTCCGAGCCCACGTCGTCGAAGCGCCGCGTCCCGAAGAGGTAGCCGTCGGCGAGGACGGCCGCGCTGCTGTCGATCGCGGGGAGGACGGGGATCGAGGCGGCGATCAGCCGGCCGATCCCTCGGTGTCGTCGCCCTCGGCCTGCGAGGGCTTGTCGACGCCCGCGTCGTCGACGTGGTCGTGGTTCTGCGGGTTCTCCTGCGGCTGCTCGGTCCGGTCGGTCATGGTGCTCCTCTCGCGTCGGCGCGGTGCGCGCCTCGCGGCCACGGTAGGAAGAGCGCGGCGGACCCGGGTACCCCGTTGACTCGCGGGGGAGGGGCGGGCAGACTCCACCGCCCTCAGCGCCTCCGCAGGAGGACCGGCGCGGTCGCCCAGACCACGGCGAGCAGCAGCAGCACGCCTCCGCCCGCCCAGAGGCCCGCCGGCCCGCCCAGCACGACGTCGAACACGAAGCCCACGACTCCGACGAACAGCAGCGATCCCGCCGCGAGGCACACCGTGACCACCCGGTTGCCGAACCGCACCAGCTCGGCCTTCCTCCGCCGCTGGAACAGCAGCCGGTGGGCGATGACGGGCGCCAGCGCCAGGATCGTGACGCACGCGGCGAGCAGGACGAGCACGAGGTAGAGCGCCACGTCGGGCGGCGCGAGGTCGGCGAAGCGCTGCTGGAAGCACACCGTCAGCAGGAAGCCGCCCAGGATCTGCGTGCCGGTCTGCACGACCCGCAGCTCCTGCAGGATCTCGTTCCAGTTGCGGTCGGATCGCTCCTCCACCGTCTCGTCGCGACCGGAGTCGGGGGCGGAGGGGTCGACGGGTCGGTCGCTCATGGGACGAGGGTAGAGCTCAGGCGAGCAGGGACTCCGCCAGCGAGATCGCCCCGCGCACCCCGGACTCGTCGCCGAGGGCCGGGCGCACGATGCGGATCCGCCCGCCGCCCGTCCCCGTCGCTCCGGGCGCGCCCATCAGCCGCTCGACCTCGGTCTCGACCGCGGGGACGAGCCCCGGCGTCTTCGACACGCCTCCGCCGACGACCGCGAGCCGCACGCCCGCGACGTAGGCGAGCGTCGTGACCAGCTGCGCGAGGTAGTAGGAGCTGAAGCGGAGGTTCGCGGCCGCCTCCTCGGTGCCGAGGCGGGAGCCGTCGACGCCCCAGCGCGCCGAGATCGCGGGACCGGCGACCAGGCCCTCGAGGCAGTCGCCGTGGAACGGGCAGGTGCCGGCGAAGCCGTCCTCGGGGTGGCGGCGGGGCAGCAGGTGCGCGACCTCGGGCCAGCCGCTGCCGGCGAGGAGCCGTCCGCCCGCGATCACGCCGCCGCCGACTCCGGTGCCGACGGTCAGGTAGACGAAGTCGTCGACTCCGGCCCCGGCGCCCCAGCGGGCCTCGCCCAGGGCGGCTCCGTTGACGTCGGTGACCAGCGCGAGCCGGGCGCCCGGTGCGGCCGCGCCGATCGGGCCGAGGACGTCGGTGCCCTCCCAGCCGAGCTTCGGCGTGGAGGTGAGGTGCCCGTAGGTCGGCGAGCCGGGGTCGATGTCGAGCGGGCCGAAGGAGGCGACGCCGACCGCGGCGACGGTGCCGTCGACTCCGTGGCCGCTGACGAAGCCGGCCAGATCGGCGAGAGTCTCGGCGGGCCCGCGGGTCGGCAGGGTCGTCGTCGCGAGGATCCGCTCGGGATCAGCGGCGTCGGCGACCGCCGCGACGACCTTCGTGCCCCCGGTCTCGATGCCGACGAGGAGGGGACGGTCGGCGGTGGCGCTCATGGATCTCCAGGGCTCGTGCGGTGCGTCTCGGGTCTCAGCAGGCGGACAGCGAGCGCACCTGCGCCGACAGGGTCAGGGGGCTGCCGAGGAGCAGCACCTGATCGAGGTCGTGGCCCTGCATCTTCACACGGGTGCTGCGCGGCAGGCAGGTCGGCTCGCTGAGGTAGAGCGGGGCGCCCTGCTTCGCGGCGACCGGGCCGACGGCCAGCGCGTCGGCGAAGCCGGTGGCGGTCGCGAGGTAGACGGTGTCGCCCAGCTCGGACGGCGGGAAGACGTCGTTGAGGCGTCGGCTGGTGTCGTGGCGGTCCGTCCCGGCGATGCGCGACACGGTGCCGGCGATCTTCGCGGCGCGCAGGTCTGCCTCGACGGCGGTCGAGATCGACGGCGCACCGCCGAGCAGCTGCACGGAGGAGGGGTCGAGTCCGGCGAGGGTGTCACGGGTCGGCTGGTCGAGGCGCGAGCGGGCGCCGTCGACGAGGAGGACGGGCTCGGCGCGGCGGCCGGCGATCGGCGCGACCGAGAGGGCGTCCGGGAAGTTGGTGCCGGTCGCGACGAAGACGTTCTCGTAGCTGCCGTCCGGGAAGGCGTCCTCGACGATCCGGCGTGAGGTGTCGTAGCGGTCGACGCCCTCGATGCGCTCGGTCGGGATCCCGAGGGCCTTCACCTGCTGGAGCACCGACTCGCTCACGGAGAGGGCGCTGCCGACCACGACGATCCGCTGCGGGGCGAGGCGGCGCAGCTCGGCCGCCACCACGGCGGGCAGGACGCTCGGGTCGGTGAGCAGGAGGGCGCCGCCCTGCTTCGCGGCGGCGGGGCCGGCGCTCAGCGCGTCCGGCCAGTTCGCTCCGCTGGCGAGGTAGACGACGGGGGCGCCGTCGGCGAATCCGGAGGCGGTCACCGCGACGGCGGTCGCGTACCGGTCGGTCCCGGCGAGGCGGGCGACGTCGGAGGAGTAGGCGGACGGGAAGAAGTCGATGCCGCTGCGGCCGCCCGGCGGCACGGAGACGACCGCGCGCTCGTCGAGGCGGGCCAGGCGCGAGAAGTACTGGTCGTCGTAGGCGGGGTACCCCGGCTCCACGAGGCGCAGGAGGTAGTCGCCGGCGGGCAGGGCGAGGTCGCCCGTGTCCCACGCGCGGGCGGCGCCGGGGGCTCCGGTGACGGGGACGGTGTCGAGCAGCGAGTACGTCCCTCCGTCGACCCACCAGGCCTGCACGTCGAAGGAGGGGGAGGAGACGCCCGGGACCGCGTCGGCGGTGACCGATCCGGACAGCTCGGCGCTGCGCAGGAGGGAGATGGCGACGGACTCGTCGGTCCCCCGGGTCGTCCTCGCGGCCTCGGCGACCGGGGTGTCGCCGAACCAGGTCGGGTACCAGTCGTCGCTGCCGATCAGGTTCGCGCGGACGGTGAGGGGCTCGCCGCCGGGAACGGGGAGGGAGAAGTCCGCGCCCGTGTTCGCCTGGGCGACCACGTCCCCTTCGGCGTCCTCGACCTGGACGTAGAAGTACGGGTTCTCGGGGGCGGGGTGCTCCTCATCGGCGTCGCGGAGCGCGATGGTGCCGGACAGGACGACCTCGGCGGCCGCCTCCTGCGCGGCGCTCGCGCCCGGGAGATCGGGGGCGGCGACGGCCGGACCGGCGGCGAGGCCGGCCAGCAGGAGAGCGGAGACGCCGATCGCGGCGAGGGGGCGTGCGGGCACGGCGGGCCTTTCGGCAGGATCCGCGGGAGGCCGCGGCGGACACGGTGTCTGAATGCTAGCCGCCGCCCGCCTCCGGGCGAGGGCGGGTGTCGGCGGGATGGGCCCCCGTCCGGGGGACGGTGGTGGTGGATTCCCGGGGCCACCGGAGGAGTCCGCGCGAGCAGGCTCCCCCGGCGACCCGGGTCGGATCCCCTACTTGACGACCGCTGCGGTGGCGGCGGAGGTGCGCGTCGCCGTTGTGTAGTCGGCCTTCTTGCCGGTGACGGTCACCGTGATCTTCTTCCCCACCGTGGCGCTGGTCGGCTTGTAGGTGGCGGAGGTCGCCCCGGAGATCGCGGTGCCGTTCGCCTTCCACTGGTAGGTGAGGGCCACCGGCGAGGGACCCCACGTGCCCGGCTTGGCGGTCAGGGTGGAGCCGACCTTCGCGGTGCCGGTGATCGTCGGGGTCGCGGCGGAGAGGGTGCCCGCCACCACGGCGCTCGTCTTCGCGGAGGTCTTCGTCACAGCGGTGAATCCGGACTTCGACCCCGTGACCGTCACGGTGATCGTCTTGCCGAGAGTGGCGCCGGTCGGCGTGTACGTCGCGGACGTCGCCCCGCTCAGAGCGGTGCCGTTCGCCTTCCACTGGTAGGCGAGGGCGACGGGGGAGGGACCCCAGGTGCCGGGCTTCGCGGTGAGGGTCGAGCCGACCTTCGCCGTGCCGCTGATGGTCGGCGTCGCGGCGGTGATCGCGCCGCCGGTCACGGCAGCGGTCCCGGAGGAGACCCGCGTGGTCGAGACGTAGCCCGACTTCGAGCCCGTGACGGCGACGGTGATCACCCTGCCCGCGTCGCCCGCGACCGGACGGTACGTGGTGCCGGTCGCCCCGCTGATCGCGGTGCCGTTCGCGCGCCACTGGTACGCGAGTGCCACGGGGGAGGGACCCCAGGTGCCGGCGCTCGCCGTGAGCGTCGAGCCGACCGCGGCGGTGCCGGTGACGGTCGGCGTCGCGGCGGTGAGGGCGGTGCCGCCGATGCGCACGACGGTCGATGCCGCCCCGCTGTCGCCTCCGGCGTTGATCGCGCTGACGCTCATCGTGTAGGTGGCGCCCGCCGCCAGGTGCGTGAACGTGAAGGAGCGGGCGGTGGCGGCGACCGTCGTCGACCACGGACCGGCGCCCGCGTTGTCGACGCCGTTGCGCGAGACGCGGTAGCCGGTGATCGCCGGGTTGCCGGCCGACTCCGGAGGCGCCCAGGAGATCGTCGCGGATCGCACGCTGTCGTTCGTGGTGCCGGCGACGCGCGTGGGAACGGAGGGGGCGAAGTAGGCGTCGGCGGTGCGGGTGACGGACGCGGTCTCGCCCGCACCGATCTCGTTGATCGCCCTCACCGTGAAGGTGTACGAGGTGTTCGGGCGGAGGTTCGTGAACGTCTGCGAGCGGCGATCAGCGGAGACGACGGTCGACCAGGGGCCGCCACCTGCGGCATCGGTGCCGTCGCGGGCCACTCGGTAGCCGGTGACGGGACTGCCGCCGCCGTTGGACGGCTCGCTCCACGACACAGTGATGGAGCTGCCCGAGGATTCAGCATGGACCTGTTCCGGTGCCGACGGCATGGAGAAGTCGGTGCTGAAACCGGCGCACGTCTTGAGAGAGTCGGTGAAAGTGCGACGATTCTTCGCTCCATAAGTAGTCGATGCCGACCAAATGCAGAACTCGTAAAAGGCTCCCTGCTCGAGACTGAAATCCGCACTGGTGGTATCGCTCGTGTAGACGTCGTCGTAACCCGGGTAACCCGCGTCGTCCTCGTCCGGAGCGAAGATCAGCTCACTGCGGGCGTGGTACTCGTCGAAATTGCAGGGCTGCCCGTTGCGGGTCGGGGCCTTCCATCGTGCAGACGCGACCTCGGTCGAGGGGTCGACCGTCACGGTGAGGTCCACGGGGCCGGGAGCGCCTGACTGGCGGTGAACATCCGCGGATGCTGCGGTGCTCTGCGTATCTGAAGGCTGAAACTGCTCGTTCTCTGAGCCGCCGGTGGGTGGGACCGAAAGGTCGGACACGCTGACGACCTCGACGCCGATCGAATCGGTGATGTGCGGTACAGCAACGGTGGTCGAGGTGCCGTTCCTCACCTCGACGGATGCCAGCGTGACGGCTTCGTAGAAGATATAACCGGGGTACCAGTACGACTTTTGAAAGACATGGACTCGATAGCCCGCGACCGCTGGCTGGGGGGCGCTCCACGAGACTGTGACGGCGTCTGAGCATCCGTCCTGCACGGCGACGACGTTCGTCGGCGCAGCCGGCGAGCCCGCGGCCTGGGCCGGGGTCGCGACGAAGAGGGAGAGGAGCAGGGCGAGGAAAAGGGAGACGCTGAGGGTCTTCGTTCGCATGGAGGAGGGCATCCGGATTCGTCGGAGCGAGAAGGCCGACGACTGTCGGGCCGGAGGGATCGTCCCATGCCGCTTATCGCTGCACTAAGTCCCCCATTCAGGGCAGAATTCGGCGAATTTCACAGATGTCATCAGCGCGATGACAAGAGTGAGGGATAAGGCCTTCTCACTGAGAGGCGTTCAGTCGTCCCTCCGAAAACCCGTGCCTCAGGGTGAGAAAGAGGAGCCGCGGCGGCAGCACAGCGCCCCGCGCGAGAACCGCGGCGTTTTCCCGCGCTGCACCCACCGTTCACGCGCGTTCCGTGCGCCCCGCGGCGAGAACCGCACGATCGGCGCGTGCAAGACTGGGCGCGAGCGTGCTCCATCCCGCTGCGTCATGCGCGGGGCACGGAGCCACTGGACCCGGTCCGCTCATCCGCATCCTTTCGCAGGAGGACTCGAATGACCGATACCGCCGTGCTCGCCGAGGCACCCGCCCGAACCCCCGTCGCGAAGACGATCCTGATGTGCCGTCCCGAGCACTTCACCGTCGTCTACCGCATCAATCCGTGGATGGACCCGCAGGTCCCCACCGACACCTCCCTCGCCGTCCGGCAGTGGCAGACCCTCCACGACACCTACGCCGACCTCGGCTTCACGATCGAGCTGATCGAGCCCGAGGCCGGACTGCCGGACATGGTCTACGCAGCCAACGGCGGATTCGTGATCGACGGCATCGCCTACGGTGCCTCCTTCACCTACCCCGAGCGCCAGCCCGAGGGCCCGGCGTACATGGACTGGTTCCGCTCGGCCGGCTTCGACGTCCGCGTCCCCGAGGAGGTCAACGAGGGCGAGGGCGACTTCCTCCTCGTCGGCGAGCGGATCCTCGCCGGCACGGGCTTCCGCTCCGCCTCCGACTCGCACGCCGAGGTCGCCCGCGTCTTCGGCCGCGAGGTCGTCACGCTCGAGCTCGTGAACCCGTCGTTCTACCACCTCGACACCGCGATCGCCGTGCTCGACGACACGAACATCGCCTACCTTCCGAGCGCGTTCAGCGAGGAGGGCAACCGCACCCTCCGCGAGCTCTACCCCGACGCGATCCTCGTCTCGGAGGAGGACGCGTCCGTGCTCGGGCTGAACTCCTTCTCCGACGGCCTCAACGTCGTCATCGCGTCCCGTGCGACGGGCTTCGAGCGCCAGCTGCGCGAGCGCGGCTACAACCCGATCGGCGTCGACCTGTCCGAGCTGCTGCTCGGCGGCGGCGGCGTGAAGTGCTGCACGCTCGAGCTGCGCCGCTGACCCACTCCCCGTGGTCGGCGACCAGCAGCGCCGACCCACCCTCCACTGTCCACGATCCGTCGCACTCGACGCCGAGTGCGACGACTCCTGGAGAGTCGATCGTCCCCTCAGGAGGAACGACATGAGCATCACCGACACCGACACCGCCCGCTCCGCCGCCCTCATCGCCGCGGAGGAGGAGCACGCCGCCCACAACTACCACCCGCTGCCCGTCGTCGCGGCCACCGGCGACGGCGCCTGGATCACCGACGTCGAGGGCGTCCGCTACCTCGACTGCCTCGCCGCCTACTCCGCCGTGAACTTCGGCCACTCGCACCCGGTGCTGCTGGAGGCGGCCCGCGAGCAGCTCGGCCGCGTCACCCTGACCAGCCGCGCGTTCCACAACGACCGCCTCGGCCCGTTCGTCACGGCGCTCGCCGCGCTCGCCGGCAAGGACATGGTCCTGCCGATGAACACGGGCGCGGAGGCGGTCGAGTCGGGCATCAAGGTCGCCCGCGCCTGGGGCTACCGGGTCAAGGGCGTCGCTCCGGGCCGGGCGAACATCATCGTCGCGGCGGGCAACTTCCACGGTCGCACGACCACGATCATCTCGTTCAGCGACGACGCGGAGGCGCGCGACGGCTTCGCTCCGTTCACGCCCGGATTCCGCACGGTCCCGTTCGGCGACGCGGAAGCCCTCGAGGCCGCGATCGACGACGACACCGTGGCGGTGCTGATCGAGCCGATCCAGGGCGAGGCGGGCATCGTCGTGCCGCCGGCCGACTACCTCCCGGCCGTCCGCGAGATCACCGCGCGCCGCAACGTCCTCTTCATCGCGGATGAGATCCAGTCCGGCCTCGGCCGCACCGGCGCCACCTTCGCCTGCGACCTGGTCGGAGTCGTCCCCGACGTCTACCTGCTCGGCAAGGCGCTCGGCGGCGGCATCGTCCCCGTCTCGGCCGTGGTCGCGGACGCCGACGTGCTCGGCGTCCTGCAGCCGGGCCAGCACGGCTCCACCTTCGGCGGCAACCCGCTCGCCGCGGCCGTCGGCCTCGCAGTCGTCGAGATGCTCGCGACCGGCGAGTACCAGGCCCTCGCCCGCGAGCGCGGCGCCCAGCTGCACGCGCGCCTCGAGGCGCTGATCGGCCGGGGAGTAGTCGCCGTCCGCGGCGCCGGACTCTGGGCCGGCATCGACATCGACCCGCGGCTCGCCTCGGGCCGCGCCGTCTGCGAGGCCCTGATGGCCCGCGGGGTGCTGGCCAAGGACACGCACGGCTCGACGATCCGCCTGGCGCCGCCGCTCGTGGTCACCGCTGCCGAGATCGACTTCGCCGTCGACGAGCTGGAGGCCGTGCTCGAGTCGCTGCGCTGAGGCGCACCGTCCTCCCTCCCTCCGCGAGATGCCGTTCCGGTCCGCGACGCGCTGTGTCCGGCGTGCCCGAACGGCATCCCGCGGGAGGGGGAGGGACGTGTTGAGACGGGACGTCTCGACGTCGCGGCAGGCCGTCGCCGCTCTGCGATACTCGCGCGATGAGCACACCTCTCCCGCCGGAGAACACCCCGCCCTCGTCCCCCGACCAACCCGCCGCAGGCCCCGCCTACGGCACGGCGACCCTCCCTCCCCGCCCCCGCGCGACCGGCCCGACCGGCCTCGCCATCGCCGCACTCGTCGTCGGCATCGTCGCGTTCCTCGTCGGCCTCGTGCCGGTCTTCGGAGCACTCGTCGGGATCGCCGCCGTCATCCTGGGCATCCTCGCCCTCCGCCGCGGTCAGTCGAAGGCGATGTCGATCACCGGCGTCGTCCTCGGCGGTCTGGCCGTCCTCGCCTCGCTCCTGACGACGATCGGCTTCGGAGCCGCCGTGAACTCCGCCTCGAGCGACCGCCCGGCGGCCGTGATCGTCGAGTCGTCCGAGCCCACGACCGCTCCCGTCGTGCCGGCCACGGAGGAGGCGGAGGTCGTCGAGACGGCGGAGCCCGCACCCGTCGAGACGGCGGAGCCCGCACCCGTCGAGACGGTCGCCCCTGCCCCGGCGCCTGTCGAGACGGCGGCTGCTGCGCAGGTCTCGCCCGAGTTCGCCTCGGCACTCATCAAGGCGCAGAGCTACTCCGAGATGCTCCACATGAGCAAGGCGGGCCTGTACGGCCAGCTCACCTCCGAGTACGGGGAGCAGTTCTCGCCCGAGGCCGCGCAGTACGCGGTGGATACCGTCTCCGCCGACTGGAACGCCAACGCGCTGGCGAAGGCCAAGGACTACCAGGCCCAGATGGCGATGGCGCCCGAGGCCATCCGCGACCAGCTGACCAGCGAGTACGGGGAGCAGTTCACGAGCGACGAGGCCGACTACGCCATCGCGCACCTGAACGACTAGTCCCACTCGGACCGTCGCGGCACTGCGCGGCCACTGAGCGGGTCCTCCCGGAGCGCGCCGCCGTCCGTCGCCCACGACCCGGGCGACGGGGGGCGGCGGACCACCGGAGCCGGTTCAGGCCAGGACGGCGAGGGTGACGGGGAGCGCCTCGCTCCACCTGCCGGTCAGCCGCTCCTCGCCCTCGAGGAACGGCGGCGCGAGGACCCGCGCGAGGACGAGAGTCAGACCGTCGGCCGAGGTCGTGGTGGTCCGTGCGTCGCTGCGGACGAGCACCGTCGACGGCGGCCCGGACGCTCCGACGCCTGATCCGCTGCCCTGCACCGTCGCGGTCGGCGGGCGGACGATGCGCTGCCCGTCCTCCTCGAAATGCTGCTCGACCTCCCGGGCGCCGGTGCGGATCGCCGTGGCGAAGGCGGCGATCGCGACGGGGTCGCCGGCACCGTCGTAGACCCAGCGACGACCGAGGACGGTGTGCTCGACGGTCGCGAGGAGATGCGCGTCACCGCCGGCGAGAGGCGAGCCGCGGTAGGTCAGCGGCACCTGGAGCGGCGGCTGCCCGGTCGACTGGACGATCAGCGTCTCCACTCCCACCTCGCCATCGGGGTCGTCGAACCGGTAGGCGCCGAGCAGCGTGAATCCGCCGCCCTCGCACCAGGGCTGCGTCGGCGCCCATGCCTCCACGATCTCGAGCTTCCCGGGGGTGATCGTCGCACGGTGCAGAAGGGCCATGCACCGAGAGTAGAGCCGGCCGATCCGTCCGGAGGAGTGCCCGTCAGCGAGCGGCGCCCGCCGTCGCCGACTCGGGCAGGCTGCTCATCGGGAGCGTGTACTCGCCCTTGAGCGCCGAGATCCAGACGGTGGTCGGGGCGACGGCGGCGAAGTTCGAGTTGAGCAGCGCCATCAGCGTGGTGTGCAGGGAGTGCGCGTCGATCGAGCCCGCGTCGTTCGCGATCGCGATCGCGCCCGTCGCGTCCGAGAGGACCTCGGCGCGGAGCCCGTGCGTCTCGGCCTCGGCGGCCGAGGCGAGGATGCAGTTGTTGGTCATGTAGCCGACGAGGGTGATCGTGTCGACGTCGTGCTCGCGGAGCCAGTCGAGCAGGTCGGTCCCCGCGAAGACCGTGCCGAACCGCTTCGTGACGTTCTTCCACGAGTCCGAGCGGCGCTTCTCGATCTCCGGGTGCAGCGCGAAGGACGGACCCGACGGGTCGAAGATCGGCGCTCCCTCGCCCGCGCTGTGCTGGACGACGGCGATCGGGAGGCCCGCGGCGGCGGCGGAGTCGAGGGCGGCGGCGATCCTCGGCAGCGACTGCGCGTGCGGCGGGTACTGGATCTCGAGCGGACCGCTGAAGTACTCCTGCTGCACGTCGACGAGGATCAGTGCGCGGCGCGGTGTAGTCATGAGGGGCTCCCATCGGTGGCGGACGTCCCCGATCCTCCCGCCCGGGGCTGGGAGCGGCGGTCAGCCACGCGGCCCGCGACCCGGTCGTGGGCGCAGGCCCACACCTCCTCGTGCTCGAGCGGAGTGAGGACGCCGGCGTCGAGCAGCCTGTCGGCCCGCCGCAGCGCGGCAGCGATCGCCGCCTGCTCGGCGACGGCGGGGGAGTCGACGTCCGCGATCACGAGCCGACGGGCGCAGGCCCGGCGGAGGCGGCGGGTCGAGCGGGCCGAGAGGAGCAGGAGCGACGCGGTCGGCAGGGCGAGCGCGGCCAGCAGGAGGAGCGGCAGCCGGTCGAGCGCGAGCGTCCCGACGGCGCCGGCGGCCGTCACGGCCACGACCAGCTGCGGACCGGCCGCGTGCAGGCGGAGGCGCCTCCGCTCCTCGGCGGAGGTGCCGGGCGCGAAGACGACGAGCTCGCTCCGGACGACGCCGTACCGGCTCGCACCGACGGTGTGGCGGCCCCAGCGGGGGCCGGCGTCGAGGAGGCGGAGGAGCAGGTGCACGAGCGACATCGTCGGCCTGCGACGGCGGGTGCGAGGGGATCCTGACGGAACGCGGACGCGCACCGGGCCGATCCGCACGGTCCGCTCGCGCGACGCTCACGATGCCCTCACGACCCCCTCACGACGCGGGATCGCGCGTCGACGTCCCTCCCCAGCCGATTACCCGTGAGGAAAGCGTGAGGATCCGCTCATTCCGGGCGGGCGCGCTCCTCACGGCGAGTAGAAACATCCAGTGACCTCTTCCGTCGTCCGTGGCGACCCCGACGCCCTCGAACCCTCCCCCCTCTCCTCCGCGCGCGCGGGCGGGGTGAAGGCGTGGCTCCTCGAGGGCCTCCGCGACGACTCCGGAGCGCACCCCGGCCCCCACGCGGCCACCGGCAGGACGCACTCGTGGTGGCGCGTCATGTGCCTCACGGGCGTCGACTACTTCTCCACCCTCGGCTACCAGCCGGCGATCGCGGCGCTCGCCGCGGGCCTCGTCTCTCCGCTCGCGACGATCGTCCTGGTGGTGCTGACGCTCCTCGGCGCGCTCCCCGTCTACCGCCGCGTGGCCCGCGAGAGCTTCCGCGGCGAGGGGTCGATCGCGATGCTCGAGCGCCTGCTGCCCTGGTGGGGCGGCAAGCTCTTCGTGCTCGTGCTGCTGGGGTTCGCGGCCACCGACTTCATGATCACGATCACGCTCTCGGCGGCCGACGCGACGGCGCACGCGGTCGAGAACCCGTTCGCCCCCGCCTGGTTCCACGGGGCGGAGGTGCCGCTCACGCTGGGGCTGATCGCCCTGCTGGGGATCGTGTTCCTGCGCGGGTTCCGCGAGGCCATCTCGATCGCGGTCGTGCTCGTGGCCGTGTTCCTCCTGCTCAACGCGATCGTGATCGCCGTGGCGATCGGGCACGTGGCCGAGAACCCCGTCGTCATCGGCGACTGGTGGTCGGCGCTCACGACCCAGCACGGGAATCCGCTGGTCATGGTCGGCATCGCGCTCATCGTGTTCCCCAAGCTCGCGCTCGGGCTCTCCGGCTTCGAGACCGGGGTCGCTGTCATGCCGCAGATCCGCGGCGACGCGGGCGACACCGAGGACGCCCCCGTCGGCCGCATCCGCGGGGCGAAGCGGCTGCTCATCACCGCCGCCGTCACGATGTCGGCGTTCCTCATCACCTCGAGCTTCGTCACCACGCTGCTCATCCCGCAGGCGCAGTTCCAGCCGGGCGGCGAGGCCAACGGCCGCGCGCTGGCCTACCTCGCGCACGAGTACCTCGGCGAGGGCTTCGGCACGGTCTACGACGTCGCGACGATCTGCATCCTCTGGTTCGCGGGCGCCTCCGCGCTGGCCGGCCTGCTCAACATCGTCCCGCGCTACCTGCCCCGCTACGGCATGGCGCCGCAGTGGGCCGGCGCCGTCCGTCCGCTCGTGCTGGTCTTCACCGTCGTCGCCTTCGTCATCACGATCCTCTTCCGCGCCGACGTCGACGCGCAGGGCGGGGCCTACGCGACCGGCGTGCTGGTGCTGATCACCTCCGCGTCCGTCGCCGTGTTCCTCTCGGCGAAGCGCAGGAAGCAGCGCAAGCGCGCCGTGGGCTTCGCGGTCATCGCGCTGGTCTTCGTCTACACGACGGTCGTGAACGTGGTCGAGAGGCCCGACGGCGTGAGGATCGCGGCGGTCTTCATCGTCGGCATCCTCGCGGTCTCGCTCGTCTCGCGCGTGCACCGCTCGTTCCAGCTGCGCGCCACCTCCGTGGTGTTCGACGCCGCCGCGATCGACTTCCTCACCACGGACGCCGACGACTACGGCGTGATCCGCATCCTCGCGAACGAGCCCGACGACGGCTCCGAGGCGGAGTACCGGGACAAGCTGGCGGAGGAGCAGCGCGACAGCAACCTGCCGATGCGCGGCCCGGTGCTCTTCCTCGAGGTGCACACCACCGACTCCTCCGACTTCGAGGAGGACCTGGTCGTGCAGGGCCGCGTCTGCCACGGCTTCCGCGTGCTGACGGTGACCAGCGGCAACATCCCGAACACCATCGCCACGGTGCTGCTCGAGATCCGCGACCTCACCGGCGTGATCCCGGACGTCTACTTCGAGTGGACCGAGGGCGGCCCCATCTCGAACATGTTCCGCTTCCTCATCACCGGCACCGGCGAGGTCGCCCCCGTCACCCGCGAGGTCCTCCGCCGCGCGGAGTCCCGCCGCGACCGCCGGCCTGGCGTGCACGTGGGCTGACGCCTGCTGCGCGGCCGGGGCGTGGCGGCGCCGAGGTGCCGCTCCTGCTGCAGGATGCCGCCGAGACGCCGCTCCGTCATCGAGACACCGCTGCAGGAGCGGTGCGTCGGCGGAGGAGGCGGCGTCCCGGCGCGCGGCGGCCCCGTAGCGTGGGCGCGGGCACCCGTCGGGGCGCCGACACCGACGAACGGACGACGATGACCCTCGAGGACCAGCGCGCGCACATCCTGACCGGCGCCGTGTACGACGACATGACCCCCGAGCTGGTCGCCGCGCGCGAGCGGGCGGTCCTCGCCTCGAACGCGTACAACGCGAGCTTCGGGCGTCCCCCGGTCGAGCGGGAGGCTCTGCTCCGCGAGCTCGTCGCCTCGGTGGGCGCGGACGCGCACCTCGAGCCGACGTTCCGGTGCGAGTTCGGGTTCAACATCACGATCGGCGACCGCTTCTACGCGAACTTCGACTGCATCCTGCTCGACGGCGCCCCCATCACGATCGGCGACGACGTGCTGTTCGGCCCGCGCGTCTCGATCTACACGTCGAACCACGCCCTCGACCCGGCCGAGCGCGCCGCCGGCGCCTGCACCGCGAAGCCGGTCGTCGTCGGCGACGGCGTCTGGATCGGCGGCGGCGTCACGATCAACCAGGGCGTCACCATCGGCGACGGGGCCGTGATCGGCTCGGGCAGCGTCGTCACCCGCGACGTTCCTCCGCTCACCATCGCGGCCGGCGTCCCCGCCCGCGTCCTCCGCTCGATCACCCCCGACGACCGGACCGGCTACCGCCCGGCCCACTGACGGCGGCCCGCGCCGGCTCCGAGACGTCGGCCCCGAGACGCCTCAGGACGGCTCCCGGCCTCGCGGCGATCCGCCCTCAGGACTTCACGGTCGACAGAGGCTCGGTGATGCTCTCGAGGCTGCGGCGCTCGGCGTCGACGCCGAAGATCAGGGCGATCACGCCGCCGAGGATCATCACGGCGGCGCCGACGAAGTAGCCGATCGTCAGCGGACCGCGGTCGCTGCCGTCGCCGATCAGGGCGCCGTAGAGGGCGGGGGCGACCGCTCCGGCGATCTGGCCGAGGGTGAAGAAGTACGAGATCGCCTGGCTGCGCAGCTCGAGCGGGAAGATCTCGCTCACGGTGAGGTAGGCGCTCGAGGCTCCGGCGGAGGCGAAGAAGAACGACACGCACCAGAGGATCGTCTGCGTCGTCGCGGTCAGGACGTCCATGCTGAAGAGGACCGCCGAGACGGCCAGGACCGCTCCCGAGACGCCGTAGGTGAGGAAGATCATCTTCCGCCGGCCCCACACGTCGAACAGGTGGCCGAGCACCAGCGGCCCGACGAGGTTGCCGATCGCGAACGGGAAGAAGAAGTACGAGATCGCGCTCTGCTCGACTCCGTAGAAGTTCTCGAGCACCAGAGCGTAGGTGAAGAAGATCGCGTTGTAGAGGAACGACTGGGTGATCATCATCGTCGCGCCCACCAGCGTCCGCTTCGGGTACTGCCGCAGCAGCACCCGGGCGATGGTGCGGAACGGGATGCTCTCCGTCGCCTTCACGGTGATCGCCTTCGCGTCGTCGACAGGCTCGAGCACGCCGCCCTCCGCCTCCACTCGGCGCTCGATCTCGTCGACGGTGCGCTCCGCCTCCTCCTCGCGGCCGTGCGTCATCAGCCAGCGCGGGCTCTCGGGGATGTGGCGGCGGAGGTAGATGATCGCCAGTCCGAGGATCGGGCCGAGGAAGAAGCCGAGGCGCCAGCCGACGTTCTCGGCGAAGAGCGCGTCGTTCAGGAAGAACAGGTTGGCCGCGGAGCCCAGAGCCGCGCCGCCCCAGTAGGTGCCGTTGATCGCGATGTCGACGCGGCCGCGGTACTTGGAGGGGATGAGCTCGTCGATCGCGGAGTTGATCGCCGCGTACTCGCCGCCGATCCCCATGCCCGCGAAGAAGCGGAACACGGCGAGGAAGACGTAGTTCGGCGCGAGTCCCGCCAGGCCGCTGGCGACCAGGTAGATGACGAGCGTCAGGATGAACAGCTTGCGCCGCCCGAGCTTGTCGCTCAGCCGCCCGAAGATCAGGGCGCCCGCGATCTGGCCGCACAGGTAGATCGTGCCGAGCAGGCCGACCTCGAAGGCCGAGAGCCCGAACTCCTTCGCGAAGCCGGCGGAGGCGACGATCTGGATCTCGAGGCCGTCGAGCACCCACGAGAAGCCGAGGCCGACGACGATCGACCAGTGGAAGCGGGTCCAGGGGAGCCTGTCGATGCGGGCGGGCACGAGGCTCCGGACCGGGCCGCGCGGACTGGTGGATGTCGACATGGCGAGCGCCTTCCTGTCGCCCCGGCGTCGTTGCGGAGGAACGCTGTCCCGAGCGCGGCGAGACGACACTAGACCCGCGGGCGGCTCCATATCGCCGGGCTATTCACCCCTTGTCACGGACCGCCGAGCGGGTGTATTCCGGGGACCGGTGCCCACCCGGGGGCGGAGCGCGGCGCGGAGCTCATCGGTACGGATCCGGAGCGAGGCGCGGTGGACGCGAGCCCGGATCCGTCCCGCGGGGCCTGACACCGCCCGCCTCCTCGGCCTAGCGTGGAGGCATGATCGACGCGACGCCCGCGGGCACCCCCACCTACGTCCTCAGCGAGGGGCCCGTCTGGGATCCGGACACCGCCCGCCTCACCTGGGTCGACATCGAGGCCGGCGCGGTCCTGTCCGCCCCCGTCACCGCGGAGGGGATCGGAGCGATCTCGCGCACCGACGTCGGCGAGCAGGTCGGCGCCGCGCTGCCCCTGGGCGACGGGCGGACGCTCGTCGCGCTGACCCGACGGCTCGCGATCCTGGAGGTCGACGGCTCCCTCACGCGCGGCTCCGAGCTGCTGCCGGAGGGGCACCGCTTCAACGACGGCACGATCGACCCGCAGGGGCGCCTCCTGGTCGGCTCGCTGACCCTCGGCGAGTCGGCGGGCGACGACGTCCTGCTGCGCATCGAGCACGACGGATCCGTCACCGTGCTCGACGACGACCTGCGGCTCTCGAACGGACTCGGCTTCTCGCCGGACGGCTCCGTGCTGTACTCGGCCGACACCGAGTCGGGCGTGATCCACCGCCGCTCCTACGCGGACGCCGAGCACGGCCCGCGCGAGCCCTTCGTCGAGCTCGAGGAGGGCGTGTTCGCCGACGGACTGACCGTGGACGCCGACGGCCGCGTGTGGGTCGCGGTCTGGGGCGGGAGCGGCGTCCGCGTGTTCGAGGCCGACGGCAGCCCGGTCGAGGGCGAGGGCATCAGGATCGACGCCCCGCACTCCTCCAGCATCGCCTTCGCGGGGGAGGACCTGGACATCGCGGTCGTCACCTCCGCCTCGCGCGACCTCTCGGCGGACGAGCGGGCGCGTCATCCGCACGCCGGCGGACTGTGGATCGCGCAGCCCGGAGCCCGCGGCCGCGCCGCCACGCGCTGGGTGGAGGGCCCTCTGCCCTAGGCGCGGCCGGTCGCCCGTCAGACGGCGGGCGCCGTCGGCGGGCTCGGCTCCGATGCGGGCTGCGGCACGAGGGTCAGCCGCGAGATGCGGTAGCGGTCCGTCTCGGCCACGCGGAGCAGGTGGTCGCCGACGAGCACGGAGTCGCCCACGACGGCCACACGGCCGATCCGGTCGAGGACGAACCCGCCGACCGTCTCGTACGGACCCTCGGGCAGCTCGATGCCCAGCTGCTCCGCCAGGTCCTCGAGGATCATCCCGCCGTCGACGTCGTGCAGCTGCTCGGCCGCCTTCGCGTCGACCGCCTGGCGGGCGCCGTCGTACTCGTCGTAGATCTCGCCGACGAGCTCCTCGAGCAGGTCCTCCAGCGTGATGATGCCGTCGGTCCCTCCGTACTCGTCGATGACGACGGCGATCTGGTGGCCGTCCTGCCGCATGGTGCGCAGGGCCGCGAGCACCTTCGTCGTACCGGGGACCGCGAGGATCGGGCGGGTGATGTCGGCGACGCTGCTCGCGGTGCCGGCGCGGCCCGCCTCCGGGAACGCGGACATCAGGTCGCGCACGTGGACGAAGCCGAGCACGTCGTCGAAGTCGTCGCCGACCACCGGGTAGCGCGAGTGCGGCTGGTCGAGGACCGCCGCGTAGCCCTCGGCCACGCTGAGCGCGCCGCGGAGGAAGTCGACGTCCGGGCGCGGGCGCATCACCTCGGCGACGCGGCGGTCGTCCGCGCGGAAGATGTCGGTGAGCAGCCGGCGGCTGTCCTCGTGGATCTCGGTGTTGCTGGAGATCATGTCGCGCACCTCGTCGGCCGAGACGCTCTCGCCCTTCTCGCGCGGGTCGGCGCCGAGGAGGCGGACGACGGCGTCGGTCGAGACGGACAGCAGCCAGATCACGGGGCGCATCAGGCGCGCCAGGGCGTTGAGCGGGGGCGCGAGGGCCTTGGTGAACGCGACGGACTTCTGCATCGCCAGGCGCTTGGGGACCAGCTCGCCCAGCACCAGGGAGAGGTACGCGATGACGAGGGTCATCAGGATCAGGGCGACGGTCGAGGCGGCGGAGGCCGAGAGGCCGAGCGACTGCAGCGGAGGCACGAGGTCGGGCGCGATGGTCGAGGCGCCGTACGCCGAGGAGAAGAAGCCGGCGAGCGTGACACCGATCTGGACCGCGGAGAGGAACGTGTTGGGATTGCGGACGAGCTCGGCGATGCGCCGGCCGCGCTCGCTGCCGGCCTCGATCGCGCGGACCTGGCTCTCGCGGAGGCTGACGATGGCCATCTCGGTGCCCGCGAAGACGCCTCCGAGGAGGACGAACAGCACGACGAGGCCGATGTTGAGGAGGGTGTCGAGATCCACGCCGACCAGAGTAGGGATGCCGGCCGTGAGAACGCCTCGTGGACTCTCAGGGAGTGGGTCGGGCGGGGCGACGCCCCGCCCGCCCGCTCAGGACGCGTCGGCCGGGCGCACGCCGATCGTGAGGATGAGGTTCGCGTAGATGCGGCGGTCGCCCGAGGCGATGGTGAGCGCGACGTCGGGCGTGCGCGCCTCGGCGTAGAAGGCGTGCCGCTCGAGCGAGGTGAAGGGGACG
This sequence comes from Rathayibacter sp. AY1G1, assembly GCF_002932095.1. Lineage (NCBI taxonomy): Bacteria > Bacillati > Actinomycetota > Actinomycetes > Micrococcales > Microbacteriaceae > Rathayibacter > Rathayibacter sp. AY1G1. Next base: position 21,819 of record NZ_PSUZ01000037.1, read on the forward strand.
CCGTCGAGGGACCGGCGGAAGGCGTCCTGCGCGGGGACGTCGATCCCGGGCGCGGGGGTCATGACCGTCGCCTCCTCGACGACGATCGCCGAGAGAAGGGCGTCGAGGATCTCGTCGACGGTCAGCATGTCGGGCCGGAGGTTCAGGTGCACCAGGGCGGAGTTCGGTCCGAGCGTGGTGCCGACGGGGTAGTTGCCGTCGGCGATGAGGACGCGGGAGCCGTGGCCCGCGCGGGCGAGCGCGTGCAGGATCTCGGGGTGGAGGAGGGTCGTGGTCAGCAAGAGGAGCTCCTAGAGGTCGTGGAGGTGGGCGACGGACGAGCCGGCGAGCAGGCGGCCGGGGAGCCTCCGCTCCTGGGGGCCGGGCTGCTCCGCCCCGGAGTCGAGGCGGAGGCGGACGAGGGCGGCGGCCTCGGCGGCGATCGCCTCCGTCGGCTGGGCGATCGTGGTCAGGTGCGGGCGGACCACGCGGGCCAGCTCGACGTTGTCGAAGCCGACGACGGAGAGGTCCGTCGGCACGCGCAGCCCGGAGTCGCCGAGGGCGATCAGGGCGCCGACCGTCAGCTCGCGGTTGCTCGCGAACAGGGCGGTCGGCCGGGGGCTCAGGGCGAGGATCCGCTCGACGGCGGCGACCCCGCTCTCGACCGTCAGCGGGCCGCGCACCACGGCGTCGGCGGCGGGGTGCACGCCGCGCTCGGCCAGGGCGGCGAGGAAGCCGGCGGTCCGCTCCCGGGTGGAGGACACTCCGTCCTCCCCGCCGAGCACCGCGATCGAGCGGTGGCCGTGGTCGAGGAGGTGGCGGGCGGCGGAGGCGCCGGCGCCCGCGTTGTCGAGCGCGACGCGATCGGTGACCAGTGCGTCGTCGATCCAGTCGACGGCCACCACGGGGGTGCCCTGCTCGGAGGCGCGGCGCAGCGCGTCGACGTCGCCCGCGGACGGCACCGCCACGATCCCGTCGACCATCTTCTCGAGCAGCAGGTCGACCGCGGCTCCCGGCTCGGGGCGGCTCACGCCGACCAGCACGCCGATGCCCTCTCCGCGCAGGGCCCGCTCGAGGCCCGCGATGATCGAGAGGTGGAACTCGTTGTCGAGGGCGGGCAGCAGCACTCCGACCGTGCGGGAGCGCCGCGAGCGCAGGCCTCGAGCGAAGCCGTTGACGCGGAAGCCGACCTCGGCGGCCGCCGCCTCGATCGCCGCCCGGTTCTCGGGGCGCACGGGGAGCCCGTTGTAGTGCT
>NZ_PSUZ01000038.1:0-22596 GCF_002932095.1 Rathayibacter sp. AY1G1
CCACACGAGGAACCCTGACGACGCCGCCGACGCCGCCCGCCGACTGCTCGAACAGAGCGTCGAGAAGCGCGTCGAGGCGGTCCGCACGATCGTCTCCGCCGCCAACGACACCGACACCGCACGCGCCACCCTTAGCGACGCGCAGAACCGGCACAGCAAGGCATGGGCTGACGCCCTCGCCGCCGGATGGTCGGAGAAGGAACTCCGCGCAGCAGGAGTGCCGCGACCCGAGCAGACTCGCGCTCGCGTCACTCGCTCGCGACGCACGACGTCGGCGGAGGGAACCACCGCCGAATCGACCCAGAGTGACAGCTCCGCGTCAATCGAGAACGCTGCATGACCGACCACGAAGCTGCCGCGCTCCACGGCCAGGTCCGCGCCTGGGCGGAGGGGGCCAACCCACTCGCGGCCGCCGTCGAACTGCTGATCCGATCGGGCCTCGTGTACGCCGGCGCTCCATGGGTCAAGACCGACAACGCCTGGAAGACGAGCGCCGTCGACTTCGACCGCCTCGGCTACGAAATCGGAGCGCTCAGCGGAGGCGAACAGCGCGTCGCGCGGATCGCCTCGTCGCTCGGACAGGGCGTCCCTGTCGACCTCCGAGAGGACATCGCCGGCCTCGACCTCGAACACACGCGACTGGTCCTCGCAGCGATCGCGCACGCCGCCGGACTCGGAGAGCCCGGCACGACGATCCAAGCCGTCGACGGAGTGCCGACGATCGTCCCCCGCGACGCCCTGGCGTCGTGGCCGAACGAGTAGAACGCTCGCGCACGAAGACCGCCCTCGTCGCGTAGGAACCCCCCGCTCGAGCAGTCATGCTCGCGGGGGCTTCTCCCGCCCGCGACCTGCGCGCCGGCTGCGGTCCGGCCGTCCATCCGACGCTTCACTCTTGCCTACGCCGGCCGACCGTCAAGAGCGCTGTGCGTCCCTCCGGGATGCCCCTTCGGGGCACTCCTGACGGCCACCCGACTCCGGCATCGCGCCGCTTATCGGATGGATGGCCCCAGTGCATGCTCAGCCCGAGAGCGCAGCTAGCCCGGCGCTCAAGCGCACGGAGATGTCCAGTTAGAGCGGGATGATCGTTCGCGTTCTTCCCGCTGGAGGACGCTCCGTGGGACGGAACGCCGCCCGTGCAGCCACGGTCCTTTCGTCTAGACCAGTCGCCCGCATGAGGACGCGATCGGGCGCGGAGCGACCGGAGGGCCATCGACGTGTCTCCGCCGGCGGATACAGCGGCAACGCCGCGTCACGAAGGGTCCAGATTCGCTCCGCCACGCGGTCTCGATGATCGCCGCTCGCCACGACGACACACAGCGACTTCAGCCAGTGCTGAGCGATGCCGCCCGAGAGGTCTGGGGCACGCCAGTACGACGAGGCGGCGGTCCCCGGAGCGCGAACCGTCGGGTCCTCGGCAGCGCTCACCAGCCATACAGCAGCCTCCGCCGCCTCGAGGCCGTCTTGTCGGAAACGTCTGGCTGCGGCGGGAGCGTAGGGCTCCCCATCCGGGACCAGTTGCGCGCGGAGGATCGACGCGATGATCGCCCAGCTCGCGACGGCCTCCGTGGTCGCCCGATCGAAGTAGACCGACTCACCGCGGATGATGTTCACGACCGTGGGCAGCGCCGCGTCTTCAAGACCGGCCATCCAGACGTTGTTGCACTCGTAGCAGAGCCACTTGCCCTGAGAGAAGATCATTCCGATGCCCGACTCCCACCTGTCGACGGTCGCCTCCGCGCGGCCATCGACATTCGTCAGCGTGTGGTGAGCAGCCCTCTCCTGACCGAACTCCGCGCGCAACGTGCGGCCGTAGATGTGCGAACGGGTCAGTCCCTCGGAGCCGCAGAGGATGCAGGTCGGCCGAACCTGCGGCGCGCCCCTCACGAGTCGAGCTCGACGGGCAACGGAAGAGTGACCGGAGCTGATCGAGCGTCCGCGAGGTCGGCGCGCTGCAAGGCGCGATACACCGTAGACCGACCCACGGAAAACTGCTCAGCCAACTCCGCGATCGAGTAGTTGCCCGACCGACACTCCGCGACCAAGTGCGCCTCGATCTTCGGGCTCAGCTTCGGCTTCTTGCCGCGCAGTCGCCCCTTCGCCTTCGCGACCTTCATTCCCTCGCGAGTGCGCGCCCTGATGAGGTCGCCCTCGAACTCCGCGATCATCGCAAGCACGTTGAACAGCAGTCGGCCGATCGGGTCGTGCGGATCGTGCAGCGACCCGCCGATGTTCAGACGCACACCCCGGCGCGTGAGTTCGTCCACAATGTCGCGCGCGTCACTGATCGACCGTGCTAGTCGGTCGAGCTTTGTCACGTACAACGTCGAACCCACGTCGCACGCGGCAAGAGCTTCGCGCAGCGCCGGCCGGTCGCGGTTGGAGCCCGTGAGGCCAGCGTCGACATAGATCCGCTCGAGCGGAACACCCCCGGCCGCCAGCGCGTCGCGCTGCGACTGGGCGTCCTGCTTGTCGGTTGAAACGCGCGCGTAACCCACCAGCTCAGCCATACTCCTAGTGTCCCAGTCAGCACCCCCTCATCGGACAATTCACCGGGCGGGTCTTACGGGACAATTCGCCGACTAGCGCCCCTCGAGTGACGACGGTGCTCGATCTCGCCTGCACGAGTGCTCCCACTCCTGTGCACAAGCGGAAGTCGGTCGACGAATCCTTCGGCCGCAACGTCTTCCGAGAGCGGGCGACGTCGCCGGAGGCGACGGCGGTGAATCGCGTCCGGTGAGCCACCCCCTACCGGACGCCCATCGGAACAGCCCAGCGATCCTCATCGACCGAACCTAGGCTTCGGCTATGCGCCGAATACTGGTGGCTCTCACGCCCCTAGTCATCGCCCTCGCCGGTGTTGCGACCGGACTGGCGGTGGCACCCGACGTGCGGGCGGGCTGGATCGTCCTTGGAGTGACGGCAGCCGTTGTTGGGCTCTCTACGGTCGTCGCCGCTCTCTATCTGTTCATGCACCGACAGGACCGATGATCTACGCTCGCGCACGCGCACGTTCCGACACTTCAATCAGTCTTGACGCCGGGTTGGGGATCGTCCCGTGGACGGATCCCCGTACGGCACATGTCGAGCTACACCGCCCACTGCTTGGGTCCAACTCCGCGCAGCTCATCAGGCGTGCCGGAAGAGCTAGGTTTTCCCACGACCAGAACTGCTGGCGGCGAGCGGGCGGCCGGCAACAGAATCGCCGCTTCGGGTTTCTCCTGTGGCGACGAGTGCGTTGCCCCTACGAGCAGAAGAAAAGTAGAACCAATGGACGAACGATATATTCAACTAGTAGCGGGCATTATTTTCGTTGCCGCCGCAATATTGCTGGCATGGAAAGGAAAGGCTTACGCGCGCTTCAACGCGAGGATGATACGGAGAATTTACGGGAACAGGGCGGAACGTGTCGCCAGGTCATCAACCCCGGCCACCGTATTATTTGTTTCTATAGCAATGCTTGTTCTCGGAATTTCTTTCTTAGTATCATCCATTGCTAAAATCAGCGCCTAGTCGAAGCTCTGCTTAGACAGCAAATTCCGAACGACTCAACGGTGCGTCCGAGCTGCTGCAACGCGCTGCCGCCGCAGCATCAGCAGCGGAGAAGTAGCAATAGGACTTCCGCTCCCCGCAGGGGTTCCGGTGAAGGATCCCCATACGGAACAGGCTCAGATCCGTTAAGTCGGCCTTGCAGTGACCGCGAAGTGGGCGGGCCGACCGGTCATCGCCGCTTGGGCTCAGCTCTAGAGTGGCGCAGGAAGGACGGGTTTCCGTCGCAGGGCGGACGCAGCAGGAAACTCGTCTGCTCTCCATCGACCTGAACAGAGGCCGCAGATGATCCGTCCGATTCGTGTCGTGATCGTCGTCGTTCTGATAGCGCTGTTCGTGGTCGGCTTGGCTCTGTTCAGCTACTACGACACACCTGCGGGACGAGTGGCCTACATCGTTTCCGCGGTGCTGTTCGGCATCGTGGGAGCGATCGGGGTCGCCGCCTACATCGCGTTGCCGCGACTGCGGACCGCCCGAATGGTGAGGCGTCGCCTACCGGAGGCGGTCGTGTTCGTCGCATCGAATCAGTACGACGTCCTGCGCGAGCTGTCCGCGGCACCTGCTGTCGATCCCGCGATCGATGGACCGCTGGGTGACCTGGTGACCGTCTCGATCGCCGAGGACGGCCTCACCGTCTGGTCGGCCGGCGCGGAACCTCGCCCCGTCAGGCAGATCAGCTCGGACGACATCCACTCGGTCGAGCCCGACTTCGTGGAAGCCCACCTCGGGAAGACCGCGATCCTCCACGTCCGAGCGCAGCTCGACGGCGAGCTGACGTCTCTCTCCTTGATTCCCACGATCGAACGCTTGGCGTGCGCGTTCCCGTCTTCCTTCCACAGAGCACAGGGCCTGGCGAACTTCGCGCGATCCGCGTGGACCCTCGACGGCTGACAGCGAGCGGATATCGACGCCACCGCACCGCACCGCACTGCACCGGTGAACGATCCGCATGCGGGACGGCGGCGGATTGTGCAGTCGCTGGCGATACGCCGTGACGCACGGTATGACGGCGAGCCCGCCACCAACTATTTCAAGGTCTGATTCGCCGCGCACTGCGCGCAATCGCCCTATGCAAGAAGACCAGAACTACGCAAAAGGACGATGGTGTGCCAATGATTAGCAAGAATGGCACTATCAAAAGCCCGAAAGCGCTGGCAAGGGTTGCGGGAATCAAACAGACACCAAATGAAACTAGCGAAATAAGCCAAGATTGCCTAGTGACACTCAATCGTTGATGCGAGTCAATATTATTGCCGCCACTAATGGATCTCGATATTTTCGAGGTCAAGGGCGACAGCGCCAGAAGAACTACAGCAACTAAAGCAAACGGCCACGCGTACTCCAAAATTGCATCTGCCAGCGTGTATTGCACTCCCGAGGCCGCTTCACGCATCGGTCCAGCAATCACAAGAGCAGATACCGTGTAAGAAACCGCCACAAGCAGGGCCATCCACGCGTGCGCAAGAAAACTTGCTCCTGTTGTTGCCGAAGCGGAAAGGTCACTTGGTCGACTCGAAGGCACGAGTTGAACCTAGCCGAACCTACGACCGGCGACGGCGAGAGTTGCCCGGGCCTGCGTCAGGCGCGTTCGGCCTCAGACGCGCACTCGGGCTCGGTCCGCCGCGGACGACGGAGACCGCTGATCAACGCCCTCAGCCGGCCGCCGCCATCCGCTGAACGATCCCCATACGGACGCCTCGATCGGCGGGCGGACCTCTCGCGGTTGCCTAGCAAGCAGACCGTCCTCACTGGCTAGTCTTCGCTGGTGACCTCTCCGGCCTTCGCAATAGACCTCGACCGCGCTCGCTTCCGAATCGGTGTCTTCGCGGTCGTTCACTTCGCACTCGCCGTCGCCCTGGTCCCGTTCACGCTGCTGCACTACGGCAACCTGATGCACCCGGCCTTCGATGAAGCACAGGACCTGCGCGATTTCGGACCAGCCGAGCAGTGGGCAACGCTTGGCGCATGGGTGCCGGTCCTCGTGACACCCGTCGTCGCCTTCATCACCGTCCGCCGACTCGCTCACCCTCGCCAGCGCTACTGGATAGTGCCGGTCATCGGCATCGCCGCCTCAGTGACACTCCACTTCCTGCCGTACCTCTTCTTCGAGACGCCGCAGCTACCCACCGGCGGCTGAGGGGGGCGATAGCTGCGCCGACTAGTGACCGTGCAGGGATCCCCATACGGGACAGGGGCGCCAGCGTGGACTGGGCGACAAGTTCTCATCGATCACACTTCGCCCACCGCTCGGCTCGACGTACGCTGGTCTCACGGTCAAGATCGAAGAGACATCGAGGCTCGATATGAAACGAACGATGACACCGAAAGCACTTTTCGTCTTCGCGGCGCTGTGGTGCCTCGTCGGGGTGTGGGGCTTCTTCACTTCTAACTTGGTGTTCGGATTCGGCGGTCTCGTCCTCGCGATCGGTCTCGCCGTGCACGGCATCGTTATGCTGCGGCGACGGAGGCGCAGCGCCTAGGTGACGAACACGCGTGCGCTCCAGGTTCGCTGCCCGCTGAGCCATCGGTGAGTGGAACGTTTCGAGCTACGCAGGCTCGCGGAGGCCGATCGTGACGAGTGTGGCCGCCGCGTCGCTCACCAGCTCGGCGGCGTCCGCGGCCTGTCCGTGCTGCGCGGTAACCGCGTGGGTCAGCGCGGTGCCGTCGATGTCGGGATGGTGCCTAGGCTGACCCGATGAGTTCCCCGGCACCGACCCGCCCGTTCGTGGGCGCTGCTCGCGTCGCAGTCGGTGCAGCGGCGATCGCGGTGATCCTCCACACCTACGCCTTGAGCATCGCGGCCGGCGATCCGAATCCGTTCGACTACTTCGGCTACTTCACGAACCAGACCAGCCTCCTCGCGAGCACGGTGCTGATCGTCGCCGGATCGGTCGGGCTCGCCCGCCGTCCGACTCCGGCGTGGCTGCGCTACGTCCGCGGCGCGGCGACGGCCTACCTGATCGTCGTCGCCGTGATCTACAACACCCTCGTTCCCGGTACCGGGACGGCCCCGCCCTGGGTCAGCTCCTTCCTGCACGTGGTACTCCCCGCGCTCGTCCTCCTCGACTGGATCGTCATCGCCGACCGCGGACCGCTCTCGTGGCGGCGGCTGTGGGTGGTCCTGCCCTACCCGATCGTCTGGGTCGTCGTCGTGCTCGTCCGCGGAGCGACCGACGGATGGGTGCCGTACGGCTTCCTGCTCCCCGAGAACGGAATGCCGTCGCTCGTCCTGCACGTCGCCGGCCTGACATGCGCGGTACTCCTCGCCGGCGCACTCGTCTGGGCACTGAGCCGACGCCGCACCTTCCACCTCATCTAGTTGATGTCCCAGCGGAGCAACTTCTTGACTCAGCTCAGTTCACAGATCAGACACTCACCCGCAGGTAGGGGCGCTGACCGGCCGCGGCGATTGAGGCGAGTGTCGAAGCGAGATCCTCGACGAGGCGGTGCACCTGCTCGGGTGACCATCCCTCGAGCTCGGACGACGCATCCTCCCACTGCCGCGCTGCGGCGGCACGACCCGTCTCACCTGCGGCGTCTAGCGCGCCACCCAGGCCGGTGCTGACTGCGATGACGAAGCTCTCGTAGTCATCGGTCGCCGCAACCGGCTGGTACTGCGCCGCGGGAACCTCGAGCGCTGGTGTCGAGGTCAGGATGCCTTCGAGCTCCCAGAGTCCGGTCGGATCTATGTCGCAGACGAGACCGTCCGATCCCGACAGCGCCGCGCCCGCCTCTTCATCGGAACCAGCACCAAACACACTCGCAAGAATTCCCATAGCAGTCAGCGTCTCACATAGCACCCAGCGTCTCACGTAGCACCCAGCGGTGCGCATGTGGCGGGGGACACGCGGTCGTGCGGTGCTACCTCACCTACGCCGAGGAACCAGGTCCGCAGGCTTCGCACGGCGGCTAGCGGAAGCGGTGACCCACCGTTCGTAGCACTGGAACAGCTGAATCGCGCCGACGGCTGAGACGACAAATCCGATCAGAATTCCCACGAGCAGGACTGGGCTGAGCTGGCCCCCTGTCTGATTCAAATCTGCACGAACGCCGGCCTGAAACTGCAACAGCGAGCAGATCACGGCGATCACAACACCCGACGCGAGCAGGCTCGAGCCCTTGAGCACTTCCACCATGACCACCCTCGGTCGTGAAACTACCGCAGAGTCTCCCACCCGACACCACCTCGACCCTTATGGAGATCGTTCAATGGGCCGCTGCCGGCGGGTGTTGATCTCAGTCGCGCTGTGCGTCGCGGCCGAGAGCAGGGCGACACCGCCCCCCGCCGGGCTGTCGCGTGCGGCGTCAGCTCAGCGATGCCAGGATCTGGCTGGCGAGTGGCAAGCGCGCTAGGTCTCAGGCGGGTATTCTCCGCGCGTGGACCTGAATGACCGATCGAGCGCGGAGTTGGAAGAGATGATCACGGCAGTGTGCCGTCGAGTGCGTCGACGAGCGCGGGCCAGTTTTGACTTCGGTCTGGCGGCCGGTCTCGCGGGAGGCCTGCTGCTGGGCAATCTTTTCTTCGGGGGCCCCTCCACGCAGGCTCTTACCCCGATTTCCGTCGGCTTGCTCGTCATTACGGCGCCGCTCGCGGTAATCGCTACCTACATGAACACGGTGAGGCGTGCCCCGGACTTACAAAGCATCCATGACCTGCAGGAGATTCTCTTGCGCCGAGAATCTGCTTCCTGAGCGCGCCAGGTCCACATCGAATCGTTAGTCTTCTCACCTGCTGTCTGGCGCCCCTCCTCTCGGCCGCGGTTGTTAACCAGTAATAGGGTCGGCTGGTGGTCGTGCCGTGCCGTCATACTGAGCACGTGTCCATCAGTTCGCGGGTGTTGCGTTACGCATCCGCCTATGCGCTACTGCTCGTCGTCGTCGCGATCGTGTTGCTGAACACGTGGCCCGACTTGTGGGACGAACCACTCGTTCTCGTCGTCCTCGTTCCACTCATGATCATGGCAACGGCTTACCCGAGCTTGCGTCACCAGCTTCCTCCTGAGAGGAGCGTGCGCGAAGGGCAACAGGAGGGCCGTTCCATCCGCGCCGCTGCGTCCAAGGCGGTCACTCCGCTGACCTAGAGCCGGACGAAGCGCCGGGGCTTTTCGACTCGCCCGCTCGCCAAGCACTCATGGCAGCAACAGTCACCGCCGCCGTGGTGATCGTGCTGGCTCTCATCAGCGTCGCGCAACCGGCGCTAGATCGAGGGTGACGTCACTGTCGCTCCTGGAGCCAGGAACGTCCCGTTACGGGATCCCCATATGGGACGGAGCTGAGCGGGTAGCGTCACCGGCATGACCTCGGGTTCGCGTCACCGCATTCGAGTTGCTGCCGCGCTCACAACCGGAGCGGCGCTGCTCACCGCCGCCGGCTGCGCGCCGGCGGTGCAGACGTCGGGATGCCCGGGCTGGGCGTATTTTGGATCCGCGGAAGCCCGCTACGAGGTCGCCGAAGCGGTCATCACGACCGCCTCCACTCGCGCCTCGGGAACTCAGAGCGTCTTCAGCGTCGCAGCATCCGCATACATGGTCACCGTGGATGAGACAGAGAAGGGACCGTTCATTGCAGGAGAGACAATCCGCGTCGTGTCGATGCCTGATGCGTGCAGCGGCACCGACCTCTACCCGGACGGAGACCCGATGGACACCGACCAGCCCCTCCGCCTGTACCTCAGGTCCGGGAACGGATTCTGGGCGACGCTGACTCCGCTCGAGGGCGCTGAACCGATCGAGGAATAGCCCGCCAGTCGATTCCCTTACGGGACGATGCGCAACGTCACTGCGTGACAGAGTTGAGCCGTGGAGCGCTGGTTGAACGACGAGATGCGATTGAGCGCGCCGTCGACGGTCAGGGCGGTCGACGACGATCCCACGCTCCGACCGCTCATCGAACGCGGGTTCACTCGTTCAGGTGACTCGGTTGTACTTCGGGCCTACGCCGCCTCTCGCCTCCGGACGGCTCCGCCGTCCGATGCTTGGGGAGTGGAGTGGTGGGTGAATAGCATCCACTTACGCTCGAACCTTCCGGCCGCCAACGTATTGTGGCGGGAGCAGGTGGTCGCACAAGGATTGTTCCTAATCGACGGGCTGCTCCCCCGAATGGTTCGACTCTCGGCGGGCCGTGCGGCTCAAGCCGTCCTGTCGCTTCAGTCGTCGCCAATCTCTGTCGACCCCGAAGCCGACTTCGCATCAGGGTCTGTCCATTTCACGCTCGTCCGCAGCGCAGTGGAAGACGCTCGAGCAGTGGAAGACGCTCGAGCAGTTCAAATGCGGTCGATACAGCCCGTCATGGTTGTCACCCTCGACTCGATCGACGCCTCGACTAGAGACAGCGACGCCTCCTGACGCGGGCCCAGGATCGGATTCCTTCGCCTACTGGGCGGACCGGCCTGCCCCTGCGACCGAAGCGCTGAACGATCCCAATCCGGGACGCGAAGCGCGGCTGCGATGGTCAGTCCATGCATCGAACAGTAGGCAGAGTGGTCAGCCGGTGACACCACCGCAATCAGACGCGAGAACGGTTCGCGCGAGGATCCGTCTCCGTCCAACCAGCGACGGCGGCCGAAAGGCGCCCATCGGTCTCGACGGAAGGTACCGACCTCATGTCGTCGTCGTCGGCGGCGACGGAACGCATCTCGGCGTGATCGTGCGCAGCAGCGAGGCTACTGAAGTCGATCCCGGCGAGACGAGCGAAGTGACCCTTCAGCTTCTGTACGACATCGACTACAGCTCCCTCAGCGCCGGAGCGGCCTTCACTATCGTTGAAGGCCCCAAAGCCATAGGTGACGGACAAGTCCTCTGAAGCAGTCGCCTCGGTAGGCCGCCATGCTCTGAAGACACGATCGAGCGCGTCGCCCGCAGAACTGCGCCGCAGCGTCCGCTGCGATGCTCGGCCGCACCGCGTGACGACCCGGTGATCGATCCCCAAACGGAACGGATGAATTTGCGTCGCGCGTAACGCTGCGGAGCCGGCCGGACACTACTAGGTATGGACGCGACGAAGAGCGGTGACGCTGAGACGTGGGAGCGAGGCTCCTCCGGGGATGGCGCGGCGTTCGCGCTGATCTTTGATCAGCATCGTGCCCGCGTCTTTAGGCATGCGTACCGGCTCCTGGTCGACGCCGACGATGCCGAGGACGCGACAGCGATCGCGTTCCTCGAGCTCTGGCGTCGACGCGCGTCGGTGCGGCTCATAGACGGCTCGGTTCTGCCGTGGCTGCTGGTCACCACGACCAACGCCGCCCGGAACCTCACCCGTAGCCGCCTCCGTTACCGCGCCCTTCTCGACGCGCTCCCCCACGGTGAGCATCACCGTTCAGCCGAGGACGTCGCCCTGAGCGACGAACTCGAAGACCGGCGCCTCGCCGCGGCGCTGGGACAGCTGTCACCGACCAATCTGCACCTGGTCACGCTCGTGATGATCGAGGGCTACAGCCCCACCGACGCCGCGCCCGTGCTCGGGCTCAGCGCCGGCACGACCCGGACGAAGCTGCATCGCGCTCGGGCCGCACTGCGCGAACATCTCGGACACCCCACGCTCGACCTCTACCTCCAGTCGACGCTAGGAGAAACGTCATGACCGCCCCGCAGATGAGCGACGACTTCGCCGGCGCCTTCCGAACCGCACTTATCGACCACATCGACACTCCCGCCCGCTTGCGATCCACGCGGCGCCGGTGGTGGCTCGGCGGAGGAGTCACAGCCCTCGCCCTGTTCGCCGGCACCGCGACCGCCGCCGCCACCGGCCTCCTCCCCGTCCCCGGAGCGACGGACATCACCACGATCAGCACCACGACCACCGGCACCTTCACCGGCACCAACTCCATCGACCTCGGCGCCACTCCCGACGACGCGAACGGCGTCGTCCTCTCACTGCGCTGCCTCACCCCGGGCCGGTTCGGCTTCCCGGACGGGTCGAGCCTTCGCTGCTCCTCGACCGACTTCGGAACGGGGACTGAACCGGGCATCGCACCTTCGCTCTTCCCCTTGTCGAACGTCATCGACGGCAGCATGCAGATCACCACGTCGCCGGATGCGCGCTGGTCGATGACCGCCACCTACGCAACAGCAACAACCACCGACTGGGCGACCAATGAGGAGGGGCTGACCTACGGCGTCATCAACGAGAACGGCGAACCAGACCTCATCGCCGTCACCGCCGACGACGGCGAACAAGGGTACGTGCGCCGGAGTGACCTCGAGGACGCGGACGGCACCACCGCGCAACGCTCCTTCACCACCCCGGAAGACGCCCTCGAGTGGCAGGAGCAGAACGAGGGGATCGCGCACACCATCCCCGTCTACGTCACAGACGGAACCACCCGAGTCGGTGACTTCACCGTCGGCTGACTCACCTGCGTCTACTGACTCGGTGACCCATCCCCTTACGGGACGCCCTCTAACCCGTTCCCGTACGGGACGATGCGAGCGCTAGTCTCCTCGCCGTGATCATTGATCTAGAGCCCGGCGACGCGCGGTGGGCGGCCGCTCTTCTCGTCCTCCGCGAGCTGCGCCCCCATCTCACTGACGAACTGCTCGAGCTGGTACTGCGAGAAGGCGCGCCCCAAGGTCTCCGCTTCACCGCCCTACTGCAAGACGATCGCTGCGTGGCTGTCGCCGGCTGGCGAGTAGTCGTCAACACGAGCGCCATCAGGAAGCTCTACGTCGATGACCTCTCCACCGCCGCCGCCGAGCGATCCCACGGTCACGGCGCGGCACTCCTAGCCGCCCTAGCGGAGCGAGGCCGGGAACTGGGGTGCAGCGCGATCGAGCTCGACTCCGGCGTGCAACGCTTCGAGGCGCATCGCTTCTACCTACGCGAACGGATGGACATCACCGCCCATCACTTCGCTCGACGGCTCGACCAGTAAGTGCAACGGGCTGCCTCCCCGCACCGTTCAGCAGGGGACCGCCACCGGACGCCGGATGTCAGTGGGTAGTTTCACCGTCCGGACGACGATCCCCATACGGAACGCTCAGCGCGAGTCCCTTCGTTGTCGGGTCAGCGCGTAACACTCAAATCGGTGAGTCTCGATGCGGGTACGGTCTGGACAACTCGCTGATGACCGGAGCTTCACATGACTCGCCCCTTCATGACCGACCCCGAGCAGCTGGAGTCGCTGCGCGGCCAGCAGTACCTCGTTCTCCGGCCCGCCGTCGACGTCGCCGCCTTCTACGACGAGGAGCGGTCGGCTCTGCAAGAGCGACTGCCCGATGGACTCTCCTGGCCAAATGCCGGCCACGTCACCCTGCGGGGGTTCTACGAGCCCAACCGGGTAATCCTCCTCCGTGATGCTCTCGCCGCGTGGGCGGAGAACCAGTCTCGGATCGAGCTTCACGTGGTCGCGGTTGACGGGTTCCCTCCGCCGTTCCAGGTCCTCCTCGCTCAACTCGAGCGCACCCCTTCACTCGTCACCGCCTACGCAAACCTGACCAGTCTCCTCGACCTGACCGACCTCTATCGGATCGGGGAGCTCCCGCTCGAGGAATGGGTGTTCCACCTCTCACTGATCTACGCCCGCTCGCTGGACGAGCAGCAGTGGCAGGCGGCCTATGCCCACAACCGACGAACCGTGTCTCCCGGACCCGCCGAACTCATCAACAACGCAGAGTTCGTTTGGTACGACGACGACGGCGAGCACGCCGAAACTCTTCCGTTCGGCGCGGCTACTTTCTGACCCAGACGGTCATCGGTCCCGTCTCTCCTACCTGCCAATGTAGGAGCGTCAGACGGGGGATAGTCATGGTGAGGACGACCTGGGCGAACGTGCCCGGTCCGGTACGTCGTGCGTTCGAGGACGCGATCGGCGGCGAGGTGGTTTCGGCGTCGAGTCAGTCGGGCGGGTTCTCCTCTGGAGGAGCTGATCGGCTGGTGCTCGCGGGCGGGCGTCGTGTCTTCGCGAAGTCGATCAGTCGCGCGCGCAACGTCGGCACGTTCGAGCTGCATCGTCGCGAGGCCGTGGTCGTCCGCGACCTGCCGGCGTCGGTCCCGGCCCCCGGTCTGGTCGGGATGGTCGAGCAGGACGACTGGGTAGTGGTGGCGTTCGAGGACGTCGATGGCCGTCATTCCGAGTCGAGCGAGTCGGCGGCCGTCCTCGACGCGTTGGCCGCCCTGCCTCGCGTCGATCACTCGACGCTTCCCCGCCTGTCGGACGAGCTCACACCGGACGCGTCGAGCTGGGACCGCCTCGCCACCTCAGGAAGCGTGGGAGAACTCGACCCGTGGATCGGTGCCCACCTCGACCGCCTTCGGGAAGCCTCGGCGCGGCTTCCGCAAGTGGTCGAGGGAGAGCACCTGGTGCATCTGGACTGCCGCGCCGACAACCTTCTCATTGACGCGAACGCGCGGGTGTGGCTGGTCGACTGGCCGTGGGCGTGCATCGGAGCATCCTGGTTCGATGGAGTGACCTACCTTCTCGACGTCCTCGTGCGGAATCCGGACGGGAACGCAGAAGGACTTCTCGAGCACCCCTCCTTACGTCGCGTCCCGGCGGACGCGATCGACTCGGTACTCGCCGGCCTCGCCGGCTCGTGGATCGAGACGTTGCGCGAACCGCCACCTGAGGACATGCCGACCATCCGCGAGTTTCAGCGGCGGGAAGCGACCGCTGCACTGCAATGGCTCAGGCGCCGCTGGGCCTGAGCCGCGCCCGCTACGCGATCCGCTGACTAGACCCGCGCCAACGGCGTAGCGCTTCATGCCAGAGCCACTGCGGCGTCCTGCGACCGGCGAGGATCCGTGGCGTGAGTATCAGCATCGACGGCGAGCACTACCTACTTCTGCGGAGCGCCTTCTGGGACGAGACGTCGGTCGTCATCGGGGTCTACGGCTCCGCGGAGCGGGCCCGGGAAGCAGCACGGGCCATGGCAGGCGCACCGCTTGGACCTGACCGGTGGGTTCTCGAAGCGTGGAGCGGCAGTGAGCTGCGCAGCAGCGTTCGGCTCGGATGACGTTCGGGCACCGCGCTGGTGGCTCTACTGTGGCGGTGCGGTCGAGAAGTGGGGACTTTGCTGACGCCGCACGCGACAGACCGGCGGGGGTCCGCCGGTGTCGCCCTGCTCTCGGCCGCGACGCACAGCGCGGCCGAGAGCAGCACCCGCCGACTCGACGGCCCGCTGAGCGATCCCCTACGGGGACACCCGGTCGGCAGTAGGTAGTTTCACTGGCCGGACGACGCAGCAATCCTGTCCGAGCCATACTCGACGCATGACCGCGAACGCTAGCCAGTCTTTGCCTGCTCCCAAATGGCGCCCCTATTTGAAGGTCGCGGCAATCGCAGTGGGCGTTGAAGCGGCGGCGGCCGGTGTCCTGAGTGTGTTCGCTCTCATCAATGGCGCTACCGGGCCGGGACTGGCTCTCCTCGCCGTCACAGCGGGCGCTGTCACGATCGGTGGAGCATTTTGGAAGTGGGCGACGAAGCCCAAGACGGGTCGCGAGAAGTTGTCGACGGTCGGCATCATCTCGGGCGCCCTCCTGGGCGTCGGCCTGGTAACGGGCGGCGCTGTAGAAAAGTGGCTGCCCGGACTGTTCGTTCCGATCGCGATCTTGGCGGCGGTGATAGCAGTGATCGGGGCCGTGCGCGGGGTAGTGAAGGACTGAGGGCCCGTTCATCACTCCGAGGTGTCCTGCGACGTGAGCTGCGTCCGCAACAACGGACCGCACCTGCTCGGCCCACTGCCGTAGTGCCGCATCCCTCGGTGGCAGCCACGCTCCTGGCATCGACGGCGACCTCCTCCGACTGACATTTGACTTCTCGTAGGGTTAGGTCATGCGGTCAAAAGCCGAGCTGCGCGCAGCTCTTGTAAAGGCTCAGGATGTATTCACGGAAGCGGAGATGGACTACCGCCAGCAACGGTTTCTGACGGACGACGAGCTACGGTCCTTCATGGTGGAGCAGGCGTCTGCGGAGAAGGCATCGATTCGTCAGGCTGTTGATGCCGACCGCATTTATGTTGTTGCAGGTTCGGGTGTTCGACGCGTGCATTTGTGGGACTGCTCAAGTCTTCGGGAGCAGATCGATCGAGACCGCGCCTGGTCGTTCTGGTTGCATGGGGATCCCGAAAATTTCCGCAAGGAGGTAGCTCATGGTGACGGGGGGCCGCGGATGCCTCTGCTTCTTGACCGGGCGGCGATTGAGGCCCTGTCGACTTACGTCACCTGCCAGATCTGCTCTCCGACCCTCGGTCATACGAAGAAATCGCGGGGGGAGCGGACTGCGAAGCTCACGAGCCTGTCAGCTCGACACATCGGACGCTCGCTCGCCGCCCTGGACGGCGCGCCACTCGGGCAGCTACAGCGCATCGTCACCACAGTGGACGCCGGCGGATCGAAGGTCCGGGTAGACACGACGACGCACTCCTTCACCGACGACGACCGACCGTCGGTCTTCGTTGCGCCGATCGCTCCCTGACGGTGAGGGCGACACCAGATCTGCGGCTCAGCGGTCGCGATTGGCGTCAATCCTGACCTCCGACGCTTCCAAGGGGGCGGCTAACGTTGTGCCATGAACGTTGACGACTCGTCCACCCCCTCCGCTTCCGAGCAGCCGTCACGTGAGCCGAACGAGGCGCCGCGGAAACGGCCCCTGTCGCCGAAAGAGCAGTACCTGGAGCAGACGATCGCGGAAGACTACGCCGGCCTCGGTGACGGGGCTCGCCGCGAGCTGTTCGAGGACTGACGGGTGGAGACCCCTCCCTCACTCTTCGGCGATGACGAAGGCGCATCGACGGGTCTTGCTGCCGAGCCGATGATGACGGACTCCGTCCGTGGGCAACTCCGGCTGGCCTTCGCGAAGCTCGGCGTTGCGACGGCGCGGGATCAGTTCGATGTGGTTGCGGAATTGACGGGCCTGCGAATCAGTTCTGTGCTCGATCTGACTCAACGACAGGCGCAGACCTTGCTCATCAGCCTGACTCGACGAGTCGAGTCGGCCGGCACGCGACGAACAGGGAACGCCTGGGCCGATCGCGACGAGGACACTTGGATCGACAAGCTGTAGACGCGAAACCTTCGAAGATCTGTTCGCTTCTGGGACTCGACGACAGCCCGTGATTCAGCTACCGTCGTAAGGACGCCACGGGGCGTCGACGTCGTTTCGAGGAGTCAGGCCACATGGACAGCGCACAATCAAGTTCGGCCGGCAGCCGCTCCTCGACGCCCTCCATGCCGCTGCTGGGGACGGCCAGCGTCGGGTCTCTCGAGTCCTGGGAGGCGAACCTCGCAGCACCCACGATCGACGTCGTGAACGGTGATGCTCGAGATACGAAGTTGCCGGACAACTTCGCGGACCTGATCGTGACGTCTCCTCCGTACTGGAACAAGCGCGACTACGGTCACGTCGACCAGATCGGCCTCGAAGCGACGCCAGAGGCGTACGTCTCCTCGATCATGGACTGCCTCGACGAGTGGAAGCGCGTTCTCCGTCCCAGCGGATCGATCTTCCTGAATGTCGGCGACACGTACTACCGCCGGTCCCTCGTCGGCATCCCGTCGCGCATCGAAGCGAAGGCCATCGATGCGGGGTGGGCGGTCCGCAACCGCATCATCTGGGCCAAGGAAGGCGGGATGCCGGATCCCGCCCGCGATCGGCTGGCGAACCGGCACGAGTACATCATTCATCTGACCTACAAGCCGAACTACTACTACGACCTCGTGGGGTACTCAGCCGAGATGGGCAACGGAGCCAACCCTGGCGACGTGTGGACGATCAACCCGGAACGGAATATGGGCGCTCACCTCGCGCCCTACCCTCAGGAGCTCGTGCGGCGCGCTGTTCTCCTCGGCGCCCCTCAGCAGGTGTGCGCAACGTGCGGCACCGCCCGCCGGCGGGTGGTCGAGCGCACTCGCGAGCTCGACACGACCCGACCGCAGGCGAAGCGAGCCATGGAGCTAGCGGACGCCGCCGGACTGACGGACGAGCACATCCGCGCGATCCAGGCGACCGGTGTGTCGGACGTCGGCAAGGCGACGAAGTTCCAGACGGGCACCGGGCGCAACACCCTCGAAGTGCAGCGCCTGGCAGCTGAGGCGAAGCAGGCGCTCGGTGGGTATTTCCGCGAGTTCACGTTCTCGAAGAAGAAGACGACAGGGTGGACGGACTGCGGCCACGGAACGCCTGGACGCGGAGTGGTCCTAGACCCGTTTATGGGGACGGGGACCACATTGAAGACCGCCGCCAGCATGGGACGCGACGCTGTCGGTGTCGATCTGGTGCCTCTGATGGATGCGCCGGAGGCTCCTACGTGGGGCGGACCTACGAAGTAACTCCGAGAAGCGCTCCGACCTGGCGGGCGAAGCGCTGATCCTCTGCGTCAAGGTCGACCGCGGCGAGGTCGTAACGGTAGTCAAAAACGGACACAGCTCCGACATCGCCGATCAGGTGCAGTCCGCCCGCGTGCTGATCGGTTTTTGGGTGCACCAGCAGGACGCTGGTCGTTCCATAGAGCGTGGCGTAAGTCACCGCTTGATTGACCTCGGTGCGCTCGGGCAGCCCCTTCATCAACGTATTCTTCAGCTCCGCGATCAGAGGAACGGTTCCATCGTCGCGCCGGAACACGATGTCGGGCGTCGCGTTCGGCGACTTCTCCGTCTCGACGACGGCCGGAAAATCTTCCCCATCGAGCACGAGCGGGATGTTCGAGCTCCGGTAGAGCGGCCTCTTCCCGTCCTTGTTCCCGTCGAGGACACGAACTGGCCAACTGCGATCGGTGGCGATGCGGTGGAGTGTTGTGCGGACGTACGCTTCGAACAGGTCGCCCATGTTGAGAAGCATCGACGGGAGCTTCACGTCGCCGGCGCCCTCATCGAGCGAGATCCCGCGATCGGTCAAAATCGCGACGGCGAGACGGAGCGGCTCGCGGTAGTAAGTCCGTGACGCGGGAGGTTCTGCGAGTCCTGTCACGACCGGATCCGCGAAGTATCGCTGCTGAGGGTCAGCCTCGACGTCCGTGAAGGTGCGCAGCAGACTTGCCAGCAGTCGGACGCGGCGCTGGCTGCCGGTGAGACCACGGCGGGGGCCGACGTACCGGCGGTGCAGAGTAGTGAGCGCTGCTTTCAGGCAACGGTTATAGGCGTTGTCCGTGGTGCGTTCGAACCACGAGAACTCAGCCTTGGTGGTGATCCCTCGCGCTGCGAAGTGGCGGACAGTGTTGGGGATTTCGAGGTGACCGCGGGGTCGGGACCCGGCGTCCGTCTTGCGGACATAGGTCCGGTAGAGGCCTCTATTTCGAATCTCTTCGCAGTGGCGGATGAGCGCGTCGGCGTAGATGTCGAGTACCCAGTCCGAGACGGTCGCTGCCGTCGCGTACGTGCGCAGCGCGTCGAGGGCGGAAACTTCGAAGCCGCTGCGCTGGACCATCCGCGTGAGGTTGGACATCGGTGTTCGAGGGGTGATGCGCAAGACGATTTGGTCGTTGATCGGAACGATTCCGACGATCCCGCCAGCCTGGAGTCTGAGATCAGAGCCTTTGAAATCGACTGTGAAGGCGTTGAGTTTGGCGACGGAGTCGTAGATGTCGAGCTTGCCTTCGGACGACAGGATTTCGTCCCGATCTACCGAGACGAAACCATACTCGCTGCACTCTCGCAAACGCGGAGCAGTGGACGTTCCGAGTGTCACGCGGCGTCGTTCGGCCCGGCGGAGTCATCGCTTCGGTCCGAATCCTCGTCATGCTCCTGGAGGCCAGCGAAGATACCTTCCCACCCGGACTCAACGCGGCCGCGTGTATCGGGGTCGAGCCGGAAGGCACGATCCACAGCGAACTGGAGCTGGTACTCCCACACATCACGTAGCGCCGCCGGCCCGTCGACGTTGATGAAGTACGCGTGACCGATCGCTGCCGCCGGGTTGTCTCGCGCCATCCCGTTGATCATCTGAAACCACCCCAGAAGCTTTTTCTTGAGAGGGTCTGTGACTCCTCCGAGGTCGAGGATCTCTTCCAGGGCGGCGCGGTCGGGGTCGATCTTGATCTTCGCGAATCGGCGCTCAAAGGCAGCGTCGACCTCGTCGACTCCCCTGTCGATGGGATTCATCGTGGCGAGAATCTCTAGGTTCTGAGGAACGCGCAACGATTCGCCGGAGGCCAGCGCGACCTCGAGGCCGCGCTTGCTGCGCTCGACGTAGGTGAGTGCTTCACCAAACACTCGAGCTGCATCGGCGCGGCTCAGCTCGTCGATGACGAGCACATAGGTGTGCTCTGGGTCTTGCGCAGCGGCTTCGCAGATCCTCTTGAAGATGCCCGACTTACGGTCGAAGCCTCCGCCGGAGGCGGGTACGAAACCCTCCATGAAGTCGTCGTACTGGTAGGACGCGTGGAACTGAACGAACTGCACTCGCGCCGTGTCGCCGGCTAGTGCCTCAGCGATCTGCGAGGCGTAGAAGGTCTTGCCAGTCCCGGGAGGTCCAGTAAAGATGACTCCGCCGAACGTAGGGAGCAGGTGTTGAACGAGAAGGAGCATCGGGTGATTGGCTGGCATCCGAGGCGCGTCGGGTGCGTTCGACGCGTGCGTCTCCTCGATCGTTGCGTCGACACCGATGCCCAGATCACCGGCTGTGAGGACGCGCACTCGCGGCACGAGTTGTACGACAGCAGCCATCACTCCACCTGAGCTTCGAGAAGAGGTTCGAACCACGTGGAGCCGGCCGAAGGGGCGGATGCATCGAACAAGCTCTCGAACTCCTCGTCATCGTTGAACTGGAAGCGTCTTCGGAAGGCGGTCACCACGTCCCCCGGCTCGGGGAGCAGATCAGAACTATCGTCGCCTCGGCGCCAACCATCGTCCACAGCAGTTGGGCGCGCGAGGCTCCCGATGACGGTTGGGCTGATGTCGCGACGGCGTTCGAACTCAGAGGGGTTCGCGGCTCGTAGCCGATCGAGTTCGACCATCGTGAGACCCGAGTCGGCAGGCGAGCTTCCGGTGGAGATTCGGAACCCGAAGTTGCGGAACAGGTACACGCTGAGTGCTACTGCCGGCGCGCGGTCGCCGTAGAGGAGCTTGTCGAGCGCCCGAATCGCATGGTCCTCGGGCAGGACGTAGGTCTCTCCGTCAACAAGAAACCCTGCGGTCCTTCGGATCGAGCTGGTGGCGAAGCTCCCCGCCAAGTTGTCGTTGAACCAGAAGACCGATCCGTCGCTGTCTCTGTTCCAGAGCGGTCGGTAGTTCGGTTTTTTCCGCGGTCCGCCGGGCATCTCAAGGAGAGGACGCAGCTCTGACCACTGCGGATCGAACTGCCCGTCGTACGTCCAGCGGCGGTGGACCTGCAAGTAGGCGAGGAAGTGGGGATGAATCTTGCGCTTGCTCAACGTCGCGATCGCCCATTTGACGGCATCGACCGTGAGCACGAACGTGGGGCTGCCGGCTGCATCTACCATCGACAGATCACTATGCCAGAGCGGGGAACGGCGTCTCCTGGCCGCGTCTCCACGGACGTCGGTACCCTCCTGCTTTCAGCTACGGACCAAGCTCAGCAGGGATGCAGAGTATCGGACCGTCGCATGTGGTCTTCGGCGGTGAAGGAACACCCGGCTGCTAGACATGAGGCAATCACTCTCACCTGCTTGGAGACACCCTGATGGCACAGAAGCTGACTCTCATCGATGACCTGGACGGCTCTGCGATCGAGGGTGACGGTGGAACCGTCTCCTTCTCGATCGATGGTGCGAACTACGAGATCGATCTGTCGGCGGAGAACGCCGCCGCGCTGCGCGAGGTTTTCGAGAAGTACGTCAGCGCCGGCCGCCGCGTGCGCCGGGACGGCAACGCCGGCTCCACGTCTCCTGCTCGCGGGAAGAGCGATCCGGAGCGGTTGAAGGCGATTCGGGAGTGGGCGGCCAAGAACGGCCACGAGGTCTCTCCGCGCGGCCGCATCTCGGCGCAGGTGGTGGAGGCGTACGACGCCGCCCATTAGCGAGGCGTCGCCGTAGACACGTGCACAAGTGCCGCTCGACGTCCGGACCCCGATCCCCCGGCGACCCCTGCCTGTCGCTCGTCGAGCGATCGCGGTTCCAGGAGCATGATGTGTGGCGGGTCGAGGGCCTGGTCGAGTTCGCCCGCGTCCTGGGAGTCGCGTTGGACGTCGACATAGCTCCGGGGTTCCTCGTGCTGCACGCGCGATCCGCGCAGCGGGTCGCGCCGGCACCGCTCGGCTAGGACCGGGAGTAACCGGCGCCTCTGCTGTTCGAGGTCGGTCGGGATCTCGTGGACACGTCCAGGGTCCGGTGGGAGGGTGGGCGCATGTCGAAGCCTCGGACCAAGCTCACGCGTGCTGCACTGATCAGCAACGGCATGGTCTGGTTCGGGCTGTCGTTCATGCTCTTCACAATCGCCGGCGAGCAGACCTACGCGGCGTTCACCGGTGAGTGGTTCAACGTGCTCGGGTGGGCGCTGATCGTCGCCGTGGCAGCCGGCCTGGCGGTGGTCGGGGTGATCGAGAACCGGAACATCCGGGCGGGGAAGAAGTACAAGCCGCGTCCTCGCCGCTGACTACCGCTCGAGCGCGCGTGGCCGTTCCACGCGCGTGACCGGGGGGTCGAGGGGGCTCTCCCCCTCGTGCGGGCCGGCCCGTTTCGGGTCGGCCCGCGGCGCGCGCTTAGAGCGCGAGCGTGTGGAGGATCAGGGTCGTAGAGCCGATGGGCTTTCCGAAGTCGGTGTAGTCGAGGGTCGCGCGGCGGTTGCTGATGAGGTCGAGGGCGATCAGTTCCTCCTCGGACTCATCGGTCATGTCGCCGGGCTCTTCGTCCCATTCGCGGAGCACCTGGCGGTCGGCGTCGAGGACTTTCCACAGTCCCCAGACGTGGGCGATGGGGCCGGTCGTCTCGTACTTGAAGACGAGGGCGGTCGCGGCGGGCCAGCCGTAGGCGGCCGCGGCGACGATCAGCGCTCGCGCTGCGGCGGCGGTCGCGTCGGCGTCGCCGGACGCGGCCGCGGCGTCGACGGCGACCTCGGCCGCTCGCAGCGTCGGGTCCTCCTGGTACGGGTCGAAGCGGTGGGCGGGGCGGGGTGCGGTGGTCGTGGTGGTCATGGTCGGGCCTTCCTGTGCAGCAGTGGGAGAGG
>NZ_PSUZ01000039.1:0-22396 GCF_002932095.1 Rathayibacter sp. AY1G1
ACGACGTGACGCTCGCCCAGCAGGCGAAGCAGCCCGCGAGCGACACGGTGCAGGAGACCCCGAGCGACTGGGCCGGATCCCTGCTCTCCTCGATCGCGGCGGGGGAAGTGGAGCGGCCCCGGCGCCCGCACCGAGGTGCTGGGCTCCGGGGCCGCTCCGGCGTGCCGAGACTACGCGGAGAAGCGCGGGAAGGCGGAGCGACCCGCGTAGGTCGCCGCACCTCCCAGGATCTCCTCGATGCGCAGCAGCTGGTTGTACTTCGCGACGCGGTCCGAGCGGGCCGGGGCGCCGGTCTTGATCTGGCCGCCGTCCACCGCGACCGCGAGGTCGGCGATGGTGGTGTCCTCGGTCTCGCCGGAGCGGTGCGAGAGGATCGCGGTCATGCCGTTGCGCTGGGCCAGGGCCACGGCGTCGAGCGTCTCGGTGAGCGTGCCGATCTGGTTCACCTTGACCAGGATCGAGTTGCCGGCCTTCTCGGCGATGCCGCGGGCGAGGCGCACCGGGTTGGTGACGTACAGGTCGTCTCCGACGAGCTGCACCTTGTCGCCGATGGCCGCGGTGAGGTGGGTCCAGCCGGCCCAGTCGTCCTCGTCCAGCGGGTCCTCGATCGAGACCAGCGGGTAGTTGGCGACGAGGTCGGCGTAGTAGGAGGAGAGCTCCTCGGCCGAGAGCTTCTTGCCCTCGAACGTGTAGGCGCCGTCCTCGTAGAACTCCGAGGAGGCGACGTCGAGCGCGAGCCCGATGTCCTTGCCGGGGGTGAAGCCGGCGGCCTCGACGGCCTTGAGGATGAAGTCGAGCGCCTCGCGGTTGGTGGGCAGGTCGGGGGCGAAGCCGCCCTCGTCGCCGAGGCCGGTGGCGAAGCCGGCCTTCTTCAGCTGCGCCTTGAGCGCGTGGTAGATCTCGACGCCCCAGCGCAGGCCCTCGGAGAAGGACTCGGCGCCCAGCGGGACGGCCATGAACTCCTGGATGTCGACGCCGGTGTCGGCGTGCGCGCCTCCGTTGATGATGTTCATCAGCGGCACGGGCAGGGTGTGCGCGTTCGGGCCGCCGACGTAGCGGAACAGGTCGAGGTCCGACGACTGCGCGGCGGCCTTGGCCACGGCGAGGCTGACGCCGAGGATCGCGTTCGCGCCCAGGCGGGACTTGTTCTCGGTGCCGTCGAGCTCGATCAGCTCGGCGTCGACGAGGCGCTGGTCGGTGGCGTCGAAGCCCTCGATGGCCGGGCCGATCTCGTCGATGACGGCGTCGACGGCCTTCTGCACGCCCTTGCCGAGGTAGCGGTCGGAGTCGCCGTCGCGGAGCTCGTACGCCTCGAACGCGCCCGTGGAGGCGCCGGACGGGACGGCCGCTCGCGAGGACGCGCCGTCCTCGAGCAGGACCTCGACCTCGACCGTGGGGTTGCCACGGGAGTCCAGAATTTCTCGGGCGACGACTGCCTCGATAAGGGCCACAACTATCTCCTCTTGACGGGTGGGCTCCCGGAGACGGGAGCGGTCGGGAAGGAGTCTACTGACCGCCTCCGAAGCGCAGGAGACCGCGGCCGGTCGTAGACTCCCAGGGCCCGATCGCCGGACGGCCCGGGCGCACCCGCCGACCCGGAGGTTCCCCGTGACCACGACCGCCGCCGACCACGTCGACCGTCTCACCGCCGTCGTCCCGGACTTCCCGAGCCCGGGCATCCTGTTCCGCGACCTCACGCCGGTCTTCGGCGACGGCGAGGCCCTGCGGGCGGTGGCCGACGCGCTGATCGAGCCCTACCGCGGCCGGATCGACGCGATCGCGGGCGTGGAGGCGCGCGGCTTCCTGCTCGCCGCAGCGGCCGCCTACTCGGCGGGTCTCGGCGTCGTCACCATCCGCAAGCCCGGCAAGCTCCCGCGGGCCGTGCTGCGCGAGCAGGCGACCCTCGAGTACGGCGAGACGATGCTGGAGGTGCACGAGGACGCGGCGCCCCGCGGCTCGCGGCTGCTGCTGGTCGACGACGTGCTGGCGACCGGGGGCACGCTCGACGCGAGCCGCCGCCTGATCGAGCGCGCAGGGTGGAGCCTCGAGGGGATCGCGGTGGTCATGGAGCTCGACGGGCTCGGCGGCCGCGAGGTGCTGGCCGGCCACCGCGTCGACGCGATCGTCACCGTCTGACCGGGCCCCGTCGCTCCGCTCCCCCTGCCCTCCCCTTCCCGCGAGACGCCACCCGGGTATGCGACCCACCGGGCGAGCCGCACTCGAGTGGCGTCCCGCGGAAGGGGGAAAGCGACGGGGTCAGGTGAGGGAGAGGGACATCCGGGAGAGGACGAAGGTCTCGAGCACCTGCACGAGCATGTAGAGCACGAGCGAGACGCCGGTCACGAGCACGACCGCCGACCAGACGTCCGCGAACCGGGCCTGGGCGGACCATGCGTTGATCGCCCCGCCGATGCCCGCACCGGTGGAGAGCCACTCCGCGAGCAGCGCGCCCGTGATCGCTCCGGGCACCGAGATGCGGATCGCGGCGAAGAGCGAGGGCAGCGAGCCGGGGATGGCCACCTTGCGGATCGCGGTGAGAGTGCTGCCGCCGTAGACCGCGACCACGTCGAGCATCTGCGGGGAGGCGTTGTTGAGGCCGAAGGCGATCGTCACCAGCGCGGGGAAGAGGACGACGATCCCGCCGATGACCGCGACCGAGGCGATCGAGCCGGTCCCGAAGACCAGGATGATCAGCGGTGCCATCGCGATCAGCGGCACCGAGCGCAGCAGCATCGCGAACGGCATCAGCGCGTGCTCGATGCCCTTCGACAGGCGGAACAGGATCGCGCCGAGGATCGCCACGACCAGGCCGGCCGCGAAGCCGATCAGCGCGTCGCCCATGGTCACGGCGAAGAGCCCGCCCAGCTCGGCGCGGTGCTCCGCGGCCTTCGCGTCGGTCACCAGGTGTTGCCAGACGTCCCACGGGCCCTTGACCACGTAGGGCGAGACCCCGCTGAAGAGGACCACGCCGATCCAGATCGCCAGCACGATCACGATCGTCGACAGGGCGACGAGCAGGCTCTTGCGCAGGCTCTTGAGGGTCGCGCCGAGGGCGGCCGTGCGCAGCTGGCGCCGCAGCTCGTCGACCGCGAGGATCGATGTGGCCGTGGACTGCTCCGTGCGGTCGGGAACGGTGGTCGTCATGGTCATGCCCACTTTCCGGAGGACCAGGGCGCGATGAGGCGGCCGATCAGTCCGACGATGCCGTAGCCGAGGAGCGCGACGCCCGCGCAGAGGAGGAAGAGCGCCCAGACGCGGGGCGAGTTCAGGGAGACCTGCGCCGCGACCAGGATCGGGCCCACGCCCGTCTCGATCTTGCCGAAGTACTCGCCGAGGATCGCGCCGAGGAAGGCCGCGGGCACCGCGATCTGCAGCGCCGACAGGATGTTGGGCAGCGCCGCGATCAGACGGACCTTGCGCAGCTGGGTGAACCGCGAGCCCCCGTAGACCGTGACGACGTCGAGCGCCGCCTTGTCGGCCGCCTTCAGCCCGAGCAGGCTGCCGACGACCGTGGTGAAGAACACCGAGAGGCCGGCCAGGAAGATCGCCGTCGCGCTCGCCTTCCCGGGAGCGTCCGCACCGCCGAGGATCAGCAGCACGATCGCTCCGATGGCGACGATCGGCACGCAGTAGGTGATGACCGCGAGCTGCGAGACGACCCCCTCCAGCCAGGGCAGGACCAGCACGAGCGCCGAGAGCACGAGCGCGAGGAGGTTGCCCCAGAAGTAGCCGACGGCCGCCTCGCCGATCGTGACGGAGAAGTTGCGCCAGTAGAAGCCGGCGCCGTCCTCCATCGCGGTCTGCACGACCTGCACGGGAGTGGGGACGGGCGCGTAGGTCGCGGCGCCGGTGGGCGCGGTGACGAGCGCCACGATCCACCAGACGGCGACGATCGCGGCGACGCCGATCAGCCCGGTGAGCCACGGAGGCAGGGACAGGGCGCGGCGCGGGGCCGCGGGGAGCGTGGTGGCCACGGTGCCTCCTAGACGCGGTCGTCCGAGGCCGCGCCGCCGTCGCCGAACAGCAGCTCGGAGGCCTGGTCGACGTAGGCGTGGAACTCGGGGGTGCGCTGCATCTCGGGGGTGCGCGGGCGGGGGAGGTCGATGTCGATGATCTCCTTCACCCGTCCCGGGCGCGGGCTCATCACCGCGACGCGGTCCGAGAGGAAGATCGCCTCCGAGATGCCGTGCGTGACGAGGAGCGTCGTGGCGGGCTTCTCGGTCCAGATCCGCAGCAGCTCGAGGTTGAGCTTCTGCCGCGTCATGTCGTCGAGGGCGCCGAACGGCTCGTCGAGCAGCAGGACCTCGGGCTTGAGGATCAGGCACCGCGCGATCGACACGCGCTGGCGCATGCCGCCCGAGAGCTGGGCCGGCTTGGCCTTCTCGAAGCCGCGGAGGCCGACGAGGTCGATCAGCTCGTCGATGTAGGACTGGTCGACGCTCTTGCCCGCGATCTCGAACGGCAGGCGGATGTTCGCCATGACGCTGCGCCACGGCAGGAGCGCGTGGTCCTGGAAGGCGATGCCGAGCTTGTTGTCGCGGCGCAGCTCCTGGGGAGTGCGGCCGTCGACCCGGATGGAGCCGGACGTCGGCTCCTCCAGTCCCGCGAGGATGCGCAGGATGGTCGACTTGCCGCACCCCGACGGGCCGAGCAGGGCGAGGAAGCTGCCCTGGTCGGTGTGGAGGTCGGTGTCCTGCAGCGCCGCGACGCTGCGCGAGCCCATCCGGAACGTCTTCGACAGGCCGTGGATCTGGATGCCGGTGCCGCCGGCACCCTGGTCGCGCAGGGTGCCGGCGTCGGTCGTGTCGGTCACGAGTGGTGCCCTTCGTGAATCAGGATCAGGCCGCGTACTTCATCAGCTCGGGGTTCTCCTCGTAGACCTCGTCGAGGAGGGTCAGATCGAAGAGGTCCTCGGCCGTGACGTCGATCCCGGCGCCCGCGAGGGACGCGATGGTCTCGGACTGCAGCGTCTCGGAGATGGTGAAGAGGCCGTTCGAGACCGTCTCGTCCGAGACGACCAGTTCCTCGGCCTGGATGGTGGCGCCCTTCTTGGAGGACTCCTCGTTGAGGCCGAGGTCCTTGCCGTAGTTCTCGACGGCGAGCATCGCGCCCGCCTCCGGGTCGTTGACCGCGTCGGTCCAGCCCTTGATCTCGGCGACGAGGAACGCCTTCAGAGCGTCGCGCTTCTCGGCGATCGCCTGCTCCGACACCGAGAAGGTCTCGGCGACGAAGGGGAGGCCGTTGTCGGCGAAGGGCAGGTTGACGACCTCGTAGCCCTCGGCCGCGACCGTGATTGCCTCGTTCGTCAGGTAGGCGATGAAGCCGTCGACGGTGCCGTTGACGAGGACGGAGGGGTCGTACTCGACGGGGACGACCGTGAGGTCGGACTCGGAGAGGCCGTTCGCGGCGAGCAGCGCCTGGAACAGGGACGTGTTCGAGGCCTGGACGCCGATCTTCTTCCCGGCGAGGTCGGCCGGAGTGGCGATGTTGCCGGCGGTCTTGATCGAGAGGACCGTGAAGGGGTTCTTCTGGTAGGTCGCGCCGATGATCTTGAGCGGGGCCTCCTGCTGGGCGATCGCGGTGCCGATCGAGACGGCGTCGCTGAGCGCGACGTCCGCGCTGCCCGAGAGGAGCTCGGCCACGCCCGTCGAGGGGCCGGGGGTGAGCGTCACTCCTGCCAGGCCGGCCTCGGTGAAGTAGCCCTTCGAGTCGGCGAAGAACTCGCCCGCGAACTCCTCGTTCTTGATCCAGGAGAGCTGGACCTTGAGGGTGCCGAGGTCGCCGCCGTCCGCGGCGGACGCGCCGGAGGAGTCGGAGGCGCAGGAGGCGAGGACGGAGGCGCCGCCGATCGCGAGGCCGGCGACACCCGCCAGGCGGAGGAGGCTGCGGCGGTCGAAGGCCGGGAGGGAGCGGAGGGGCGACAGGGTCAAGGGGACTCCTCGGGTGGGGATCGTCAGGGCTGCTGCGGTGCGGTGCGCGGGGTCGCGACGGGGTGCCCGTGCAGGCGCGCCAAGCCGCGCCGATCGGGTGCCTCGACGCTATCCGGGGGAGATTTCTCGGGTGTGTCCGCAGATTTCGCGGGTATTAAGGCTCTCACGGATCCGACAAGGATCCGACCAGATCGACATGATCCTCTGACGGATCATCTGAGACCCTGTTCAGGCCCGATGGGACGGCCCCGTCAGCACCCGGCCCCTCCCGCGGACACGGCCCAGCGCCGGCAGCCGGCGACGCTCATCCGGAACAGCCGGTGCAGCTCAGCCGAGGTCCTTGAAGGAGAGGTCGGCGGCGGAGGCGGCGTCCCGCGGGACGAGCGCGAAGCGGGTGAAGCCCGCGGCGGCCGCGCGGTCCAGCAGCGGGGTGAGGTTCTTCGCCCGGCGCTCGAGGCGCACGCGCGAGCCCCGGGCGATCAGCTCCTGCTTGAGCGCGAGCAGCAGCTCGGGCGCCGCGTCGCGCTCGTGGACGAGGACGACGGCGTCGGGACGCTCGACGACGGCACCGCCGATCAGCTCGACGATCCGCTCGAAGCCGATCGAGAAGCCGCAGGCCGGAACGTCCTGACCGAGGAAGCGGCCGATCATCCCGTCGTACCGCCCGCCTCCGCCGACCGAGGAGCCCGAGGACGGGTGCGCGATCTCGAAGATCGTGCCGGTGTAGTAGCCCATGCCCCGCACGAGCGTCGGGTCGAAGCGGAGCGAGACGCCGGCGGGCAGCGAGCGCAGCGACCGGGCCAGGGTCTCGAGCGCGAGCACCGCCTCCGGGTCGATGCCCTCGGGCAGCACGTCGAGGATCGCGGACTGCTCGAGCGCCACTCCCCCGGCGGCGACCGCCTCCTCGATCCGCGCGAGGTAGCCCCCGAGGACCGCGGCCGCGTCCGGCCCGTCGGCCTCGAGCTCGGCGACGACCCCGGTGGCGCCGATCTTGTCGAGCTTGTCGATCGAGATCAGCGCCGGGCCGAAGCGCTCGGGGGCGAAGCCGCAGTGCTCGAGGATTCCGGTGAGGATGCGGCGGTCGTTGATCCGGATGGTGCAGTCCTCGAGGCCCAGCGCGTCGAGCGCCGCCGCGGTCGCCGTGATGAGCTCGACCTCGGCCAGCTGCCCGGGCTCGCCGATGATGTCGATGTCGCACTGCACGAACTGGCGGTACCGCCCCTTCTGCGGGCGCTCGGCGCGCCACACCGGCGCGATCTGCACCGAGCGGAAGACAGCCGGCAGCTCGGCGCGGTGCGAGGCGTAGAAGCGGGCGAGAGGCACCGTGAGGTCGAAGCGCAGGCCGAGGTCGGCGAGGGCGGACGCGTCGTCGACCGCCGCCAGGTCGTCGCGGGTGAGCCCGCGGCGCAGGACGCTGAAGGCGAGCTTCTCGTTGTCGCCGCCGAGCCCGGAGTGGAGGCGATCGAAGTCCTCGACCACGGGCGTCTCGATCTCGTCGAACCCGTGGGAGGCGTACACGCGGCGGATGACGCCGAGCGCGTGCTCGCGCTTCGCCTTGTCGGCGGGGAGGAAGTCGCGCATGCCGCGGGGCGGGGTGATCGGGGAAGCCATGACGGCGATTCTCCCAGATCGGCCGGGGCGGGCCGGCGGGCGCCTCAGTCCGCGCGCCGCTCCTGCTCCACCGCGCGGATCTCGTCCTGCAGGTCGCGCGTCGCGGTGCGGAGCGCACGCTCGGCGTCGAGCCCCTGGGCGCGGGCGGAGGCGACGATGGCCAGCAGCAGCGGGCCGAGGTCCTCCTCCGACTCGATGGGAAGCGGGCCCTGGCCGGCGTCCACGACGCCCAGCGAGGTCGCCTTGCCGATCACCTTGTCGGCGAGCGCGAGAGCCGGCATGCCCTGCGGGATCCCGTCGAGCACGCTCGTGCGGTGCGGCTTCTCGGTGCGCTTGAGCTCGTCCCACACCGCGATGACGTCGTCGGCCGTCTCGGCCGTGGCGTCGCCGAACACGTGCGGGTGGCGGCCGATCATCTTGGCGTTCATGTGCGCCGCGACGTCCTCGATGGTGAAGGGCTCGGCGCTCTCGGCCGCCAGGTCGGCGTGGAAGAGCACCTGGTAGAGGACGTCGCCGAGCTCCTCGATCAGGTCGGCCCGGTCCCCCGCCTCGATGGCGTCGACGAGCTCGTGCGACTCCTCGATCAGGTAGCGCACGAGCGACTCGTGGGTCTGCTCGGCGTCCCACGGGCAGCCGCCCGGGGCGCGGAGGACGTGGACGGTGCGGATGAGCTCGTCGAGCCGGGGATGCGCGGTCACCCCGCCATCCTCGCATCCGGTCCGGCCGCCTCCGCGGACATCCGGGCGGCGCGGGCGCCCGGGAGCCTCAGGCCCGCGCGAGACGCCGCCGCGCGACGAGGAGGCAGCCGCCGGCGACGAGCGGCACCGCGGCGAGGAGCCCGGGCGACGCCGCGACGGACACCGCGGTCGAGGCGCTGACCAGTGCACCCGCCAGGTTCCAGAGGACCACCGCGACTCCCGCGCCGTCCCCGATCGGGAGCGGCACCGGGCTGAGCAGCTGCGGCGGCAGCGGACCCCGGGTCGCATCCATCGCCCGCGCGGCGACGGCGGCGACGGCGGTCGCGGCGGCCACCGGCACCGCCGCGCCCGGGAGCAGCAGCGAGGCGGCGAGGGCGCCGAGCACCGCGACTCCGACCGCGAGCACCAGCGGGAGGACGGCGTGCAGGAGGAGCAGCTCGAACGGGCCGGGCGCGAGGAGCGCCGGCTGCCCCGCGGTCGCGGCGGCGTGACGGAAGCCGTCGCTCCAGACGCCGGCGCCGAGGTAGGCGAGCACGCCCGCCGCGGCGGCCGGGAGCGCGAGGAGGGAGGACGGCACGACCGCGGCGAGCACGGCGGCGGCGCCGGCGGCGGCCAGCGCGACGACCGCGACCGCCGAGCGTCCGGGAGTGCGCAGCGCGCCGATCGCGTCGCGCACCGGCACCGCGAGGGCGAGCGGGGAGAGGCGGACCGCTCGGAGCCCCCGCCCGATCGCCGGAAGGGCGCGGTACCCGTCGAGCGACTCGGCGAGATCGCCCGTCGCTCCGAGCCGGGCGGTCGCCGACCACTGCCGGGCCTGGGCGAGGAGCCGAGGTCCGCGCGCGGCGTCGAGCAGGCGGGGCGCCGCGGCCAGGAGGACCGCGGCCGACGCGAGCAGCACGGTCGCGGCGCGCACCTCCTCCGCTCCGCTCACGGCCGAGGCGAGGAGGCCGCCCGGCGTGGGCGCACCGGGCACGAGGGCCCCGAGGACCGCGAGGGAGGCGAGGAGGCCCGCCGCGAGCGCGGGGAGGCGCGAGGGCAGGCACTGACCGGCGAGCCAGGCGACGGCGAGGAGGCCGGCGAACGCGGCGCCGCCGACGACGGCCGCGAGGAGCGGCGCGGAGGCGGCGACGGCGAGGAGCGACGCGACGGCGGAGCAGCACGCCACGAGACCGGCCGACGCCCGGACCACGGGTCGGCGGAGCACCGCCCAGCGGCGCAGATCGGTCGCGAGCAGCACGGCCGTGGTGTGCGGCTCGCCCACCGCGGGTCCGCGCACCCGGCCCAGGAGCACGGCGGCGGGCAGGGCGAGACCCGCGGCGAGGGCGACCAGCGGCTCCGGCGCGGCTCCCGCCTCGGCGGCGAGGAGCGCGAGGGCCCGGGCGACGGGGAGGACGACGACGAGGACGGTCATCGCGGCGAGGTAGCCCGCGTAGGCGCGCGGACTCGGCGGAGCCGCGGCGCGGTGCCGGTGCAGAGCCCGCACCTCGGCGACGCGGGCCCCCTCCGCGCGCGTCACGCCCGCTCCAGCTCGACGACCCGCGCGCCCAGGCCCTCGATCAGCACGGGGCTGTGGGTCGCGACGACGAGCGCCCGGGACGCGGCTGCGCGCCGCAGCACCTCCGCGACCAGCGGCACCCGCTCGACGTCGAGCCGCTGCTCCGGCTCGTCGAGCAGCAGCACCGCGGAGGGACGGGCCAGCACGAGCGCGAGGGAGAACAGCTGCGTCTGCCCGGAGGAGAGCTCGTGCGGGAAGCGGCGGGCGAGCGGAGCGAGCGCGAGCGCGTCGAGACCAGCTGCGGCCTCGCGGCGGGCGTCGGCGACCGGCGCCCCCCACGAGACGGCCACCATCGCGAGGTGCTCCTCGAGGGTCAGATCCCGCTCGAAGGGCGGGGTGCCGATCAGGGCGGCGACGGCGCGGCGGTGGGCGGCGGAGCGCTCCTCCGGGGCGCGCCCGGCCACCGCCACGACTCCCTCGCTCGGAGCGGTGAGGCCGGCGATCACCCGCAGGAGCGTGGTCTTGCCGGTGCCGTTGCGGCCCGTCACCGCGACGCCCTCCCCCGCCTCCACCTCGAGCGAGCACGGGGCGAGCAGCTCGACCCCCGAGGCGCGCACCGCGACCCCGCGGACGGCGACCAGCGGGCCGGCGAGCGGCTCCGGCTCACGGGGACGTCGGGCGGCGAGGAGCGGCATGCCCTCCATCCTGCCAGCGCGCCCTCCCGCAGCGGCGACGGCCGCCGGAGCGGAGCGGCGCTCCACCGGGGAGCGCCGCCCCGAGGACCTCAGACGGTGACCGGCTCCGGGAACAGCGAGTCCAGGAGCGACGCCACCCACTGGATGAGCGCCCGGTCGCCGAGCGGGACGCCGTCGAGCACGGGCATCGGCACGACGACCGCGTCGGCCTGCTGCAGGTACTTCGCGGTCGGGTACATCCGGCGCAGGCGCACCTGGATCGAGTCGGGCAGGTGAGCGGGAGCCACGCGGACGTTCGAGCCCATCGCGACCACGTCGCTGAGGCCCGCCTTCTGCGCGCGCATCCGCAGCCTCGACACCAGGATGAGGTTCTCGACCGCCTCGGGCAGCTCACCGTAGCGGTCGGTCAGCTCCTCGACCACGAGGTCGATGCTCCCCTCCTTCGCCGTCGGCGACGACGCGGCCGACAGCTTCTGGTACGCCTCCAGGCGCAGCCGCTCGCTGTCGACGTACTCCTCCGGGATGCGCGCGTCGACGGGCAGCTCGAGCCGCAGCTCCGTCTGCCCCTCGGCGACCTCGCCGCGGAAGGTGTCGACGGCCTCGCCGATCATCCGCAGGTAGAGGTCGAATCCCACGCCCTGGATGTGCCCGGACTGCTCGCCGCCGAGGAGGTTGCCCGCACCGCGGATCTCGAGGTCCTTCAGCGCGATCTGCATGCCGCCGCCGAGGTCCGAGTTGGCGGCCAGGGTCTGCAGCCGGTCGTGCGCGGTCTCGCTCAGCGGCTTCGTCTCGTCGTAGAGGAGGTAGGCGTAGGCGCGCTCGCGGCCGCGGCCGACCCGCCCGCGCAGCTGGTGCAGCTGCGAGAGACCGTACTTGTCGGCGCGGTCGACGATCAGCGTGTTGGCGTTCGGGATGTCGAGGCCGGTCTCGACGATCGTCGTCGACACCAGGACGTCGAACTTGCGCTCCCAGAAGTCGACGATGATCCGCTCGAGCTGCGACTCGCTGAGCTTGCCGTGCGCGACCGCGATCCGCGCCTCGGGCACCAGCTGGGCGAGCTGCGAGGCGACGCGGTTGATCGTCGAGACGCGGTTGTGCACGAAGAACACCTGGCCCTCGCGCAGGAGCTCCCGGCGGATCGCGGCCGACACCTGCTTCTCGGAGTAAGGGCCGACGAAGGTGAGGATCGGGTGGCGCTCCTCCGGCGGGGTCGCGAGGGTCGACATCTCGCGGATGCCGGTCACCGCCATCTCGAGCGTCCGCGGGATGGGCGTGGCGCTCATCGAGAGGATGTCGACGTTCTTCTTCAGCGCCTTGAGCTTGTCCTTGTGCTCGACGCCGAAGCGCTGCTCCTCGTCGATCACGAGCAGGCCGAGGTCCTTGAAGACGATGTTGTCGCTGAGGAG
This sequence comes from Rathayibacter sp. AY1G1, assembly GCF_002932095.1. NCBI lineage: Bacteria > Bacillati > Actinomycetota > Actinomycetes > Micrococcales > Microbacteriaceae > Rathayibacter > Rathayibacter sp. AY1G1. The sequence continues at coordinate 11,836 of NZ_PSUZ01000039.1, forward strand.
CCGGTGGGTCGCGATGACCATGTCGACGGTGCCGTCGGCCAGGCCCTCGATCGTCTCCTTCGACTCCTTCGCGCTCTGGAACCGGCTGAGCGCCCGCAGGTGGACGGGGAAGCCGGCGAAGCGCTCCTGGAACGTCTCGAGGTGCTGGCGGACGAGCAGCGTGGTCGGCACGAGCATCGCGACCTGCTTCCCGTCCTGGATCGCCTTGAACGCGGCGCGCACGGCGACCTCGGTCTTGCCGAAGCCGACGTCGCCCGAGAGCAGGCGGTCCATCGGGATCGGCCGCTCCATGTCGGCCTTGACCTCGTCGATGACGGTGAGCTGGTCGGGGGTCTCGGCGAACGGGAACGCCTCCTCCAGCTCGCGCTGCCAGGGGGTGTCCGGCGGGAACGCGTGCCCGCGGGAGGCCATCCGGGCGGAGTAGAGCTTCACGAGCTCGACCGCGATGTCGCGGACCGCGCGGCGGGCCTTGCTCTTGGCCTGCGCCCAGTCGCTCCCGCCCATCTTGCTCAGCGCCGGAGCCTCGCCGCCGACGTAGCGGGAGAGCAGGTCGAGCTGGTCCGTGGGGACGAGCAGCTTGTCGCCCGGGAAGCCGCGCTTGCTGGGGGCGTACTCGAGCACCAGGTACTCGCGGCGGGTCTTGATCGCGTTGCGGCCCCCGCTGGAGACCTCGCGCTGAGAGAGCTCCACGAACCGGCCGATGCCGTGGGTGGCGTGCACCACGAAGTCGCCGGGCGTGAGCTGCAGCGGGTCGACGACGTTCTTGCGGCGCGAGGCGAGCTTCTTCACCGCTCGGGAGTCGTAGCCGACGGTGCGGCCGTAGAACTCCGTGTCGGTGAGCAGGGCGAGCTTCGCCTCCTCCACCTCGAAGCCGTGATCGACGGAGGCCTGCACCACGTAGGCGAGGCCCGTCTCGAGCCCGGCGGGGAGGTCGGCGACGATGCGGGCGGCGACCTCGTGCTCGGCGAGGACCTGGTCGGTGCGCTCGACCGTGCCGGTGCCGGGCGCGGTCAGGACCACGGTCCAGCCGTCGGCCAGGCGCGCGCGGACGTGGGCGAGGGCGCCCTCGACGCTCGCTCCGAAGCCGGGGACCGGCTCGCCCTCGACCCGGACGGCGAGGATCTCGTCGATCCCGAGCTCCTCCGGCAGCACCTCGGCCTCGCCCGCGGCGGGGCCCTGGCGGAACGTGCTCATCGTCCACCACGGGTGGTCGGGAGCGTCGGCGCCCGGGGCGCTGAGCTTCACGGAGTCGCGGAGCGCGCCGAGCGAGATGAACTCGCCCGAGGCGAGGTCGATGGGGGCCTCGGCGCCGGCGGTCGCCGCGCTCCAGGCCGCCTGCAGGAACTCGCGGTTCGTCTCGGCGAGGCTGATCGCCCGCGTCGCCACGCGCTCGGGGGCGAGGACCGCGACGGCCGCACCCTCGGGGAGGTAGTGCGAGATCGGGACCAGCCGCTCCAGCAGCGCGGGGGCGAGCGACTCCATCCCCTCGACCGGGATGCCCTCGGCGATCTTGGCGAGCATCGCCGACAGGCTCGGGAACTCGTGCAGCATCTCGCGGGCCCGCTGCCGCACCGCGGGCACCAGCAGCAGCTCGCGGCTCGGCGGGAGGACCACCGAGTCGGCCTCGCCCGGGAGCGAGCGCTGATCGGCCACGGAGAAGCCGCGGATGGAGTCGACCTCGTCGCCGAAGAAGTCCACTCGGCTCGGATGCTCGGCCACCGCCGGGAAGACGTCGAGGATGCCGCCGCGCACGGCGAACTCGCCGCGGCGCGTGACCATGTCGACCCGGGCGTAGGCCAGGTCGACCAGCTCGGAGGAGATGCGGCCGAGGTCGTAACCGCGGGCGCCCTTCACGAGTCGGATCGGCTCGATGTCGGCGAGGTTGTCGGCGACCGGCTGCAGCGCCGCGCGCACGGAGGCGACCACTACGAGGGGCCGCTCGCCCGACCACTGCTTCATCCGCCGCAGCGCGTCCAGGCGCCGCCCCACGATCTCGGCGCTCGGGCTGAGGCGCTCGTGCGGCAGCGTCTCCCAGGCCGGGAACTCGACGACGTCCGCGTCCGGCAGCATGCAGCCGAGGGAGGCGCGCACGTTCTCGGAGTCGCGGCCCGTGGCCGTGACCACCAGCGCCGCCTGCGGGCGTCCCGCCTCCGCGCGCCTCTCGATCAGCCCCGCGAGCAGGGGGACCCGGAGGCCGTCGGCCACCGAGAAGTCGGCGTCCCGCACCGCGTACGCGAGAGCATCGTCGAACGTGGAGGCGCGCGACAGCGCCGAGATGATCTCGTTGAGGGGCACGGATCCAGTTTACGGCCGCCCCGCGGGCCGACCGCCGAGGGAAACCCGAACCGTCGAGGAAGCCCGGGGCTGCGGTCTCCCTCGCCGTCCGGGGTCCCCTCGGCGGAGGGCGGGTCAGGCGCTGGTGTGGAACTTCAGCTGGGCGGCGGAGAGGCCGGAGTCGGCGATGAGCTCGACGGCGTCGGCGGCGTCCGAGACCAGGATCGGGAGCGCCTCGCGCTCCGGGCCGGCGAAGTCCTTCAGCACGAAGTCGGCGGCCTGCTGGCGGCCCGGCGGGCGGCCGATGCCGACCCGCACGCGCAGGAACTCGGCTCCTCCGGTCGCCGCGAGGATGTCGCGGATGCCGTTGTGCCCTCCGTGACCGCCGCCCTGCTTGAGGCGCAGGCTGTCGAAGGGGATGTCGAGCTCGTCGTGCACGACGATCAGGTGCGCCGGGTAGACCGAGTAGAAGTCGAGCAGCTGCGCCGTCGGCCCGCCGGAGAGGTTCATGAAGCTGTTGGGCTTGCCCAGCACGAGCTTCGGTCCGCCCGGGCGGAGGAAGCCCTCGGCGACCACGGCGTTGGCGCGGTTGTGCCGGCGGAACGAGCCGCCGATCCGCGTCGCGAGCTCGTCGAGCACCATCTGGCCGACGTTGTGCCGGTTGCGCGCGTACTGCGCGCCCGGGTTGCCCAGTCCGACGACCAGCCAGGTGTCACCCATGTCGTTCCTCTTCCTCGGGGGCGGCGGGGGGGGTCCCCGCCGGACGCGGAACGGGCCCGCCGCGGCTGCGAGCGGGCCCGTTCCCGGGGTGGTGCGGACTACTCCGCGGTCTCGGCGACGACGTCGCCCGAGGCCGGGGTCTCGTCGTCCTCGCCCAGGTCCTGCTCGACCTCGGCGGTGACGTTGACGATGAGCACCTCGGCGTCGGTGACCAGCGTGGCGCCCTCGGGGAGCGTGACGTCGGCGGCGGTGATCTGCGTGCCGGCCTCGAGGCCCTCGACGGAGACGACGATGTTCTGCGGGATGCGCGTGGCGTCGACCTCGAGCGAGAGGGTGTTCGACTCGATCGAGACGAGGGTGCCGGGAGCGGCGTCGCCCTCGACGTGCACGGGGATGTCCACCTCGACCTTCTCGCCCTTGTTGATGACGACGAGGTCGATGTGCTCGATGATCTGGCGCACCGGGTCGCGCTGGATGTCCTTCACCAGCGTGGTCTGCGCGGCGCCCTCGATGTCGAGCTCGAGGATCGCGTTCGCCTTGCGGGTGAGCAGGAGCACCTGGTGGCCCGGGAGGGTGAGGTGCTGGGGCTCGGTGCCGTGGCCGTAGAGGACCGCGGGGATCTTGTCCTGCGCGCGGATCTTGCGGGCGGCGCCCTTGCCGAACGAGGTGCGGACCTCGACGACGACCTTGTTGGTCAGTTCAGCCATGATGTTCTCCTTGGGCGGCGCGCACGCCACCGGATCGGGTCGTGGCCTGCGGCCACGGACGGTTTGTCGACTCGAACGCATGTCAGCGTGAGGAGAAGTCCGTGGCGCCCCGTGGGGGCCTCGCCTGCTTCCACCGCGTCGATCACGGATGCACGTGCATCCCTCGCCGAAGTTCAGCTGCCGATCCTACCCGGCATCGCGGCCGCCCGCCAGCAGGCGGTCGCGCCGCCGGACTCGGAGCCGGACGTCCAGGCGGACCGCCTACCGTGCGGGTATGACGAGCGACGACTTCGGCTCCTACGTCGAGAAGAACGGCTTCCACCGCGACACGAACTACATCCCGACGCGGATCACCGCCGACGGTCGCGACGGGTACCCGGTGGAGACGGGACGCTACCGCCTCGTGGTCTCCCGCGCCTGCCCGTGGGCGAACCGCGCCGTGATCGTGCGGCGCCTGCTCGGTCTCGAGGACGCCCTCTCGATGGGCATCTGCGGGCCCACGCACGACAAGCGCAGCTGGACCTTCGACCTCGATCCGGGCGGCGTCGACCCGGTGCTGGGCATCCCCCGCCTCCAGGACGCGTTCTTCGCCCGCTTCCCCGACTACCCGCGCGGGATCACCGTCCCGGCCCTCGTGGACATCCCGAGCGGCCAGGTCGTCACCAACGACTACCCGGTGATGACGCTCGACTTCTCCACCGAGTGGACCGCGTTCCACCGCGACGGCGCCCCCGACCTCTACCCCGAGGAGCACCGCGAGGAGATCGACGAGATCGCCGAGCTGGTCTTCCACGACGTGAACAACGGCGTCTACAAGTGCGGCTTCGCCGGGTCGCAGCGCTCCTACGACCGGGCCTACGACCGCCTCTGGGCGCGGCTGGACTGGCTGGAGGAGCGGCTGAGCACCCGCCGCTACCTGGTCGGCGACACCATCACCGAGGCGGACGTGCGGCTCTTCACGACGCTCGCCCGCTTCGACGCCGTCTACTACAGCCACTTCAAGGCCAACCGGAACCTGCTGTCGGCGATGCCCGCGCTCTGGGGCTACGCCCGGGATCTGTTCGCCACTCCGGGGTTCGGCGACACGATCGACTTCACCCACATCAAGTCGCACTACTACGAGGTGCAGCGGGACATCAATCCGACCGGCGTCGTCCCCAAGGGCCCGGACCTCTCCGGCTGGCTCGTCCCCTCGCGCCGCGAGGAGCTCGGCGGCCGCCCGTTCGGCGACGGCACTCCCCCGCCGCCGCCGATCCCGTCGGAGCGCGTCCCCCTCGGCCACGGCGCCTGACCGGCTCCGGTCGCGGTCGTCGCGGCGCGCGCAAGACCGTGCGCGCGCCGCACGACCGATGTGCAGCCGGGAGACGGCTCGGACCCGGGCTCCCCGGAACGACCCGGGGCTAGCCTGGGCTCGCCCCTGAACGCGAACGTCGAGGAGAACCGTGTCTGACAAGCCCACCGCCACAGCCAACATCGGAGTCGTCGGTCTGGCGGTGATGGGCTCGAACCTCGCCCGCAACCTCGCCAGCCGCGAGGGCAACACGGTCGCGGTGTTCAACCGCTCCTACGGCCGCACCGAGACCCTCATCACGGAGCACCCGGAGGCGGGCTTCGTCGCCTCCGAGACCATCGAGGACTTCGCCGCCTCGCTCGCCACCCCGCGCACCGCGATCATCATGGTCCAGGCCGGCCGCGGCACCGACGCCGTGATCGAGCAGCTGACGAAGGTCTTCGAGCCCGGCGACATCATCGTCGACGGCGGCAACGCGCTCTTCACCGACACCATCCGCCGCGAGAAGGCTGTCCGCGAGACCGGCATCCACTTCGTCGGCACCGGCATCTCCGGCGGCGAGGAGGGCGCGCTCAAGGGCCCGTCGATCATGCCCGGCGGCTCGGTCGAGTCCTACAGGACCCTCGGCCCGATCCTCTCGTCGATCGCCGCGGTCGCCGAGGGCGAGCCCTGCGTCACCCACATCGGCACCGACGGCGCCGGCCACTTCGTCAAGATGATCCACAACGGCATCGAGTACGCCGACATGCAGCTCATCGCCGAGGCGTACGACCTGCTCCGCACCGTCGGCGGACACGAGCCCGCCGCCATCGCCGAGGTCTTCGACGCCTGGAACAAGGGCGACCTCGAGTCGTACCTCATCGAGATCACCGCCGAGGTGCTCCGCCAGGTCGACGCCGACACCGGCAACCCCTTCATCGACGTCGTCCTCGACCAGGCCGGCTCGAAGGGCACCGGCGTCTGGACCGTGCAGAACGCGCTCGACCTCGGCGTCCCCGTCGGCGGCATCGCCGAGGCCGTCTTCGCCCGTGCCGTGTCCTCCCACCCCGAGCAGCGCGAGGCCGTGCAGGCCCGCGTCACCTCGCGCCCGACCCCGGTCGAGAAGTACGAGGGCTTCGAGGACGACGTGCGCGCCGCGCTCTACGCCTCCAAGGTCGTCGCCTACTCGCAGGGCTTCGACGCGATCATCGCCGGGGCCGAGAAGTACGGCTGGGAGATCGACAAGGGCGCGGTCGCCAAGATCTGGCGCGCGGGCTGCATCATCCGCGCCCAGTTCCTCAACCGCATCGTCGACGCCTACGACGAGAACGCCGGCATCACGACCCTCCTCGAGGACCCGTACTTCGCCGAGGCCGTCGCCAACGGCGAGGCCGCCTGGCGCCGCATCGTCTCGACCGCTGCGCTCTCGGGCGTGCCGATCCCCGGTTTCGGCGCCGCGCTGTCGTACTACGACTCGCTCGCCTCCAAGCGCCTCCCGGCCGCTCTCGTTCAGGGTCAGCGCGACTTCTTCGGAGCGCACACCTACAAGCGCGTCGACAAGGAGGGCACCTTCCACACGCTGTGGTCGGGCGACCGCACCGAGGTCGAGCAGGACCCCTCCACGCACTGACCCGCGTCGCACGGGAAGGCGCCCCCGCCTGCAGGATCCTCGGATCCTCGGGCGGGGGCGCCTTCCGCGTCGGGGAGGGAGCTCCCCCGTCGTCAGCGGAGCCGGGCGGTGGCGTCCGGCTCCCCGAGCGGGCGCTCGACGCCCGGGCCGGCTGACCCCTCAGGTCCGGAAAGCCCGCGCGATCAGGAGCGCCGCCAGGAGCACCGCTGCGGCGGCCGCCGTGGCCGCCGGGAGGGCGAGCAGGAGCAGCAGCGAGACCGCGGCCGACGCGAGGGCGGGCCCGCTCGCCCCGGCAGCTCCGTGGTCGAGGCGCCGCACGATGGTCGCCACCAGCAGAGCGGCCACGGCGAAGGCGAGCAGCGCGTCGGCGTCGAGGATCACGACCGCGAGCACGGCGACCAGGCAGAGGACGAGCTGGGCCGCCGCCGGCACGCCGGTCCTGCGGTTCCTGGTGGCGAGCACCGCCGGGATCTCCCCCGCGCCGGCGAGACGGACGAGGGCGCGCGCATCCCTCCTCCCGAGGTCGAGGAGCGCGAGCAGGACCGCGATCACCGCGGCGGCCCCGACGAGCCCGGACGCGGGCGTGCCCCGGGTGACAGCGCTCAGGGGGGTCTCCGAGGACGCGAGGACCTCGGGACCGGCCGCCAGGAGCAGACCGGTGCCGAGCGCGGCGGCGGCCGCCGTGGCGATCCCGATGCGCAGCAGGGCGGGGCGGAGAGCCGTCACCGCGCCGGAGCGGGAGGTCGGCAGGAGGATCAGGAGCAGGGCCGCGGCGGTGCCGGCTCCCAGCGGCCCTCCGTCGCGCAGCGGGTCGAGCGGCGCGGGGTCCGGAGGGGACACCAGCACGATCACGGCGGCGGCGGCCAGCAGGACGACGACCGCACCGACGAGGAGCAGGACCGGGCGGGCGGGGAGGCGCCCGCCGCGCAGACCGAAGAGCGCGACGGCCACGAGCAGCAGGACGGCCAGAGGCCGGGCCGCTCCCCCGAGGACCGACTGGGCCGCGGTCAGGGCCAGCGCGGCCGAGGCGAAGGCGCGCCCGACGATCCCGAGCCACTCGGAGGAGGGGCCGTCGTGGACGGTGCGCCCGGCGTCGGCGACGGCGCTCAGAGCCGCGGCGGCCGCCGCGACGGCGAGCCCGAGGAGCAGCCACCAGCCCGCCGCCGCGGCGGCCGGCGACCAGACCAGGAAGACCGCCGCCAGGGCGAGGGTCGCATCCGAACGCTGGGGCACGGCCTCACCCTAGGCGGTGGAGCCGGGGCGGGACCCGGGTGCGCCGTGCAGGGCGCACCCGGGGTGCGGGGTCCTACGCGTCGCCGTCGAACATCGACGTCACCGAGCCGTCGTCGAAGACCTCGTGGATGGCGCGGGCCAGCAGCGGAGCGATGGGCAGGATCGTCAGGCGGTCCCAGGTCTTCTCCGGCGGCAGCGGCAGAGTGTCGGTGACGACGACCGAGTCGATGAACTCGGAGCTCAGGAGCTCGACCGCCGGGTCCGAGAAGACGGCGTGGGTGGCCGCGACGACCACGCCGATCGCGCCCGCCTTCTTCAGCGCCTCGGCCGCCTTCGCGATGGTGCGCCCGGTGTCGATGAGGTCGTCGACGAGGAGGCAGACGCGGCCCTTCACCTCGCCGACGATCTCGTGGACGGAGACCTGGTTGGCGACCTTCGGGTCGCGGCGCTTGTGGATGATCGCCAGCGGGACGCCGAGCTTGTCGCTCCAGATGTCGGCGACGCGGACGCGGCCCATGTCGGGCGAGACGATAGTGAGGGTCGAGGGGTCGAGCTTCTCGCGGAAGTGCTCGAGCAGCACCGGCATCGCGAAGAGGTGGTCGACGGGGCCGTCGAAGAAGCCCTGGATCTGCGCCGCGTGCAGGTCGACCGACATGATCCGGTCGGCTCCCGCCGCCTTGAAGAGGTCCGCGACGAGGCGGGCCGAGATCGGCTCGCGGCCGCGGCCCTTCTTGTCCTGGCGCGCGTAGGGGTAGAACGGGGCGACCACGGTGATCCGCTTGGCGGAGGCGCGCTTGAGCGCGTCGACCATGATCAGCTGCTCCATCAGCCACTCGTTGATCGGGGACGTGTGCGACTGGAGGACGAACACGTCGCCTCCGCGGACCGACTCGCCGTAGCGGACGTAGAGCTCGCCGTTGGCGAAGGTGCGCCCCTCGGTCGTGACGAGCTCGGTCCCGAGCTCGGCGGCGACCGCCTCCGCCAGTGCCGGATGCGCCCTCCCCGAGACGAGGACCAGGCTCTTCTTGTTGCTGGCGGTGATGCCGGTCACTGTGCTCCGCTTCCTCCGGTGGGCGCCTGGTCGGATCCGGTGGGATCCGACGCCAGGGCCGCCTCGGCGGCGTCGGCCGCTGCGGTGCCCGGACGGTGGGTCTGCACCCACCCGGCCATGTTGCGCTGCGGAGCGACGGTGATCCCGAGGGCTCCGGCGGGGATGTCCTTGCGGATGACCGTGCCGGCGCCCGTGTACGCTCCGTCACCGATTCTAACGGGGGCGACGAAGACGTTGTGCGACCCCGCACGCACGTGCGAGCCCACCACGGAGGACGCCTTGCTCACCCCGTCGTAGTTGGCGAAGATCGAGCCGGCGCCGATGTTCGACTCCTCGCCGATGACCGCGTCGCCGACGTAGGAGAGGTGCGGGACCTTCGATCCCTCGCCGATCACGGCGTTCTTGGTCTCGACGTAGGTGCCGATCTTGCCGCGGGCGCCGAGCACGGTGCCGGGGCGGAGGAACGAGAACGGGCCGACCTGGGCCTTCGCGCCGATCACGGCGAGCGTCGCGTCGGAGCGCTTCACGACCGCGTCCTCGCCGACCTCGCAGGAGTCGAGCGTGGTGTCCGGGCCGATGACCGCGCCGGTGGCGATGACGGTCGGGCCCTTGATCTGCGTGCCCGGGAGGATCTCGACGTCCGGGGCGAGGACCGCGTCCACGTCGATCCAGGTGGTCGCCGGGTCCTGGATCGTGACGCCCTCGAGCTGCCAGCGGCGCACGATGCGTGCGTTGAGCTCGAGCGCCGCGTCGGCGAGCTGGGCGCGGTCGTTGATCCCGGCCACGAGCCAGCGGTCCTGCACAGGGACGGCCTCGATCGCGCGGCCGGCGGCCTTGAGCGCGGCGGCGGCGTCGGTGAGGTACTTCTCCCGCTGAGCGTTCTCGGTGCCGATCGCGCCGATGACCGAGCGGAGCGCGGCGGCGTCGAAGGCGTAGACGCCGGCGTTGATCTCGGTGAGGTCGAGCTCGTCGGGGCTGGCGTCCTTCTGCTCCACGATGGAGGCGAAGGCTCCGTCGGCGCCGCGGACGATCCGGCCGAAGCCGGTCGGGTCCTCGAGCACGCAGGAGAGCATGGTGAGCGCGTTCGCCGCGGCGAGGTGCTCGTCGACCAGGCGGCGGAGGGTCGGCGCGTCCAGCAGCGGGACGTCGGCGCTCAGCACGACGACCGTGCCGGCGAAGGACTCCGGGAGCGCCGCGAGGCCCTGCTCGACCGCGCGGCCGGTGCCGGGCGTCTCGTCCTGGTCCACCACCAGCGCGGAGGGCGTGTGCTCGAGGACGGCCTCGGCGACCCGGTCGCGCTCGTGGCGCACCACGGTGACGACGTGCGCCGCGTCGAGCGAGGCGGCCGTGTCGAGCACGTGCCCGAGCAGCGGCCTCCCGGCGAGGCGGTGCAGGACCTTCGGGGTGCGGGACTTCATGCGGGTGCCCTGGCCTGCCGCCAGGATCACGACGGCGAGCGTGCTGTCTGCCATGTTCTTCGCGTTCTCCTCCGTGAGCGCACCGTCCTGGTGCCGCTCCGCCACCAGGATTCGAACCTGGACCGGACAGCTCCAAAGGCTGCCGTGCTGCCGTTACACCATGGCAGACAGCACGCTCGCCGTCGTGATCCTGGCGGCAGGCCAGGGCACCCGCATGAAGTCCCGCACCCCGAAGGTCCTGCACCGCCTCGCCGGGAG
>NZ_PSUZ01000004.1:0-151057 GCF_002932095.1 Rathayibacter sp. AY1G1
CGGCCGCGGGCGGGATCTGGCTGAGCACGATGCCCTCGTTGTACTCGGGCCGGTACTGCCGCACCAGGACGGGGTAGGACGCCCAGGCCTCCCGGTAGGTGCCGACCGCGTAGGGGACGTCGGCGCCGCGCGAGAACCGCCGCCTCTGCCACCACCGCCCGATCGCCTCCGCCACCCTCCGCACGCTACGCGCGACCACCGACGCGGAAGCGGCGCCCGCGTGCGCAGGCGAGATCTCGAGACGCCCTCCGGGCTGCTCCATCAGCATGCGCGGCGGAAGGGACTATCCGCCCGCGCGGCGTGCTCCCGGTCGACTGGGAGCGGCGGAGCCGTCCCTCGCCTAGTGTGCGGAGTCCTGCTCGTCGATGTCCGCGATCTCGGCCTCGTCCGGCTTGAAGGTCAGCGAGAACATGGCGATCGCGACGAGCACGACGATGAAGGCGACGCCGAACGAGATGAGCGCGACGACCGGCTCGCGGGTCGAGAGCATGACGACCAGGCCGACGAAGGCCGCCATCACCGCGGAGAAGCCGATGAGCTCGAGCGGGCGCAGGCGGTCCTTGCGGGTCGGCTGGAACGTGCGGGGCGTGAACTCGCCGGGGTCGCGCGTCGGGGCGGAGTCGGCCGCCGAGGCGCGGTCGGCGGGCGAGGCGGGGTCGGGCTGCTGGCCTTCGGCGGTCATCGGTCTCCTCCGGAGGTCGGTGTCGTGGGGGCGACGGGATCGTGTCCGGTGGCTGCGTCGGCGCCGGCGGCCCATTTGAGCGAGAACGCCGCGATGGCGAGGAACACGGCGACCATCACGGCGTAGGCGCCGAGGAGGCCGACGGTGACGACGGGGTGGGGCGGGAGGAGTCCGAAGGCGGCGCCGAGGAGCATCGTGCCGACGCCGACGATCACGGAGTCGCGGGCGGCGAGGCCCTGACCGCGGTGGCCGCTCGAGAACTCGAGGAAGCCGGAGAGCAGCGCCCAGCCGGCGACGAGGGCGACGAAGGAGAGCAGGTTGGCGACCGGCAGTGCGACGAGCGCCGCGACTCCGGCGACCAGGGTGAGCACCGCGGAGCCGACGGCGAGCGGGCGGGCCCGGCCGCTCCAGCTGCGGAGCCCGAGGGCGAGCGAGACGGCGCCGGTCGCGATCGCGAAGCCGCCGAAGACGGCGAGGCCGAAGGCGGGCCCGTGGTCGGGCGAGAAGGTGACGACGCAGCCGGCGACCGCCGCGATCACGGCGCGCGCGAGGGGCAGGGTCCACAGGCGGCGGTCGGAGTCGGCGGCGATGGCCACGGTCGAGCCTCTCTGGGATGGAGGGAGAAGGCGTCCGGGAGCGGACGGCTGGGCGCGCGACGGCACGGCGACGCGGACTCCAGCGATTTTACGCTCCCGCGGCTCCGCCCAGGCCCGGAGCGGGGCCGGGGGCGCGATCCGGGGCGAAGTCGCAGGCGGCTCAGCCGAGCCAGACCTCCTCGACCCGCGGGAACACGGCGTCGGCGGAGAAGCGCTCGCGGAAGCGCGCCCCGGCCTTCTCGACGACCTCGGCCCGCGCGTCCTCGTCGGTGATGAGCTCGGTCAGTGCGGCGGCGAGGCCTTCCACGTCTCCGGGCGCGACCACGCGGCCGCAGCCGTCGCCGAGGACCTCGGGGATGCCGCCGACCGCGGTCGAGACGACGGCCGCATCGCGGGCGAGGGCCTCGAGGATGAAGATCGGCATCGCCTCGTCGCGCGAGGGCAGGACGGCGATGGACGCCTCGTCGAGCAGGGCGAGCAGGCGGGCGTTCTCGAGCGAGCCGAGGAACTCGATCCCCGGGACGCCGCGGTCGACGACCTCCGGCTCGCGGATCGGACCGGCGACCAGCAGGCGCCAGCCCTCCTTGCCCTCGACCTGCGCCCACGCCTTCTGCAGCACGTCGACGCCCTTGCGGTGGCTGACGACGCCGCCGAAGACGACGGTGCGGGTCTTCTCGCGCGGGGTGCCCTGCTCGAGCGCGTTCGGCACGAGGTGCACGCGCTCGGCGGGGACGTAGCGGCGGCAGATCGCCGAGGTCTCCTCCGAGAGCGAGATGATCTCGTCCGCGCTGCGCAGCACGTCCTTCACCAGGCGCGGGTGCGCGGCGGTGAAGGCGGCGAACTCGCTGCCGTGCAGGTGGGCGACCGTGCGCAGGCCCAGGCGGTGCGCGAGGCGGAGGAGGGACCCCTCGCGGAGGAACGAGCCGCGCTCCGAGAGGTGGACGACGATCACGGCGCCGGGCTCCCGGCGCGCGATCGCGACGATGCGGGCGGCGGCGCCGGCGGCCAGGCGGGCCGCGGCGACGTGCTCGCCCGGAGCGGTGCGGGAGGAGATGACCCGGACGTCCGAGCGCTCGAACGGCCAGCGCAGGTACCCGTTGACGACCTGCGTCATGCCTCCGGGGACCTCTCCGCTGCGGCCGACGTGGTACACCCGCGTCTTCGGGCCGGCAGGGGCTGCCGCGGCGGCCGGGCGGCTGCGGGGCGGCACGGCGAGCAGCGCCTGGATGTCGTCGCGGACGCCGCGGAGGCGCCCGCGGGCGACGAGCAGCTTCTCGAGCAGCTCGCTCCGGCGGGCGACGACGGCGGAGAAGGTCTCGACGCCGGCGGCCGGGGTCGTCCGGGACATGTCGACCGTGACGTCGTGGATCCCGATGGTCTCGAAGTGGCGCGAGGCCTTCGTCGATCCGTCCATCTGCAGGCTCACCGGGGCCGCGCCCTCGGTGAACGCCATGATGATCACGTGCAGCCGGTCGCTCATCGCGACGCGGGCCGTGCGGTAGAGCTCGCGCAGCAGGATCTCGTGCTCGTCGTGGGTGTGCGCCGGATCCCAGTCGAGGATGTCCGCGTCGAGGTCGGCGGCGAGACGGCGGGAGCGCTCGGCGTCGACGGCGACCTGCGTGACGACGACGATGTCGAGGTCCTCGCGCTCGGCGAAGCCCTTGATCGCGGCCAGCCACTCCTGCTCGGGGTAGGGGCGGGCGTCCACCTCGTGGTCCTCGCGGAGGGAGAGGACCAGAACGCGCCGCTCCTCGTCGGGCTGCGCGGCGAACGCGGTCAGCTCCGCGTCGCTCGAGCCCTCGCCGTAGCCGAGGTCGGGCATGGCGGCGCCGACGCGCATGTAGCCGGCCGTCTTGTCGTCGCGCCAGCGGGTGTAGCTCGAGAGCGCCATCGAGGGCCACATGATCGCGCGGGGCAGCGGGGCGAAGTTGCGGGTGCCCACGCCGGCGCGGATCACGCGGCCGCCGCCGAGGCGCACGAGGGCGATGCCCGGGAGCATCACGAGGTGCTCCTTCATCCCGATCAGGGTCAGCTGGATCTCTCCCGGCTTGAACACCGAGTTCGCCCGGCCGGCGAGGGCCTCGCGGGCGAGCGCCGCGTACCAGCGCAGGAGCGAGCGGTACACCGTGTCGTCCGGGCCCAGGCGCAGGCCGTCGTCGTAGCCCCACGGCGAGTGGCCCACGTAGACGTGGAGCGGACCCGACTCGCGGAGCCAGTCGAGGAGCTGGCGACGCAGGATGATGTCGCCGATGTTCTCGTACTGGCCGCGGCCGACGGCGAAGATCGATCGGGCAGGTGTCACGGGCGGGCCTTTCGGAGGGGTTCGCGTGGGGGTGACCGGTGCGGAGCGGGGAGCGTCGCGGGTCTCCCCGGTCGATCCTCCTGCCGCGCTGCCGTCGTGGGCCGGGCCGGCCGGGCTCCGCAGGAGCGGGCTCGGGGCCGATGGCGCCCCGGGCAGACTAGCGCAGGCGGGCTCGGCGGCTCGAGGAGGAGTGCTCGCGTCAACAGCCGTTGGTGACCAGGAAGGCCTTGAGGAAGGCGCCGGTCTGGTAGACGTACTGGTTCACCAGGTAGTCCAGGCCCATCGGCTCGCCCGAGGGCACCATCGAGAGCTCGCCGGAGTAGCAGCGCTCGATGATCATCTCGGCGCGCACGAGGTGGGAGGCGTTGGTGATCACGATGACGTGGTCCCAGCCGTACTGCTCGGCCATGTCGCGCAGCTGCCGGGCCTCTCCCTGGGTCGTGAGCGGGTCGGCGGAGTAGCAGAGGACGTCGCCGCCGGGCTCGTTGCACTTCTTGTACTTCTTGGCCTCGTAGGGAGCGTTCATCTCGCCGGGGCCGACCGAGAGCACCATCGTGTCCGTCGCCCCGGAGGTGATGATCCGGCGGGCGAACTCGACGCGTGCCCTCGTGGAGGGGCCCAGCACGAAGACCGCGTCCGCCTGCTCAGGGATCGGGTCGATCGGGGGCGTGACGTAGAGCGGGATCCCGGCGCCGAAGAGGGCGAGCACCACGAGGGGGACGAGCAGGAGCCGTCCGATCACGGTGCGAGCGCGGACCCGGGGGCATCTCGGGCGCTCCCGGGACGGCGGGGTGGACGGGCGGTCGCCGGTCGCGGTCGTGGCCGTGTCCATCGCGTCCTCCCTCTCGTCGGGACCGCCGCTCGCCCGCGGCGGGTGATCCGCGACGCGGGTGCGACGGCGATCACCAGTGGAGAGCCCATCATCGCAGTGTTTCGGCGAGGGGTCGGCCCGGTGAACGCCCGGTCAATTCTCTCGCCCAGCGGCCCGGCCCGGGGCCGTGTCCAGAGTCGCCGGGTAGGGTCGCCGTTCCTCGACCGAGCAGCACTCCCCCTCGTCCATTCCGCGGACGGGCATTCCCGGAGTCCCCTCCCGATCCGACATCCGCCCTCCGATCCGTCGTCGACAGCGCGTGTGACCGTTCCGTATACACGCATGCGCGGCGGTCCGCCAGTCCTTCAGCGGAATCGCTGATATAACCCCGACCACCACGCCCGAATGGGGTACTACAACCTGAATCCGTCTCATCCAGCCATCAGTCGCAAGGCCCGTCTATAGCGTCGGGAGGACCAGCACCACCCCCTTGAGCAGCCCCCTCGAACCGCCCCCGACGCCCCCTCGAAGACCCGGAGCCGATCGTGAATCCTCAGACGACGCCAGACCCGACCCGCCCTCGCCGACGACGCGCACGCCTCTCCCTCACCACCGCTCTGATCGCCGCTCTCGGCATCCTGGTCGCCCCCCTCACGGCGCCCGCCGCCTCCGCGGCCACTCTCGACCCGGGCGCCGGGCAGAGCACGCGGATCCAGGAGACGAACTCCTCGCTGACCTACAGCGGCTCGTGGCGCACGATGACGGGCGGCGACAGCGGCGGCGGGATCAAGTTCCTCAACAGCACCGGCTCCGTCTCGTTCAGCTTCCGCGGCACCGGCTTCAGCTGGGTCAGCCGCACCACCGCCTCCGCCGGCATCGCCACCGTCACGGTCGACGGCGCGAGCACCTCGGTCGACCGGTACACGAAGACCACGGCGTACCAGGTCCCGGTGTTCACGAAGAAGGACCTCGCCGACACCGTCCACACGGTCAAGATCGCCTGGAGCGGCACGGCCAACAGCTCCGCGAGCGACAAGAACCTGGTCATCGACGCGTTCGACATCACCCGCGCGACTCCCGCCACCGAGGAGCCGACCGACGAGACCGGCGGCGGCGAGGACGACGGCCCCGTGCTCGACCCCTCCGGAGCGACCAGCCTCCTCGTGCAGGAGACCGACCCCGCGCTGCAGTACACCGGCTCGTGGAGATCGATGGCCGGCGGCGACAGCGGCGGCGGGATGAAGTACCTGACCTCCGCCGGCTCGGTGAAGTTCACGTTCGTCGGCACGTCGTGGCGCTGGATCAGCCGGAAGACCTCCTCCTCCGGCATCGCCGCGGTCTCGGTCGACGGCGGACCGGTCACCAAGGTCGACCGCTACAGCTCGACCGCGCAGTACCAGGTGCCGGTCTACGAGACGACCGACCTCGCCGCGGGCACGCACACCGTGACCATCTCCTACACGGGGACGAAGAACTCCAAGTCGACCGACAAGAACCTGATCATCGACGCGTTCGTCCTCGCCGAGGACGGCCTCGCGACCGACGCCGTGGAGCTCTCCCCCCTGACCGACGGCTACACCGTCGCCTGGGACGCGCCCTTCAGCTCCCGGGTCGTCTCGTACGACGTGCACCGCTCGAACGAGGACGGCTCCGGCGACACGGTCGTCGGCACCGTCGCCGACCCGGTGCGCCAGTACCGCGACGAGACCGCCGAGGCGGGACGCGCCTACACGTACACCGTCACGGCGACCGACGACGCCGGCCGCGACTCGCGGCTGAAGGAGTCGGCCACCACCACGGCCGACCTCCTCGCCTCCCGCGCCTCGCTGCTCGCGGCCTTCGACTGCCCCGCCGCCACCAAGACGGTGTCGACCTCGGCGCAGCTCGTCACGGCCCTGACCAACCCCTCCTCCGGCGACGTCATCCGCCTGGCGGACGGCGTCTACACCGGCAAGTTCGCCCTCCGCGGCACCGCCGCCCAGCCCGGCTCGATCTGGATCTGCGGCTCGCCCAACGCGGTCCTCACCTCCGGGTCCACCTCGAGCGGTACCGCGCTCATCCTGAACACGGTGAGCGACGTGCACCTCGTGGGCTTCTCGGTCCGCAGCTCCTTCCAGGGCATCCAGGTGCTCGCCAGCAAGGGCGTCCAGATGGCCGGCCTGACGGTGAGCGAGATCGGCTACGAGGCGGTCCACTTCCGCAGCCAGACCACCGACTCCCTGATCGTCGGCAGCACCATCCGCCGCACCGGCCTCGTCTCCGCCAAGTACGGCGAGGGCGTCTACGTCGGCACCTCCGACCGCAACTGGTGCGAGTACAACAGCTGCAACCCTGACCGCACGGCCCGCATCGCGGTCGTGGACAACGCGATCAGCGACACCGGCGCCGAGCCGATCGAGGCCAAGGAGGGCACCCTCGACGGCGACATCATCGGGAACACGGTCCTCGGCGGATCGCGGCTCGCCTCGGACGTCGTCTCGCTGATCCTGGTCTCGGGCAACAGCTGGCTGGCCGCGGGCAACTCCGCCGCGGGCACCACCACCTACGGCTACCAGGTGATCACCCGCGCCGACGGCTCGGGCAACGACAACACCATCAGCGGCAACCTCGCGCTGAAGACCAGCAACGCGGTGGTCTACCTCCACCAGCCGTCCAACTGGTCCACCAGCGGCAACACGCTGAGCTGCTCCAACTCCGGGAAGGACCTGATCGGGAACGTGGCCTGCACGCCGTGACCTGATCCGCTCCCCGCGCGCAGAACCGCCGCCGTCGTCCCCTCGACGGCGGCGGTTCTGCGTGTGCCCGCCTCCCGCCGACTACGCGGGAGCCGGCGGGGTCGCGCGCGACGACCGCGACCACCGCGGACTCGCGAGGGCGCGGGCGGGCGCTCGGCGTCTCCGGGGCCGCAGGAGTGGGCCGGTCGGACGGTGACGCGATCAGAGCCCGGCTGACGCGCCCGCGCCTCTCCAGCACGCAGAAGTGGGCGGAGGAGGTCCGGAGGGGCCGGCCATGCCCTGGAGAGCCCGCACGGGCCCGCCCCGGAGAGCCCGCTGGCCTAGGACGGGGACGCCGCCTCCTCTCGAGTCCGCGGAAGTCGGCGTGCTCGCGCGCGACTACCGCGACTCGTGCGGACTCGCGGGGTGAGCGGGCTCGCGGGGGACGGAGAAGGGTCCGGTCCGGCCACGGCGGGCGTTGGAGAGGCTGGGAGGGCGGATGCGCCGGCCAGGCCTCGCAGAGCCCGCACGGGCCTGCCCCGGACAAGCGGCGCAGTCCCCGGACGCAGAAGAGCGCACCGCGGCCGGGGCCGGGGTGCGCTCTTCCGCAGCGTGCGAGGACGCGATCAGACGATCGCGGGGGCCTTCTGCAGCTTGTGGCGGGCCAGGACGACCGCGCCGACCACGGGGGTGCCGGCGGTCTCGATCCAGTGCACGTCGGCGGCGGCCTGGGGCGAGTCGACCTTGCCCTCGATCAGGACGAGGACGGCGCCGTCGGCCACGCCGCGGAAGGTCGGCGACTGCTCGGTCGCGCCGAGAGTGCCGGTGACGATCAGGACGATGTCGTAGACCTTCTCGAGCTCCTCGACCAGCGCGCGGAGGGCGTCGGTCGGCATCGGCGTGCCGGCCTGGGCGCCGCCCGCGGGGAGCAGGTCGACGCGGTCGGTCGAGCGCTTGATGATCGCGTCGTCGAGCGAGGCGGCTCCGGCGAGCACCTCGCGCAGGCCCGGGCGTCCGCCCGAGGCGGAAGCGAGAGCCGAGCCCTCGGCGGTGCCGTCCACGATCACGACGGACGAGCCGAGCACGGCCAGCGCCTTGGCGAGCAGCACCGCGCTGGCGGTGTGCGGGGTCTTCTCGGACGCCGGGGCGATCGCGAAGGAGGAGTACGAGCGGGTGCGCGCGATGGCGGAGAGCTCGAACGCGACGGCCGAGTAGCGGGCCGGGATCTCGGTCGAGTTCAGCATCTCGTCGAGCTTGGTGGCCTTGACCGGGACGATGCCCAGCAGCGGCCGGTCGATCGCGGAGCGGACGTCGTCGCCGCTGCGGAGGCGGCGGTCGAGGGCGGTCATCACGATCGCCACTCCCACGCCGACCACGGCGCCGCCGAGGATGCCGAGCGCGAGCAGGACGAGGATGCCACCGGTGACCGGCAGCTCCGGCGGGAGCGCCTGGCTGAGCACCTGGAGCTGGATCTGCGGGACGGCGACGCCGTTCGTGGTGGTCGCCGGATCGGCGCCCTTCACGGCCGCGTCGAGCTGGGCGGCGACCGCGTTGGCGATGACCGCGGCCTGCTCGGGCGAGGGGTCGGTGGCCGAGATCGTGATGACCACGGACTCCGGCTCGGCGAGGACGGTCACGCGCTTGGCGAATTCCTCGATGGGCTCGTCGATGCCGAGGCCGTCGATGACGCCCTGCAGGACGGTGTCCGAGGTGCCGAGGGCGACGGAGGTGACCGTGGCCTGGGAGGCGGCGCTGTTGGCCGCGACCCGGTCCGCGGTCGAGAGGACTCCGGACGAGGAGACCGCGACGTACACGCGTGCGTCCGCCTTGTACTGCGGGAGGAGGACGGCGTTGAGTACCAGGGCCGCCACGGCGCCGAGCAGAGCGAAGGCGACGATGTAGACCCACCTCCGGCCGATGCCGGCGAACAGTCCGTTCAAGGTCATGGTGTGTGGTGTCCCTTTCGTCGACTGCACCGGAGTGCAGGGGGTCTGACTGTAGCGTCGTGATGTGTCGTCCGCGTTGCGCGGACCCGGCCGCGAGGTTTCGCGCGGGAGCGGTGGATCAGAGGTGGGCCTGCAGGAAGGCGAGGATCGCCTTCTTGTTGTTCGGGGTGTTGTTCTGGAGCCCGTGGTGGCCGGAGCCGTCCACGCCGACCTCGGACGCCACTCCGGCGTCCTGCAGGGCGACCTGCATCGCGTCGGCCTGCTCGACCGGGACGAGCTCGTCCTCGGAGGTCAGCCAGATCTGCGGGGCGTCCGTGGAGTCGACCGAGGTGATCGGCGACGCGGGGATGCTCTGCGGGCAGGTCGTCGAGTCGATCTCGTCGCAGTCCAGGTAGGAGAGGATCTGCTCCTTCGCCTCGGGCACCGGCGTGCCCAGCGACATCCCGGTCTCGGTCATGTCGGCGACCGCCGAGAAGGCGACGACCGTCTTGACCCGCGAGCCCTCGGTGAGGGAGCCCTCGCCGAGCGTGCCCATGGTCGCTCCGATGATCGCTCCGGCGGAGCTGCCCATCACGCCGATGCGGGCGGGGTCGAGGCCGAAGCGCGTGACCTGCGCGGGCTCGCGCAGCCACTCCACGGCGGCCTGCGCGTCCTCGATCTGGCCGGGGTACCGGCTGTCCTGGAGGAGGCGGTAGTCGACGGAGACCGAGACGAAGCCGCGCTCGGCGTAGTACTCGCAGAGCTCGGTCATCCCGCCCTCGTCGCGGGCGCCGTCGACGAACCCTCCGCCGTGCAGCATCAGCAGCGCGGGGCGGTCGGTGCCGCCCGCGGTGGGGAGGCAGGCGTCGGCCTTCAGCGAGACGCCGTCGACCGAGCGGTACTCGATCGCCTTCTCCGTCGTGAAGCCGTCGGGCGTGCGGACGGGCTCGGGCTGCGAGGAGCAGCCGGCCAGCCCGAGGGCGACGGCCACGACGGCCGCCAGGACTCCGGCTCTGCGTGCTCGTGTCGTCTTCACTCGTGGGACTCCGCTCTCTTCTTCTCGTAACTGGGGGAGGTGCCGGGCTCATCGGCCGGGACCGCGACGGGATCGGAGACGACTCCGGGGCCGCGCGCAGGGACGGGCACGGGCTTGCGCCGCTTGCCGGGGCCGCCGAGGGCGGCCGGGGGGACGTAGATCCACTTGACCTTCGAGAGGTAGCGGGTCACGAAGAGCGAGAGGACGACCGCGAGCACCATCACGACCAGCAGCAGCGGCACCTCGAAGCCGCCGATCTCGGAGCGGTCCTCGGGGAGGATCACCCGCAGGATCGTGATGGCGATCACGATGAAGTAGAGGTGCAGCAGGTAGATGTGCAGGCTGCGCTCGCCGCAGATCGTGAAGAAGTTCAGGAATCGCACTCGGGAGAGGGCCCGCGACACGAGGATGCCCATCGCGACGGCGGCCATCTGGCCGGCGAGGGCGAGGAACGGCACCCAGCGGATCGGGAAGAGGAAGAGCACCGCGCTCAGCACGACGAAGACCGGAGTGACGTAGAGGAACGCGCGGCTCCCCTTCTGCTCGACGAAGTCGATGATCCTCTTCGAGTAGAGCGTGCCCACCAGGAAGAAGACGAACAGGGCGCCGATGCGGTTCCAGCCCACGTTGGTCGTGTTGAGGAGACCGGTGGTGAACATCGTCCCCATCACCGCGGCGAGGGCGACCTGCACGCGGTGGTCGACCTTGCGCAGGAGCCACGCGCCGAGCGTGAAGAGCACGAGGCCGTAGATGAACCAGTAGCTGCTGCTGGGCCAGAAGAACAGCAGGAGCAGGTTGAGCGGGTCGGTCGCGGGGAGCTCGCCGAGTCCGCCGTTCGCGAGCGGCACGACCAGGTAGAAGGCCATGCGGATCACGGACCAGACCACGTAGAGCCAGAGCAGCGGGTACAGCCTGCGGCGCCAGAGGTCGCCGAAGCTCCAGGTGCGGATGCGCGAGCCGAAGAGACCGGACACCAGGAAGAAGAGGGGCATCGGGAACAGCTCGAACACGACCTTGATGCGGCCGAGAGTGTTCTCGACCCCGATGTCACCGAGGTACAACGACGTGTGGTAGTACACGACCATCAAGATGGCGGCACCCTTGGCGAAATCCACCCATTCGCGTCGGGCCCCGCCCGCAGGCTTCAGCAGCTTCATTCTCTCCCCCTTGTGCCCGGTCGTACCGCTCGTGAATTCCATCCGAGGTGAACAAGGCTCAGAGAAGGACGCAGGCTCGGTCGCAGAATGCGACCGAGGATCAAGACTAAGGGTGTATCGTCCGCGCCGCACATTCGACGGAATAGTGACGAGGACTCGATTGCCGGGAAGCGCACTCCGGCGACTCCGCTCACCATGGAGACGACGGTCACCGGCGTCCGTTCCCGGCGCTCATCGCCGCTCGGTAGAGCGCGGGCGCCGCGGCGGCGAGCCCGAAGAGGACGGAGCGCTTGAGGTCGCGCCGGCGCACGAGCGCGACCAGGTGCCGGAGCCCCGCCTCGTCGTGCGCGGCCCGCCAGAGCCGGTCGGCCTCCTCGGGGCTGTGCGCGCCCGAGGTGGCGTCCTTGAAGCGGGAGAGCAGGGAGAAGCGCGCGCGGTAGTAGGAGTAGTCCTGCGAGTCGAGGAGGCGCGGGTCGAGCCCGCGGGCCGTCCGCTCGATCACGGCGGCGAGCCCGGCGAGCGAGTCGGCGCGCTTCGCGCCCGAGCGGATGATCGAGCCGGAGCGGAGGCGGTACTCGTAGACGGAGTCGGGGACGACGACGACCTCGTCGGCCGCGGCGAGCAGCTGCGCGACCTGCGCCTGGTCCGAGTGCTGGCGGATCCGCGTGAAGTCGATGCCGTCGAACAGCTCGCGGCGGAACAACTTGTTCCAGAGGTGCCCGGTCAGCTCCCCGACCAGGAGCGCGGTGAAGGCGCCCCGGCCCGAGAGCGCGAGCGGGCCGCGCAGGGAGCCGACGGGCGTGGATCCGGTGGCGTCGACCGTGACCGCCTGGGCGACCACCACGTCGGCGGGGCCCGCCTCCCCCGCGGTGAGCATGGCCTCGACCGCGGTCTCCGGCCACTCGTCGTCGGCGTCGACCAGCCAGACCCATTCGCCGGCGGCCTGGCCGACAGCGCGCTCGCGAACGGCCGCGACGCCCTGGTTCTCGTCCTGGCGGAGGTAGCGGATCCGTTCGTGCTCCTCGGCGAACGCGCGGCCGATCGCCTCGGTCCCGTCGGTCGAGGCGTCGTCGACCACGAGGATCTCGAGCTCGGCGTGGGTCTGCCGCAGCAGGCGCTCCAGGGCCGAGGCGAGGTGCGCCTCCTCCTGGTGCGCCGGGACCACCACCGAGACGAGGGTCACTTCTGCCCCACGACCCGGCGGAGCACCGTCTCGAGGTCGCGGCCGCTGGACTCCAGCGAGAAGCGGTCGAGCCAGCGGTCGATGCCGGTGATCTCGAGCTCGCTCGCGCGGATCAGCGCGTCGGCGAGGTCGGAGGCGGAGGGGGTGAGCGCGAGCTCGCCGGTCAGGCCGGGGACGATCGCGTCCGCGACTCCGAGCGCCCCGGACACGGCGACCGAGGGGACGCCGGCGGCGGCCGCCTCGACCAGCACGTTGCCGAAGCCCTCGCGCAGCGACGGGAGCAGCACGACGGCGTTCTCGTCGAAGTGGTGGAACCAGTCCTCGACCCAGCCCATGTCCTGGAAGTCCACGCCGCGCGCGGTCGCCTCCGCCTTCATGCTGCCGAGCAGCGGGCCGCCGCCGAAGGAGACGACCTTCGCGGGGATGCCGCGGCGCTCCAGCTCCTCGGCCGCGAGGATCGCGAGCTCGGGTCGCTTCTGGACGACGAGGCGGCAGGGCAGCACGATCTGCAGGCCCGCCGCAGTGCCGGGGGTGCGCGAGACCTGGCGGGAGCGGTCGACCTTGGCGGTCGCCGGGTTCGGCACGACGGTGCAGCGCTCGCCCGAGACGCCGAAGCCGGCGACGAGCTCGCCCGCGACGGGGTGCGAGATCGCGATGACGTGGTCGGCGCGGCGGTAGAGCGTCTTGGCGAGCCCGAGCTGCACCTTCTGGGTCCTCGAGAAGCCCGGGATGCCGAGCGAGACGAGGTTGCGCTCGCTCACGATGGTCTTCGGGCGGTCCGCCTTCGCGGTCATCTCGGCCGAGGCCAGGAGCACGATGTTCGGGTAGCCCTGCAGGGCGACCGCGACGTCGGGGGTGCGGCGGCGGAACAGCTCCTTGAGCATCCGCGCCTTGCCGACGTGGCCCTTGCCCTCGCCGATGCGGTGCAGCACCGCGCCCTCGGGGAGGTACTCGTCGGTGCCCTTCACCGAGGTGGTGACCACGTCGACGTGGTGGCCCTGCTCGAGGAGCCAGCCCATCCAGGTGCGGGCGACGAACTCGGCCCCGCCGCCGTGCAGCGACGTGACGACGAACATGATCCGCATGCGCGGTCCCTTCTCCTGCGCCGCGCTCATCGCACGACCTCCGCGCCGAGGCCGCGGGTGTTGAGCGCCGAGAGGCGGCGCACCTCGGGCATGGCCGCGTCGATGGTGGCGCGCACGCCGCCGTCGCCCGGCTCCGCGAGGATGCGGTCGATCACCGGGAGGACGCGGTCGGCGAAGCCGGGGACCGGCTCGACGCACAGCTGCGGCAGGCCGATGAGGCGCATGATGCCCTCGACCTTGCCCTGGGTGGCGAGGGTGATCGCGGGGACGCCGAGCGAGAGCGACATGATCGCGAGGTGCATCCGCCCGGTGACGGTCAGCAGGGCGTCCTCGGCGAGGCCGCGGATCTCGGCGGGCATGAGCACGCGGTCGACGACGGTGACGCCCTCGGTTCCCACGCGCTCGGCGACCGCGCGGACGGCCACCTTGTCGTCGCCGATGGGGCGGGAGACGTGCGGGAGGAGCACGACGTGAACGCCGGCCGCGCGCAGGCGGTCGACGATGCGCTCGTACTCCGGCACCTGGTCGACCATGCCGGCGACGAGGGCGCTCGCGTTCACGAGCGCGAAGGGGACGCCCTCGGGCAGTCCCAGATCCTCGCGGAAGCTGCGGTCGCGGGTGCGCGCCGAGAAGACGATGTCGGTGACCTCCTCGACGCGCTGCACGCCGATGCTCCGGGCGCGCTCCGCCGAGAGCGGGTCGCGGAGCATCGGGACGACGCCGGCGCGGGAGGCGGCGATCAGGGAGCGGCGGGCGGCGAGGCGGGCCGCCGCGTTCCAGGAGAAGCCGAGGACGCGCGTGGGCACCCCTGCCTCGGCGGCGGCCTGCGCGAGCAGGGAGCGGCGGACCGAGCCGCGGAGGCTGTACTTGCCGTCCATCATGTCGGCGCCGACGACCGAGACCGAGCGGGCGCGGCGGATCAGCGCGGCGTAGGCGCGGAGATCGGCGGCGTGCGCGTCGCCCACTCCGTAGACCAGGTGCGGGAGCTCGACGACCTCGACCCGGTCGGCCTGCTCCTCGGGGATCACGACGTCGCCGGCGTAGCGCTGGACGACCACGACGGGGCCGGTGGTGTTCTCGAGGAACGCCTCCAGCATGGCCTGGTCGCCGATGTTGCCGCTGCCGGGAGCGGCGATCACGAGGTGAGACTCGGGCTCGGGTCGGAGGTCCGCGAGGGCGGCGCGGAGCACCGCCGCGTCGCGTCGGGCGGGCAGGCGGGTCGTCGTGACGAAGTCCTTCTTCCAGGACTTGACGACGCCGAGCTTGAGTTTCATCGATCTCTTTCGGTGGGAGGAACGGCGGCGGGAGGCCGCTCGGAGTCGGGGATGCCGGCCGTGACGGCTCCGTCGACCAGCGCGCTGTCGCCGGTGGGGCTGATGGCGTCGACCGTGGCCGGGGCCGGAGCGGCGGCCGGGCGGCTGCGGCGGAAGTGGCGGCGCAGGTCGGCGAGGCTGAGGATCTGGCGGCGGAACGCGGGGAGGATCAGCATCCAGAGCCCGACCCCGACCAGGACGGCGGCGCCGCCCAGGAGGAGGCGGAGGACGGGCTGGTCGGCGGCGATCCAGACGGTGGAGAAGTAGGCGCCCACCGTGATCGATCCGAACGTGATGCCGCTGCGGAGGCCGTTGGTGAACATCTCGCGGACGGGGGCATCGGAGGTGCGGCCGATCCAGATCAGCGCGGTCGGCCAGGTGAGGGCGAGCGAGCCGGCGTACGCGACCGCGACGCCCGTCACTCCCCAGTTGGAGCCGAGCAGGATCAGGACGACCATCAGCGGGCGGGTCGCCAGGCTGTACCAGACGCTCTGGCGCACGAGACCCTTGGCGAGGAACACCCAGTTGGAGCAGTACGCCGTGGCCTGGAAGAACCCGGCCACGAGCAGGATCTGGAAGATCGGGACCGAGGCGAGCCAGCGCTCCCCCACCAGGATCCGGATGACCGAGTCGGACTGGGAGCCGAGGACGGCGAGCACGAGGCCCATCGCCGTCAGCATCGCCGACTGGCCGAAGAGGATGAACGTGCGGAACCGCTCGCGCTCGTCCTGCAGCTTGGACAGCACGGGCAGTGCCACGCGCTGCACCGGAGAGTTCAACTGCTGCAGCGGCAGCATCATCAGCTGGAACGCGCGGTTGTAGAGGCCGAGGTCGACCGGGCCGAAGCGCGCGCCGATGATGACGGAGTCGACGTTCTTGCTCACGTAGGTCAGCGCCTGGGTCGCGAAGACGCCGCCTCCGTAGCGGAGGAAGTGGCCCATCGCCTCGCCGCGGCGGTAGCGGCCGGGACGCCAGCCCGTGATGAAGACCAGCATCAGCACGCTGATGAGCGGCTGCACGATCTGGCTCCCGGCCAGCGCCCAGTAGCCGGCGCCGCCGAGCGCCATCAGCACGCCGACCACGAGGCCCAGCACCTGGGCGACGATGTCGACCAGGGTGATCTTCACGAAGCGGAGGTGACGGGCGAGGTCGGCGCGGAACTGCGTCGAGATTCCGTTGAGGAGGAACGTCGAGGAGAGCACGACGGTCAGCAGCTGGAGCCGGTCGTCGCCGTAGAGGGCGGCGATCGGCCAGGAGGCCGCGATGACCACCAGGGTGAGGGTGAGGCCGATGCCCGAGTTCATCCAGAACAGGTTGCTCTTCTGGCCCGGCGTGATCTCCTTCGCCTGGATGGCGGCGGAGGAGAGGCCGAAGTCGCGGAAGATCTCGCCGATGCCGATGATCGCCGTGACCATCGCGAGCAGGCCGTAGTCGGCCGGCGAGAGCAGGCGCGCGAGGATGACGATGCCGCCCAGCTGGACGGCGATGCGGATCGCCTGCCCGCCGATGGTGACGGCGGCGCCGCGGCTCGCCGAGCGGCTGAGGCTCGGTGACGGCTTCTGCGTGGTCCCGGTCATCGGGTCGAGCCCTTCTTGGTGGCGATCGCGCCCTCGTAGGCCTTCTTGAGCTGGAGTCCGAGCACGTCCCAGTCTCGACCGGAGAGGGCGGGGAGCCCCTCCGGCGGCCGGGTGCGCGTGCGCTCGAGAGCGGCGGTGATCAGCTCGGGGGTGAGCTCGCCGTCGTACTCGATCACCCAGTCGCTGCCGACCTCCTCGGCCAGGGCCGTGTTGGTGGGCGTGCGAGGCACCAGGATCGGCCGGCCGAGCGACAGGGCGACCAGGATCGAGCCGGAGTTGTGCATCTCGCGGTAGGGAAGGACGATCAGCTCGGCCCGGCCGATCTCGTCGACCATCTCGGCGTCGTCGACCCGGCGGAGCGTGGTGCGCACCCGGGTGTCGCGGGCGGCCCGCTCCTCGACCAGCTCGCGCTGGCCCGGGCTGGGGCTGCCGACCACGTGCAGGGAGAGGGAGTCGTCCTCCACGCCGCGGAACACGTCCATCAGCTCGACGACGCCCTTGTACGGGCGGATGATGCCGAAGTAGAGGACGCGGCCGTGCTCGCGCTCGGGCAGCGGGTGCTGCGCGAACTGGTCGCGGTAGTGGCCGTGCAGCACGGTGACGGCGGGCGCCCGGCCGGGAGCGACGGTCGTCGGGTTCAGGCGGACGAACAGGTCGGTCGCGCGGTCGACCCGGGCCAGCGAGCGGCGCTCGGCGGCGGGACCGAGCTCGTGCGGGTGCAGGTTGTGCACCGTCCGCACGAGCGGGATGCGCTGGAGCGCGAGGCGCACCAGCAGCACGTCGAGGGCGCGGCGGCGGAGGAAGCGGTGCAGCGGGCTGCGGCCGCGGATCATCAGCTCGGGCCAGTGCACGTGCAGCACGTCGTAGTCGGCGAGCAGGGCGCTGCGCCAGGAGAAGAACAGCAGCTCGACGCCGGGCGCCAGGCCGTCGACGATCGAGTCGACGTACTGCGTGGTCGAGTCCGGCGGCGCGAGCGACTGCTGGACGACGAGCGCGGCCGGCGACGAGTCGTTCCTGCGGGCGAGGCGGCTCATCGCTCGCCCCGCATCCCGACGGCCATCGGCGCGTCGAAGATCCTCGCCCCGAGGGGCTGGCGCATCCGGATGCCCTTCGAGAAGTCGGGGACGTGCACCGGGTTGAGGCAGATGATGACGAGGAATCCCAGGAGCAGGTGGCTGGGGCGGACCGCGTCGATGGCGTTGTAGCCGGCGAGGCAGACCATGAAGCCGAGCAGGCCCGCCGCAGGACCGACGTCGCGACGGCTGAGCGTGGCGCCGAACATCGCGGCCACCATGATCACGAAGAGCAGCAGGCCGGGGATGCCGACGCTGATCAGCAGCTGCAGGAACGAGTTCTCGATGACGACGTCCGAGAACCGCCTGCCGCTGATGCCGGACGTCGCCGCTCCGGAGCCGAGCCAGTGCGTGAGCTCGGCCGCCTTCAGCGACACGGTCACCGCGAGGTCGCGGGCGCCGGCCGAGATGGAGGCGTCGAGGTTGTTGTTGCGGGCGGTGACGGGCTCGAAGTTCAGGACTCCGACACCCGCGACGAGCCCGGCGATCAGGATCGAGCCGGGCCGGAGCAGCGAGCGGTTCGGGTTGAGGAAGCCCACGGCGACGAGCGCGACGACGACCGCGACGGCGATGGCCGCCATCGGTCCGCGCGAGACGGTCGCGACGACGCCGCCCGAGGCCAGGATGCCCAGCAGCAGGTCCGACTTGCGGGAGCCCTGGAGCCAGGAGCCGAACGCGAGACCGGCGCCCACCGTGAGGAAGGTGCCGGCGAGCAGCGGGTGGCCGAAGGTGATCTCGGCGCGGTAGAGCGACCAGTGCTGGTCCTGCTCGTAGCCGAGGGCGCCGTAGACGGCACCGAGGATCGGGGAGCTCTGCGCGACCAGCTCGAGGGCGGCGTAGAGGGCGAGCAGCCCCGAGAGGATCACCCACGTCTTGCGCAGCAGCACGGCCTCGCGCTGGGCGTCGAAGACGAGCATCGGCACGCCCACGCAGATCGCGAAGCTGAACATCCACGAGACGCCCTCGGTCGCGTAGGAGCTGCGCACCGTCGCCAGGGCCGACCAGAGCATGAGGGCGATGAACGCGAGGATCACCACGGCCCGCCACGGGGAGAGCACGAGCTCGCGGGTCCACGCCTTGACGGGGGCGCGCCACAGCTCGGGAGCGAGCCCGCGTCGGATCGCCCAGATCACGAGGATGACGGCCCAGAGCGTCATGCGGAACGTCAGGGTCGAGGGGGTCAGCGGCGTCGGGACGAGCGCGAAGAACGCGAGCGCCATCGCCGGCAGCCAGTGCGCGGGGACCCGCAGCAGCACCCAGGCCCCGACGATGCCGCCGACTCCGGCGGCGATCACCAGGAGGCCGGTGGCCGGCTCCCGGGTCGAGAAGATGTACCCCATCCCGAGGACGATCACCAGGGCGACCGAGAAGAGCGCGCCGACGAGGAGTCGTCGCGGGAGGATGTCGATCACGTCAGGGAGTCCTTCTGGCGTCGGAGCGGAGTGGTGGAGGAGGGGGCGGGCGGTGCGGCACTCACGGGAGTGGTCCCGTCGGCCTCGATGAGGATCGCGATGCCCTCGCGAGCCGCCTCTCGGCGGCTGGGACGCCTGCGATGCCGTGCCCTCCTCCTCCACTGCTCGACCCTGGCGCCGACCCCCGGGGAGGAGGGGTCGCGTCGGTCCTGCCGCGGATCAGGCGGGGCCCTCCTGGAGCCAGCGGCGGAAGGTCCCGACCGAGTCCTTGTTGGTGAACTCCGGTACGACGTGACCATTATCGAATTCGGCGCCGCTGTGGTACGCGATCGTCGCCTCCTTGGCGACGGGGAGCGCCAGGCGACGCAGGCGTCCGCCGTGGAGCTCGGCGGGAGCGAGCTTGTCGGCCGTGCCGGCGCTGACGCGCAGACGCATGCCCTTCCACGCGTCCTGCGGCAGCCGGGCGGGGTTGGTCGCGCGCATCAGCGCCCGGTCTCCCCCGTACACGGCGAGAACGCGGTTCGACGGACTGGTATCGCGCGCCGCGAGGTCCTCGACGTCGAAGACGCTGCTGGCGTGGTACGCCCCGTAGATGTTCGGCACCATCTTCTTCGCGTAGGCCCAGCACATCATCGCTCCGCCGCCGGAGTTCGAGCGGAGGAAGCTCGCGCGGACGTCCCAGAGGTTCTGCACCCAGGCCGTGGCGGCCGTCTGCACGGCGAGCGCCGTGGGGTTGGTGTAGTTGCTCGGACCGCCGAAGTCCGGGCAGATGCTGACGAAGCCCAGGTCGACGAGTGGATCGGCCGAGTACCTGTAGGCGAAGTAGAGCGACGTGTAGTCGCTGCCGCTGGCGTGGTAGAACCAGGCGACCGGCACCGAGGAGCCTGATTTCGGCTTCGCCGAGTGCGGGACGAAGAGGCGGGTGGAGTCGCCGCCGATCTTCACATCGATGATCTCGTAAGGCTTCCTGCCGTTCTTCGAGAACGCGGTGTCGAGGCGCGAGACCTCGCCCGGAAGCTTCGGGATCACGCTGTAGTTCGGCGCGGCGAGCGCCGGGGTCGCTACGAGAGCGGAGGCGGTCGCGGCGGCTCCGACAGCGGAGGCGGCGAGCAGGAGGCGGCGCGAGAGGCCGCGCGGGGTGTCAGTCATATCGAGAATCCTTCGGAGCTTTCGCCATCAGTGTCGAGTCGGCCGACCATTCCGAATTCGACGCACATGAAGTGACGTCCGGCCCCCCAACCCATTCGAGAGTGTACGGGCCGCGGATGACGCGTGGATGTCGTTCTCATCACGTCTGGTCGCTCGGGCGGGGATCAGCGGGAGGAGGGGAAGAGACGGCGGGAGAGGCCCGAGGACTTCTCGGCCGTCTCATGCACCACGAAGGGCACGGCGGAATCGGCGGAGACGACCCGCCTCGCCGCGGCGAGTTCGAGCGTCTCGCGGGAGAGGCCCTCGATGTCGACGGTGACCGCGAGGCCGGAGTCGGCCAGGCGGGTGGCGATCTGCACCTGGTGGTCGTCGACGTGCTCGCCGAACGAGGCGCGGCGCGGAACCAGGATCGGCACCCGGCCCTGCTCGATGGCGCTGAGCGCGGTGCCCACTCCCCCGTGCGCGATGACGACGTCGGCCGCCTTCATCGCGGCGTTGAGCTCGTCGTGCGGCACGGAGTGGCGGCCGTCGATCCCGAGCCCGGAGACGTCGTTCGCTCCGGTCTGCCAGAGCACCTCCACGCCCTCGAGCAGCGGCGCGAGCGCGGCGAAGAAGCGGGGGAACGGGTAGCCGTCCTGCGTGCCGACCGAGACCACGGCGCGGCGGATCGGCTGCGGGACGACGTCCTCGACGCGGTAGGTGTCGAAGATCGAGCCGCCGAAGCTCCAGCGGTCGTCGGCCCAGGAGCGGTACTGGGTGTAGGTCGAGACGGCGGGGACCCGGGCGAGGATCCGACCGGTCATCGACGGGCCGAGCACGCGGGCGGCGCTCTCGATGTAGTGCGCGGGGATGCCGCGCGAGGCCGCGAGCGGCAGGAAGGAGAGGGCGGGGCTGGCGCCGGTGCTGAAGACGGCGTCGAAGGACCCGCGGGCCAGCAGGGAGCGGCCGATCATCGCGTTGCGGAGCACCGGCACCACGGCGCGGGGCGGCGGATCGGCGAGGTGGGTCACGCGCCGGTCGGCGAGGAGGGTGCGGCTGAGGGCGCTGTCGACAGTCGCCCAGTGCTGCTCCTCCGGGTCGACTCCGAGGAGCCCCGAGAGCGCGAACATCTCCTTGAGATGCCCGCCGCCGGAGCAGACGAAGAGATACGAAGCCATACGCGCCTTCACTGGTGATGATCGAGATAACAGGCGTGTGGATGATCGATCGTCCGCCGAGAACGACCCCCCGGTCCCTGGTGCAGAAGTCGCCCGATCATAGCAGGGAGGGTCTCCGAGGGGCACTTCTCTGAGAGAACTGTTCACCTCGCTGGAAAGCGATAGGGGCTCATTCGACAGGCGATATCCGCTCACTTCTCCGGAGGGTGGAAAGCGATATCCGCTCGACTCGGGGATGACCGGGAACGTCGCTCGGCACCCCGATAGCGGACCGGCCGATTCCCGTCGATCACCTGCACCGCACGGGCCGCGCGCGTAGCGTCGGACCACCGGCGCAGAGGCCGGTCGACCCAGGAGGAGCGCCATGAGCGACAACGAGCAGAACAGCCCCGTGATGGACGGAGCCGAGGACGCCAGCAACGACGAGAAGCTCGGCGGCCTGATCGACCAGGTCGAGCACGACCACGGAGCCGAGGGCGCCGGCGCGATGGCCGACGCGCTCCGCGACCGCGCCGACGAGACCGACACCGAGATCACCGAGGAGTCGGACGCGTCCGGCCCGGTCGAGGACAGCGGCACCGCCCAGGTCTGAGCGACGGGGCCCGGAGGACGACTCCGGGCCCCGCTCCCTGATCGCTGGGGAGAGCGGTGGGCCCTCCGGATCGCTCGTCAGAGCGGCCCGGCGAGCGCCGCCGATGTGCACCGGAGCGGCCCGGTGAGCGCCGCCCGACCCCCAAAGCCCTGTTTGACGGTGCGGGAGCCGCCGGTCACCATGGCCGCATGTCCTCTCTCGACGAGCTGCGCGCCACCGCGCATCCGATCCGCCTCCGCCTGCTGTCCCTGGTGACGGGAGCGGCGATGAGCGCCGCGGAGGCCGCCCGCGAGCTGCAGCTGTCGCAGGCGACGGCGAGCTACCACTTCCGCGTGCTGGAGCGCGCCGGGCTCGTGGCCGTCGTCGAGACCGTGCGCCTGCGGGGCGGCGAGGCGAAGAGGTACCGGCACGAGGCCTCCGGAAGGCCCTTCGACGTGACCGCGTCAGTGGACGCCGGGCCGGAGGAGGAGCGGGACCTGCACCTCGAGGCCCTGATCGAGGAGCTCCGGCGGCGCTCGTCGAGCCGGGCGGACGGTCCTCAGCTCTCGACGGACGCGGAGCTCTGGGTCGACCCCGAGGTCTGGCGGCGGGTGGTGCGGCACGTCGGGGAGGCGTCCGCGCTGCTGCACGCGGCGGCCCGGCCGCCGAGGACGCCCGGTACCTCGCCGGTGTCGATGACGACCGCCATGTTCCCGCTCCGCCGGCCGTGACCCGCGACGGGCGCGGGCCGCTGGCGCACGGTCCTCTCGCGCACGGCCCCTTCCGCTGGCTCCTCGCCGCCCGCACGACCGGGGTCCTCGGCAACGCCGTCGCTCCGATCGCCCTGGCCTTCGCCGTGCTGGACCTGACGGGCTCGCCGACGGACCTCGGACTCGTCGTCGCCGCGCGCTCCCTCGCCAACGTCGCCGTCCTGCTGCTCGGCGGCGTCCTCGCCGACCGGCTCCCCCGCTCCGTGATCCTCGTCGGCACCTCGCTCGCGGCGGCGGCCACTCAGGCCGCGGTCGCCGTGACGGTGATCACGGGGACAGCGACCGTCGCGGCCCTGGTCGTGCTCAGCGTGCTCAACGGCGCCGTCGCGGCGATGAGCCTGCCCGCCGCGGCCGCCCTCGTCCCCGAGACGGTGCCGGTCGGCGAGCTCCGCCCGGCCAACGCCCTGCTCCGCCTGGGCCTGAACGCCGGGAGCATCGTCGGCGCCTCGGGCGGGGCCGCGCTCGTCGCACTGGTGGGTCCCGGGTGGGGGCTGGCGGTCGACGCCGCGGGCTTCGCCCTGGCCGCGGTCCTCTACTCCCGTGTGCGGCTGCCGCGGACGGTCCGCTCGGGCCCGGGCGCCTCCGTCCTCGCCGACCTCCGCGAGGGGTGGCGGGAGTTCACGAGCCGGCGCTGGGTGTGGATCGTCGTGGCGCAGTTCACCGCCGTCAACGCCGCGTTCGTCGGCGCGACCACGGTCCTCGGCCCGGTCGTCGCCGACCGGTCCTTCGGCCGAGCGGCATGGGGACTCGTGATCGCCGCGCAGACCGTCGGCCTGGTGATCGGGGCCGTGATCGCGCTGCGCTGGCGGCCCCGCCGGGCGCTCGGGGCGGGCGTCGCCCTCATGGCGGTGACGGCCGTCCCGGTCGCCGCCCTCGGGATCCTCCCGGCGCTCCCCGCCCTCCTCCTCGCCTTCGCCCTCGGCGGAGTCGCGCTCGAGATCTTCGCCATCGCCTGGGACCAGTCGCTGCAGACCCACGTCCCCCGCGAGGCGCTCGCCCGGGTCTACTCCTACGACATGGTCGGCTCCTTCCTCGCCGTGCCGCTCGGGGAGGCGCTCGTGGGCCCGCTCGCCGACCTCGTCGGGCTCGACCGCACCCTGCTCGGCTGCGCCGCGGTCGTCCTCGTCGCCTCGCTCCTCGCGGCCTCCAGCAGGAGCGTCCGCGGGGTGGGCACGGACCGTCCGCGGCCGGAGACGCTCTAGCGCGTCACCGGAGGCGCGGGTGCGCAGGAAGGGGCGCACCACCCGGAGCCCGGGGGGAAGCAGCTCCAGGACGCCGTCCCAGGTGGCGGGGACGTCGGGGAAGCCGTGCACGAGCACGAGCGGAGTGCCGTCCTCCGGTCCCTCGTCGAGATAGTGGACGTCGGTGAAGCGCGTGGACAGGACGCGCGCACCCGTCCCCTCCCGCTCCGGCCCGTCCGAACGGGAGTGCCGCGGCCCGCTCACGGGCGGTAGAGGGAGTCGACGGGGACCTCGCGGCTCGAGCCGTCCCGGGTGGTGATCGTGACCGTGCCGGCGGGCCCGGCGGCGAGACCGTCGGACGAGGGCCACCAGGCGGTCCAGGAGCCGCCCTCGAGGGTCGCGACGACCGGCTCGACGCCGGCCTCGTTCAGCACCACCGATTCCACGTCCGCGCCCGCGAAGCCGACCGCGTAGATCAGAGCGGCGTCCCCCTCTCCGAAGGTGCCGGCCGAGCTGAGCTGGACGGCGTCCGCGGCGAGGGGGCCGACCGGTGCGGCGTCCGCCACCTCCCACATCCCCGCGCCGTTCCCGGCGCTGAGGCAGTAGTAGAGGGAGTCGTCGAAGCGGTAGATCATCGAGGCGGCGTCGCCGCGCGCGTCGAGGTGCGAGACCTCCGCCGGCCCGGCCTCGCCGTTGGGGCTCTGCAGGTTCGTCGCGCACCACTGCGTCGCCGACTGCCCGAGCTCGGAGCTCGGCAGGAGGCGCTCGGGGATCGCGGTCCAGGAGGCGAGCACCGCGCGGTTCAGCCCGACGGAGCCGGTGCCGGGGATGAGACCCGGGACCACGACGATCACCGCGGCTGCGGCTGCGGCGGCCAGGAGCACGGTCGCCGCGCCGGCGACGGCCCAGTCGCGGGGGCGGAAGAAACGGGGAGCGGCCGCGTCCTCGCTGACCAGGATCTCGCCGAGGAGCGCGTCCCGACGTGCGGCCTCGCCAGCGGTGAGGGGGGTGCGGGGCTCGGCGTCGTGGGCGCGGAGCAGGTCGAGGAGCTGGTCGGTCATGAGAGGGTCCGTTCTGCCGTGCCGGAGAGGAGGGTGGAGTCGAGGGGGGCGAGCAGCGCCGCCAGCCGCCGCTTCGCGCGGGTGAGCCGCATCGCGTAGGCGGCCCGGGAGCAGCCGAGCACCTGCGCCGCCTCGGCCTGCGGGAGGTCCTCCCACACGTGGAGGGCCAGAGCCTCCTGCTCGGCGAGGGGCAGCCGCTTCCACGCGCTCTCCAGGTCGAGGCGGTCGCCGACCGACGGGTCGGCCTGCTCCTCCGGGGCGAGGGTCCCGATCCGCACGGCCAGCGCCTGCCGGCGGTTCTCGCCGCGGGCGGCGTTGAGGATCGCGTGCCGGGCGGTGCCGAACAGCCAGGGCCGCACGTTCTCCGGCAGGTCCTGCCGGCGACGCCAGGCGGCGAGGAAGGTCTCGCCGACGATGTCGTCGACCGTCGCGGCGGGAGCGCGGCGGCGGACGAAGCGGAGCAGGTCGTCGAAGTGGGCGCGGTACAGCTCGGAGAAGTCGTCTCGGGAGCGGATGCTCATGGTTCCCCTTTCGCGGAGTCACAGGTACATGTCCGGCTGCGGCGGCGATGCAACATCCGTGTCGGCGGGAGTCCCGCTGGGGCGGTGGCCGCGGCGTCCTGCGCGGCGCTCCGTGTCCGGGCAGGATCCACCGCGCGGGGGAGGTCCTGCGAGCGGCAGGCGGCGATCCGCATCGACCGCACGCCGGAGAGGAGGGGCCCTCGGCGGGTGGCGGGCTGTCGGAGGGAGCAGCGGACGCGCGGTCATCCCCGAGGCGCACCGGACGCGACTCCCGGACGACGCACCGGACTCCTCCGGCCCGGGACTCTGGCAGAACGCCGCCGAGCCTCTGCTCCCGGCGCCCGTCCCGCCCAAGGAGACCTTCGTGAACCGCGCCCTCGCTTCCGCCGCCGCCTCAGCCCTCGTCGTCGTCGACGTCGTCGCCGCCGACCAGCGCGCCGCTGACGCCCGATGACCGGCTCCGGGAAGCCGGCCGGCGATCAGGCTCCGCTCCGCCTCGCGCTCGTGCACGTCGACTTCTGGTCGGCCGTGAAGCTCTCGTTCCTGCTCGGCCTCGCGATCGCGCTGCTCGGCCTCGTCGCCGTCCTGGTCGCCCATCCGCTGCTCGTGCACTCGGACCTCTTCACCCAGGCCGACACGCTCCTCGGGCAGGTCGTCGGCGATCAGGTCCACCTCGCCGCGATCCTCTCGCTGCCGAACGTGCTGGGCTTCGCGCTCGTCGGAGCCGTGCTGAACACCGTCGTCGCCACCGCCCTCGGCGGGGTGGGGGCGCTGATCTTCGGATCCGCCGCCGCCCTCGCGGGCGGGCTCCCGGTCGGCCTCGCCCGGCAGTGAGGGGCTCCGCTCCGACTAGGCCGCGAGCCCTCCCTCGGGAACCGGGGACGGACGGTCGTCACCGAGGAGCGGCGCCTGCTCGGGCTCGGCGGCGACGCCCATGTCGCGCCCGGACGCGGGGGTGAGGAGCTCGCGCAGCCAGAGGCGGTTCACGGCGTGCAGACGGGGACGATCGAATCGGTACTCCAGCACCGCGTTCGGCTGCACGAGGATCGCGTGCGAGCGCGGCTCCGACTCCTGCAGCGTCCTCCAGGTCAAGCGGAACGGCTGTCCCTGCTCCATCCGCGCGCGCACGGCGATCCGCACGTGCGCGAGCGTCCGGTCCTCGAACTCGATCCGGCGCCGCCAGGCGCCGAAGATCAGCACTCCCACGGGGGCTCTCCTCATCGTGTCGGTCGAGCAGCCCGCAGAACGGCGGGGGCGGCGGGCGCGAGGCTCGCAGGGCCGGACCGCCATCGGACGGTCCGGTCGTGGGGACCGGAGTAGAGGTGGGTCCGAGGCTGGTCCCTTCCCGGAGGTGTGCGGACGGAGTGCGCTCCCGCGTCAGTCGGCGAAGATCGCGCCGACCGGCTCGCGCTTCTCGGCCTGGAAGCGGTCCTCGGCGCGGCCGAGAGCCCAGTAGGCCGAGAGCGAGAGCGCCCGGCGCTCCACGCCCCACTCGTCCTGCAGGAGGGCGCGCAGCTGCTTCATCGCGGTGCGCTCGCCGTGCGCGAAGACCTCGAGCACGCCCTCGGGCCTCGGCTCGGCCCGGACGGCCGCGACCAGCGCCCGGCCGGCCTCGAGACCGCCGCGGTGCAGCCAGCGCACCTCCACTCCGGCCGGAGCGGGAAGATCGAGCTCGTCGGCGGCCGAGTCGACCTCGATCAGGACCAGGCCGCGCGCGTGCGCGGACATCCCCTCGAGGGCGGAGGCGATCGCCGGCAGAGCGGAGTCGTCGCCGAGCAGCAGGTGCACGGCCTCGGCGCTCGGCGACCAGGCGCCGCCGGGCGCGGAGAGGGCGATCCGGTCGCCGGGAGCCGCGGCGAGCGCCCACGGTCCCGCCACCCCTTCGTCGCCGTGCACGACGAAGTCGACGGCGATCGAGCGCCGCTCGAGGTCGACCGAGCGGACGGTGTAGGTGCGGCGCACGGGCAGCTGCTCGGGGGCGACGCTCGCCCGGAGCGCGTCGAGGTCGAAGGGCGGCTGGAGGTCGGAGCCGCGCGGCGGGAGCAGGAGCTTCACGTAGCGGTCGGTCGCGGCGAGGCGCTCGGGGTCGGACTCGGCGAGGAACGCGTCGAGCCCGTCGCCGCCGAGGTGCACGCGGACGAGGTGGCCGGTGAGGCGCTCGGTCCGCAGCACGGTGAGCACGTGCTGGCTGCGGGCACGGCGCGGGCGGTCGGGGGACGGGGCGGCGTCGGTCATCCGTCCAGCATGCCTGGTCGTGCTCGGTGGGGGCCGAGCGCAGGCCGCTCGCGCGCGGGCGGGCGCCGAGGGGTCACGAACGGTCGCTTCGGGAGGACGGAAGGAGCCGTTCGTGACGCATCGGAGCAGGCCGGGGCGAGGCCGGGGCATCGCGGCGGGGATCCGCGCGAGGCGGCGGCGCGGGCGGGCGTACGGACGAGCGGGCACCGAGGGGTCACGAACGGTCGCTTCGGGAGGACGGAAGGAGCCGTTCGCGACGCATCGGAGCAGGCCGGGACGTCGCGGCGGCGCCGAGCGCGAGGCGGCGGCGCGGGCGCGCGTACGGACGAGCGGGCACCGAGGGGTCACGAACGGTCGCTTCGGGAGGACGGAAGGAGCCGTTCGTGACGCATCGGAGCAGGCCGAGGGCACGGACGGGGCATCGCGGCGGGGATCCGCGCGAGGCGGCGGCGCGGGCGGGCGCTGATCCATCGCTCACGGCCCGCGGAGGAGCGCAGGACGGGCCGTCCGCGACGGATCGGAGCGGGCCGGGCGCGCCTGGGCGCCGCATGCGGAGCGAGCGCGGGCCTGCCGGAGGGCGCCGGGCGTCGATCCGTCACGAACGGCCCGTGCGGGGGGACGGAACGGGCCGTCAGCGACGGATCGGAGCGGGCGGCCGGAGGCCGGGCCGACGGAGCGGAGCGGACAGCAGCGCGCGTGGGCGGGGGCGGGCGGCGCCGCGCCCGGTCAGCGACGGCTGGGAGCGAGCGGCCGGAGGCCGGGCCGACGGAGCGGAGCGGACAGCAGCGCACGTCGGCGGGGCGGGCGGCGCCGCGGCCGACGGCCCGGCGGACGGCCGGTGGCGCGAGGTGCGCTCGCGCGGGGCGCGGCGGCGGGGCCGCGCCTACTCTCGCGGGATGACTGCGACGGCTCCGCGACTCCGGCACGACCGACTGGTCGCCCCCGATGTGCTGCGCGGAGTGGCGGTGGCGGCCATGCTCGTCGCGCACGCGATGCCGCTCGTGCCGAGCGCCCGCACGGGGGTCGTCGGGTTCCTGGCGTGGAACGTCAACGATCTCGCGTCGCCGCTGTTCGCGCTGGTGATGGGGATGTCGGCGGCCCT
Organism: Rathayibacter sp. AY1G1; assembly: GCF_002932095.1. Lineage (NCBI taxonomy): Bacteria > Bacillati > Actinomycetota > Actinomycetes > Micrococcales > Microbacteriaceae > Rathayibacter > Rathayibacter sp. AY1G1. Next base: position 28,614 of record NZ_PSUZ01000004.1, read on the forward strand.
GGTGCTCGCGCGGCCCGGTGCCTCGCCAGGGCGGGTGCTGCTGCGGAACGCGATCCGCAGCGCGGTGCTCGTGGCGCTCGGCGTCTGGCTCGAGACCTGGGGCAGCTGGATCGCGATCGTGCTGCAGTACCTCGGCGTCGTGCTCGTGCTCGGCACGCCGCTGCTCCTCCTCCGCTCCCGGACGATCGCCGCGCTGGCCGCCGTGATCGCGCTCGCCGCCGGGCCCGCGAACGCCGCGGTCGCCGCCGCCGCATCCGGCTCTCCGCTCGCCCTCTGGCTCTTCACCGGGCCGAGCTACCGCGCGACCAACCTGCTCCCCTTCTTCCTCCTCGGAGCCCTGCTGCTGCGGCACGGCGCGCAGCGGGACCGGCTGCTGCCGGTGCTCGCGACGGTCGCGGTCGTCGCGTATCCGGTGCGGCCGCTGGTCGCGCTCCTGCTCGGCGTGGAGTCGCCCTCCGGCAGCCTCCCGGACACCCTGCACGACCTCGGGCTCGTGCTCCTGGCCTACGTGGCGGTGGTGCTGCTGACCACGTCGCGCTCCACCGCGGTCCAGCGGCTGCTGGTGCCGCTCCGGGCGATCGGCACGCTCGCGCTCTCGGTCTACGTGCTGCAGGTCGCTCTCGTCGCGGCGCTCGCGCGGGCGGGCCTCGGCTACTCCGCCGACACTCCGCTCGCCGCTCTCGCCCTCGTGCTCGGGCTGTGCGCGGCCGCCGTGCTGTGGTGGCGGCTCCTCGGTGTGGGCCCCGTCGAGCGGCTGACGGCGCGGCTCACCGGGCTCGTGCCGCGCTGAACCGCCGGCCGCCCCGACGAGCCCGCGGCGAGTACCTGAGCCCGCGGCGGCCCGCGGCGAGTTCGCCTGAGCTCGCGAGGTCCGCGGCGACCTCGGCTGAGCCCCCGACGCCCGACGGCCCGTACACGGGCGCAGGCCGCCGGGCGTCCCCTCCCTCAGCGCGCGAGCGCCGACGCCTCCTTCGCGAGGGCCGGGCCGTGCGCCGCGAGCACCAGGTCGCGCATCGCGGTGGCCGGGAGCGACGCGGCTCCGGCCGGCAGCAGGTCCGCGTCCGAGGCCAGCACGAGCGGAGTGTCCGCCGACGAGGACGGCAGCCTCCCGTGCGTGCCGCGCACGAGCGACGCGTCCAGGGGAACCAGGTTCATCGCGTAGCGCAGCCCCAGCGCCTTCTTGGCGAGGTTGCCCGCCGCCTTCGCCTTCACCAGCGGGTCGGCCGGGTCGAAGAAGAGCTCGGCCGGGTCGTAGCCGGGCTTGCGGTGGATGTCGACGCCGCGGGCGAAGTCGGGCGCGCGGTCGTCGTCGAGCCAGTAGTAGTAGGTGAACCACGCCCCCGGCCGGGCGACCACGACGAACTCGCCCGAGCGCTCGTGGTCGAGGCCGTAGCGGGCCTGCGCCTCCCGGTCGAGCACCTCGTCGACGCCGTCGAGCCCCTCGAGGATCGAGCGCACCCGCGGCAGGTCCGCCGCGTCCTGCACGTAGACGTGGGCGACCTGGTGGTCGGCGACGGCGAACGCGCGCGACGTCCACGGGTCCAGCTGCTCCCGGCCGTCCTGCACGTAGACCTCGAGCAGGCCCTCGCGGCGGAGCGCCCGGTTCACGTCGACCGGGGTGTCGGCGTCGGCGATCCCGTACTCGGCGACCACGATCACCGACGCGCCCAGCGCCTCCGCGTCGTCGAGCAGCGGAGCGAGCACCACGTCGAGCTCCGACGCGGCCCGGCGCGCCTCGGGCGAGTCCGGACCGAAGCGCTGGAGGTCGTAGTCGAGGTGCGGCAGGTACGCCGTGGTCAGCTCGGGCGGTCCGGAGCCGTCTCCGGCCAGCACGTGCCGGGTCGCGTCGACCATCCACTGGGTCGAGCGGAGCGACGCGGTCGGCCCCCAGTACTGGAACAGCGGGAAGGCGCCGAAGCGCGAGACCAGCTCGTCGTGCAGCGCCGGCGGGCGCACGTACGCGTCCGGCGACTTGCGGCCGTCGGCGTGGTAGATCGGGCGCGGAGTGACGGTGACGTCGGTCGTCGCCCCCATCGCGTACCACCAGCCGATGTTGGCCGCGCGGTACGGCTCCCCGCTCAGCCGGCGCGCGGTCTCCCAGACCTTCTCCCCCGTGACCAGGCGGTTGTGCTGGCGCCACAGGTGCACCTCGCCGAGGTCGCGGAAGTACCAGCCGTTGCCGACGATCCCGTGCTGCGCGGGCATCGAGCCGGTGAGCATGGTCGACTGCACGCTGCAGGTGACCGCGGGCAGGACCGTGTCCAGCGGCAGGCGCCCGCCCGCGCGGGCCAGCCGCGAGAGGCGGGGCATGTCGGCGAGCGCCGTCGAGGTCAGCCCGACCACGTCGAGCAGCAGCACGGGCCTCACAGCGCCGCCGCCTGCGGGAGGAGGGGCGCCAGCAGCGCCTCTCGGGAGGCGGGCGTGAGCAGGTGCGCGGCCGCCCAGGCGAGCTCGGCGCCGATGCCCGTCGAGAGGTCGCTCGGGGCGTCGGCGAGCACCGACCAGGTGTAGGTCTCGACGTCGAGGTGGATCTCGTCGTACGGCCAGGCGGCGTCGACCGCCGAGACCGCCTCCGCCAGGACGGCCGTGGTCGCCGAGAGCGGCGCCTCCGGCCGGTGGTGCAGCGGCACGTGGAAGTGCACGCGCCACGGGCCGGTGCCGGGGAGCGTGTCCAGCGCCTCAGGCAGGTCGTCGACGCGGAGCACTCCGTCGATCCCGTTCTCGCGGGTCTGGTGCAGGTAGCGCTTCTCGACGAACGGGGTGAGCGCGGCGCGGCCCGAGGGGTCCTCCAGGTGGAGCGCGGCCGAGGCCTGCACCTTGACCACGCGCAGGCCCGCGTCGCGGATGCGGCGGACGGCCGAGGCCGGGTCGGCGAAGGAGACGGCGAGGTGGCAGGTGTCGAGGCACACGCCCACGTACGCCGGGTCGACCACTCCGATCCGCGGGTGCAGCCAGTCGACGACGTCGTCCACGGTGTCGAGGATGCAGCCGGGCTCGGGCTCGATCGCCAGGCGGATCGCGTGGCCCGTGGAGCGGCGCAGGTCGCGCAGCTCCTCGACGAGTCGGGCGAGGTTCCGGCAGGCGGCCTCGTCCTGCTCCCGCCCCCAGCCCTCGCGCCAGCCCAGCGGCAGCGTCGAGATGCTGCCGTCGGCGCCGGCGGGCAGCAGGTCGGCCAGGATCCGCGCGCAGTCGATCGTGTACTGCAGGCGCTCCGGCGTGGTCCAGTCGGGGCGGTAGACGTCGAGCTTCACGACCTCGGCGTGGAACGCGGCGTACGGGAACGCGTTGAGCGTGCGCACCTCCAGGCCGTTGCGCTGCAGGGCCGCGCGGAGGACGGCGCGGTCCTCGGCGCTGGCGACCAGGCGGGCCGCGAGGTCGCGCGGGATCCACAGGCCGACTCCGACCAGGGCGAGCCCGGCGGCCACGCGCGCGGGTCCGGCGTAGACGTCGAGCTGGCGGACGACTCCGGCCAGGTCCTCGGCGGGATGGACGTTGGTGCAGTAGGAGAGGTGCATCACACGACCTCCGCCACGCGCGGCGCGCCCCGGAGCACGGAGTTGCCCTCGAAGGTGCGGCCGGCCGACTCCTGCACGTCGAAGCCCGCGACGGGCGAGAGGTCCAGGCGTCCGCTCTGCCCGTAGAACTCGACCGGGTTCTGCCAGAGCAGCCGGTCCACGTCGCCCGCGCTGAAGCCGGCGACGAGGAGGAGGCGGCCGGTCTTCGCGGTCGTGAGCGGGTCGGAGCGGCCCCAGTCGGCGGCGGAGTTGACCAGGACGCGGTCCAGCCCGATCCGCTCGACCAGCGTCACCAGGCGGGTCTCGTCCATCTTCGTGTCGGGGTAGATGGAGAAGCCCATCCAGCAGCCGGAGTCGCGGACCGCGTCGACGGTGACCTCGTTGAGGTGGTCGACGAGGACCCGCCCGGGCTCGAGCCCCGAGTCGGCGACGACCTCGAGGGTCCGGCGGGTGCCCGACTCCTTGTCGCGGTGCGGGGTGTGCACCATCGCGGGGAGGCCGTGCTCGCCGGCGAGCTCGAGCTGCTGGCGGAAGACCTGGTCCTCCTCGGGGGTGAGCGAGTCGTAGCCGGTCTCGCCGACCGCGACGACGCCGTCCTTGGCGAGGTAGCGGTCGAGCTCGGGCAGGACGGCCCGGCAGCGCGGGTCGTTCGCCTCCTTCGGGTTGAGCCCGATGGTGCAGTGGTGGCGGATGCCGAACTGCGCGGCGCGGAAGCGCTCCCAGCCGATCAGGGCGTCGAAGTAGTCCGTGAACGAGCCGACGTTCGTGCGCGGCTGGCCGAGCCAGAAGGAGGGTTCGACGACCGCGCGGACGCCGGCGTCGAACATCGCCTGGTAGTCGTCGGTGGTGCGGGAGGTCATGTGGATGTGCGGGTCGAAGATGCGCATCGTCGCGCCTTTCTCATCGGTGGTGGTGCCCCGTGGTCGGGGCGGCGTTCGGGGGCGGTCAGCTCGGCAGGAGCACCGCCAGATCGTCCGGGAGCGGGCGCCCGGCCGCGCGGCGCTCGTCGGCGAAGCGGCCGGCCATCGCGCGCAGCTCGGCGTCGCTGCGCTCCTCCAGCCCGGCGACCGCCGCGAGCGGGACGCCGAGGAAGACGAGCTTGAGCACCCCGTGCCGCCAGGCGTGCGCGTCGAGGTGGCGGCGGGCGAAGGAGCCCATCGCCGCGGCGACGAGCCGGGTGTCGTTGGCGCGCAGGGCGTCGGCGGTCAGCTCGAGGCCGGCGAGGGTCGTCGCCGGTCCCGGGTCGCCGAGGGCGTTCAGCCCGGCCAGCACTCCGCGGCGCTCGGCGCCGTCCCCGCCGCGGTAGAGGCGGAGGAGGAGAGCGGCCAGGTCGTCGTCGCCGAGCGCCTGCGCCGCGGCCTGCACCAGGGCGGCGCGGGCCGCGTCGTCGTGCGTGCCGTGGACGAGGCCGTGCGGGTCCTCGGCGGGCCGGAGCGGCTCGCGTCCGGCCTCGCGGCCCGCGGCGGGGAAGAAGCGCTCGATCCGCGACGGGCGCTCGAGGACGGCGGAACGGGCGGCCGCGGTCCACGGGTGCCCGGCGTGCGACGAGGCGCCGCCGAGCGCCTCCTCCATCGCCGCGAGGCTCGCCACAGCCAGGCGGGGCGCGTCGTGCGAGTGCCGGGGCAGCTCGACGGCGGCGATCCCGCGGTAGCCGATCTCGGCGAGGGTCGCGAAGGCGGCCGCGAGGTCGAGCGATCCGGTGCCGAGCTCGAGGTGCTCGTGCCGCTCCGGGAGCATGTCGTCGACCTGCACGTTCAGCAGCAGGTCCCCGGCGCTGCGGAGGGCTCCGACCACGCCGTCCGGCTCCACCACGACGCAGTGGCCGAGGTCGACCGTCAGCCCGACCGACTCCGGGTCGCCGAGCTCGCGGCGCAGCAGCAGCGCGTCGGCGACCGTCTCCACCAGCATCCCCGGCTCGGGCTCGACGGCCAGCCGCACGCCGTGGCGCTCGGCCGTCGCGACGACGCCGCGCATCCGCTCGACGAGCAGCCGCCAGGCCGCGGCCGCATCGACGCCCGCCGGCACGACCCCCGACCAGAGGGAGACGGCGTCGGCGCCCAGCAGCGCGGCGATCTCGATCGCGCGCTCGAGGAAGCGGACCCGGGGGCCGGCCTCCTCGTCGACCAGCGTGGGGCGGTGCTTCGCGAACGGGTCGAGCAGGTACCGCGCGCCCGTCTCGACGACCACGCGCAGGCCCAGCTCGTCGAGCCGCGACCGGAGCGCCAGCGTCCGCTCGCGCCAGTCGGCTGCGAAGGGATCGAGGTGCGGGTGCCCGAGGGTGAGCGCGACGGCGCGGTACCCCGCGGCGTGGATCACCGTGAGCGCGTCGTCGAGGGTGTGGTCGGCGAAGCCGTTGGTGCCGTAGCCGAGGACGGGTCCGGTGGCGCTCATGTGATGTCCGCCGTCCGCGGGCGGCGGAGCAGGAGGGAGCCGAGCGCGTCGAGCGCGAGCAGCGCCGCCCCCAGCTCGGGACGCTTCAGACCGGCGAGCGCGGCCTGCAGCGGGATCATCCCGGTGATGCCCGCGCGGGTGGCCGTCCGCGCGGCCGCGGCCGTCGGCGTCCGCACGGCCTGCAGCTGCGCGGTGAGCACGAGCAGGAGCCAGCGCCCGAGGCCCGCGGCGACGACCGCGGCGGGGGCGGCCCGGCGCTCGGCCAGAGCGCCGGCCGCGGTGGACAGCGCGATCGCCGCGGTGCCGGCCGAGACCGCTCCCGCCGCGACCGGGGTGGTGCCGTGCACCTCGCCGCGCGAGAGCACGGTGACGCCGAGCGTGTGCGCGGCCACGGCGGCGGAGGCGGGGGCCGCCGCGCGCACGCCGTCGACGCCCGCGCCGAGCAGCACGTCGAGACCGCGGCAGGCCGCCATCACGACCGGGCCCAGCGGAGTCGGCTTCGCGAGCAGGTCGTACGACCAGATCCCGGCCGCGAGCGGCAGCGAGAGCGCGAGCGAGCGCCGCCCGTCCACGACGGCCGCCACGACGATCCCCGCCGCGGTCAGCGCGGCCGCCGTGCCCAGCGCCGCCGAGCGCTGGATGCGCCCCGAGGGGATCGGCCGCTCGGGCCGCTCCCGGGCGTCGAGCTCGGCGTCCGCGTAGTCGTTGAGCGCCATGCCCGCCGAGTAGAGCAGCGCCGAGGACAGCGGGAGCGCGACCGTGCGCGCTCCCACTCCGCGGCCCGCCCACGCTCCGCCCGCGACGGTGTCGCCGATCACGGTGAGCGCGGCCTTCGCGCGGACGAGCTCGAGGTAGTCGCGCAGCTCAGCCATCGCTCCGCGTCCCGCTCGTCACCGGGGTGCGGCGCTCGGCGACGAGCGCGCCGGTGCGGGCGGACCAGGCCACCAGCTCCGCGGTCTGCTCGGCGAAGCCGTGCACGTCGCTGCCCCACGGGTCCTTGAAGAAGAAGCCGAGCTCGCCGACCGGGCCCGAGACGCCGGCCTCGTCCGCGAGCGCCAGCAGGCGGGCGAGGTCGAGGATCAGCGGCGCCGCGAGGGCCGAGTCGTACGCCGACCAGATCGTCTGCACCGTGATCCGCGAGCCGAGGAAGCCCTCCGCGTGCACGTGGTCCCAGGCGGTCTTGACGTCGCCGAGGTCCGGGACGTTGTCGATGTGGAGCGGAGTGACGACGTCGTCGCCGAGGAGGCTGCGGAGTCCGCGGTTCTTCGAGACGAGCTTCGAGCGCACCGCCTCCGGGTCGGCGAGGGTCTGCCCGTCGCCGCCGCCGAGGAGGTTCGCCCCCGCCCACGAGAGCACGCGCATCCCGCGCGCCGTGAACATCGGCGCGAGCACGCTGCGGAGCAGGGTCTCCCCCGTCTTGCCGTCCTGGCCGGCGATCGGGATCCCGGCCTCGGCGGCCCACTCCTCCAGGGCCGGCAGGGCCAGCGCGGTCGAGGGAGTGAAGCAGGCGTAGGCCGCGCCCGCGACGACGGCCGAGAGGGCGGCGATCGAGCTCGGCGGCAGGAGGCGCTCGCCCGGACGCGCCAGGGCGGCGCGCAGAGCGGCGAGGTCGTGGAACTCGGGACGGTCGGCCGGCAGCACCTCGGTCGAGGCGACGTCGATCACGACGACCCGGGCGAGGCCGTGGCGCTCGCGGAAGACGACGATGTCGGCGGCCCGGCGGTCGATCTCCTCCTGCTGCGACGCGGCGTCGGAGGGGGCGAGGCGGATCTCGGCGTCGGTCGCGTCGATCCGGTCGGCCACCTCGGCGACGACCGAGGTCGGGAACATGCCGCCGGCCGCGAGGCCCGTGGCCCTCTCGAGCAGCGGGGTCGGCGAGACGTCGTGGCCGCCGATGACGATGTCGGCGAACCCGGCGAGCGGGACGTCCTCGAAGGCGGGGGTCGCGGTGGCGCAGCCCGAGCTGGGCGCGGCTCCGGCGGCGATGGCGTGCAGGCCCACGGCGGCCGTGGTGGCGACGCTGCCCCGGGCCCCGATCAGCCAGAGGCCGATGCGCCCGCTCGATCGGGGGGCGCCTGTGGTGGTGGTGTCGGACGAGGTCATCGTTCTCTCCTGTCTGGAAGGGCTGGCTGAGCGGCGATCGTCGGGGCGCACCCGGGCGATCGGAGTGGGGAGGGGCCTCGGCCGGGCGCGCGTCGCGCCTCCGGCCGGCCGTGTTGCGCAGGAACCGCACGCAGGGCCCGCCGAGATTGCGCGACCGTGCGTCGACTGGTTTCCTCAGGTGTGCTGTCCCCCGAACCCGTCCTCCGGGCCGAGAGAAGGAGCTGAGCGTGGCCGAGCGCGCGGGTACCGCGACCGGCGACATGCTGAGGCTGTTCGCCGACGGTCGGCCGCGCACCCGCGCCGAGCTGGTCGAGGAGACGGGTCTCGCGCGGACCGCAGTGATGACGCGCCTGGAGCAGTTCTTCGAGCTCGGACTGATCGCGCACCTCGACCGCGCTCCGTCGACCGGGGGCCGCCCGTCCGCGCGCCTCGTCTTCGACCCGGCCGTCCGCTCGCTCCTGGCCATCGACCTGGGCGCGGCGCACTCGACCATCGCGCTGACCGACTTCGACGGCCGCATCATCGCCGAGCGCCGCGAGGAGCTCGACATCGCGCAGGGCCCCGTGGCGGTGCTCGGGCACGCGCTCGACGTCTGCGACGGGATCCTCGCCGCGGCCGGGGTCGACCGCACCGCCCTCGCGGGCATCGGGGTCGGCGTGCCCGGCCCGGTGGAGCACGCGAGCGGCCGCCCGGTGCGCCCGCCGATCATGCCCGGCTGGGACGGCTTCGACATCCCCGCCTTCGTGCGCCGGCGCTACGACACCACGGTGCTCGTCGACAACGACGTGAACCTGCTGGCGCTCGGCGAGCGGGCCTCGCGGTTCCCGCACGCCCTCGATCTGATGTTCGTGAAGGTCGGCACCGGCATCGGCGCGGGCATCGTCTCGTCCGGGCTGCTCCAGCGCGGAGCCCTCGGCTCCGCCGGTGATCTCGGCCACGTCCAGGTGCCGCGCACGGCCCCGGCCGCGGCGGGCGGTCAGGAGGGGGACCTCGAGGCGGTCGCGGGCGGCTCCGCTCTGGCCGCCGGGCTCGCCCGGGCGGGCCGCGACGTGCAGTCGGTGCGCGAGCTGATCGACCTGCTGAAGGCGCGCGATCCCGAGGCCGTGGAGGCGGCGCGGATCGCGGGACTCCAGCTCGGCGAGGTGCTGGCCACCTGCGTGAGCCTGCTGAACCCCTCCGTCATCGTGCTGGGCGGCGCGGTCGCCCTCGCCAGCCCGGAGATCCTGACGGCCGTGCGCTCGGTGATCGACGAGCGCTCCCTCCCCCTCGCGACGCAGCGGCTCGACGTGGTGACCGCCGAGCTGGGCGGCAGCGGGGGCGTGCGCGGTGCCGCGCTGATGCTGCGCGGGCACCTGCTCAGCCCCGCCGTGGTGGACGGCTTCCTCGAGCAGCTGCGCGCCGAGGGGCGGGCGGTCCGCTAGAGCGGCGGCCGCGCGCCCGGAGATGGCGGGCCGCGCCGGCGCGATCCCTCGCGGACCGCGTCGGCCGCACCCGGTCAGGAGCGGACCTCCGCGCGGTCGGCGTCCTCCGGCTGGGCGCCGAGAGCGGCGGCGACGGCGGCGTCGATGCGCGCCTGCTCCCCCGCGGCCCGGCGGCGGCGGCGGACGACGGTCAGCACGATGAGCCCGATGAGCAGGGCGAGGAGGAGCACGGCGCTCCACGGCACGGCCGCGGCCGAGGTCTCGGCGGTGGCGACCGGCACGTCGGGGACGACGACGGCGGAGTCGGCCTGCGCGGCCTGGTCGGCGGTGACGACGGTGCCCGAGAGCGCGGCGCGGGCGGTCGCGACGAAGAGCGGCCAGACTCCGGCGACGGTCACGGTGCGCGAGACGGAGGTTCCGGGGAGGAGCTCGGGCAGCGGCTCCGGGTCGGTCGCGGACACCGGCGCGAGGCCGAAGAGGCCGGCGACGCTGATCTCGGCGCCCGGCGCGATACGGGTGTTGCCCGCGTTGGTCACGGTGTAGTCGACGGTCGCGGAGCCGGGGGCGAAGGGGTTCCAGCCGCCCTGGTACGAGACGGCGAGGCCGTCGATCGACAGGCGCGGGGCGAGCTCGCCGCCGACGCGGAGGTACATGCGCGAGCCCAGGCGCCGGTCGACCGAGACTCCGGTCTCGCCCTGCACCAGGATCGAGGAGACGACGCCCGCGGCGTAGTCGCCCGGGGTCACGTCGTCGGGGACGACGACCTCGAACGGGACCTGCACGCTCTCGCCGGCGGGCACGGTGACCTCGGGCTCGGGGAACGCGATCCAGCTGCCGAGCTGCGTCGAGGGCTCCGCGGCGGGGAGCAGGTCGAGCTGGCCGGCCTCGGTGATGAAGCCGTCGGAGCCGTAGACGCGGAACGTCTGCTCCTCGTCGTCGTAGTTGGAGACGATCAGGGCGTCGCTGAGGCGTCCGCCGGGATCGAGGGCGTACGCGTAGTTCGGCCGCTCGCTGCCCTGCTCGGTGTCGGCGGGGCGCACCCCCCAGGTGACCGGCGTGGAGGCGGGGTCCGCCTCCTGGGCACCCGCCTGAGCCGAGAGGCCGCCGGCTGCGAGGAGCGTCATCAGCAGCAGGGCGGCGGTGGTGCGGGAGGTGCGTGGCATGAGCGACATCGATCAGGCTTCCGTTGCAAGGGGGGATGCCTCCCCGCGGGACGCCGCTCCGGTACGCGGCACGCCGAGCGGGGCGGACCGGAGTGGCGTCTCGCGGGGAGACGGGGGGAGGGTGGGGCGGCCCGGAGGCCGCCCCACCGGTGCTAGCCGAGCGCGGTGAGCGTCAGCGTCGCGGTGTAGGTGCCGGTTCCGACCGAGAGCGGGAGCTTCAGGTCGAGGTCGGCGCCCAGGACCGAGGATCCGGTCGGGTGCTGCGCCGCGGCGGAGCCGAGGACGCGGGGCGTGGCGAGGCCGTTGCCCGAGTCGAACCCGGAGGGGACGGCTGCGCCGGCGACGGCACCGCCCGTGTTCTCCAGGACCTCGGGGGTCCAGCCGAGGTGCTTGCCCGAGAACGTCTTCTCGCCGGAGCGGAAGTCGCTCAGCTGGCCGGTGACCGACCAGGCCGGGCCGTTGAGGCGGGTGTCGGTCACGCGGACCGGCACGAGCTCACCGGAGGCGGCGAAGTGGTCGCCCTGCTCCTCGGCGACGCCGAGGTTCACCAGGTTGCTGGTGCCCTCGAGCGTCCAGGTCAGCTCGCCCTTGTTGGCCTCGGGGACGATGACGGCCACGGCCTGGTCGCCGGCCGCCGCAGCGCCCGCCGCCGTTCCCGTGAAGGTGCCGTCGACTCCGGCGGCGGTGTTGCCCGCGCCGAAGTTGACCGCCGGCGCGTTGTCGGCGAGCGCGATGCGCCCGCCGACCGTCGAGCCCGCGAGCTGGACGTTGCCGGAGTTGCCCGAGAGCGTGAGGTTCCCGCCCACCGTGTTGCCGAGGGCCGAGGCCGAGCCGTCCTCGTTCGCGCCCAGGAGGACGCCGCGCGAGGAGCCGGTGACGGCGAGCGAGCCGCCGACGATGGCGCCCTGCACGTTCACGCCGAAGTCGCTGCCGGCGAAGGTGGCGTCGCCGCCGACGCTGGTGCGGTCGACGTCGACGTAGTTCGCCGCGTCGGTGCTGACCGAGCCGTCGACCGAGAGGTCGCTGAACTCGACGTCGATCCCGCCGGCCTCGACCATGCCGCCGACCGTGAGGTCGCGCAGGTAGAGGAAGCCGTTGCGGCTGCCGTCCGAGAACGACACGACGTCTCCGCCGACGCTGGTGCCGTCGATCGAGATGCCGTACGCGTCGGTGCCGATCACGTCGCCGCCGATGGTCGCCGAGGTGGCGTCCAGCCAGGCGTCGTCGCCGACGATGACGTTGCCGGTGACGGTCACGTTGCCGAGCACGCAGGTCTGGCCCGCGCCGACGTTGAGATCTCCGGTGATCGTCTGGTTCCCGAGCTCGGTGGTGCAGTCCGTCGTCGCCGCGAAGGCGGACGGCGCGGCGACCATCGCGAGGGAGGCGGCCGCGAGGACCGCCGTGGGCGTCTTCCACTTCATGGGGGTTCTCCTCGGTGCGCTCGTGCGCGTCGTGCTGGTGGTGGTGCTGTCGGTGCGGCGCGCGCGGCGCGGGGTGCGCTCAGCCACGGAGCGCAGCGATCGCGGAGTAGCTGCGGGAAGCGGCCTCGAGGGAGTTCCCCGTGCTCGGCGGCGTCGCCAGCGTGGGAGCGGTGTCCTGCTCCCAGACGCCGAAGCGCTGGCCGCGGTCGCGCAGCTCCGAGAGGAACGCCTGGTAGGGCAGGTTGCCCGCGCCGAACTCGACGATGTCGTAGCCGTTGGTGTTGGCGTTGTTCGTCTTGCCGTCCTTGAGGTGCAGGATCGGGTAGCGGCGCGGGTTGCGCTTGATGTAGTCGAGCGGCTCGAAGCCCGGGTAGAGCTTCTTGCCGACGTACGCCCAGTAGACGTCCATCTCGAGGTACACGTGACGCGGGTCGGTGTTGTCGTAGAAGAGGTCGTACAGGCGGGTCTTGGGGTCGTCCGTGGCGAACCCGAACTCACCGGCGTGGTTGTGCTGGTAGAGCTTCATGCCCGCGGCCGAGACCTGCTGGCCCCACTTGTTCCACTCCTCCGCCGCGGCGAGGTAGCCCGCCTTGGTGTTGACGTTGGTGGGCGCGTTGCCGGTGCCGAGGTGCGGCGTGCCGAGGATCTGCGCGATCTCGATCTGCTTGCCCAGCTCCGAGCGGAGGAGGTTGGTGCCGACGTGCGAGCCGACGGCGCGGAGGCCGTTGTCGTCGAGCAGCTGGCGGATCTGCTGCGGGGTGATCGCTCCGACGTTGCCCTGGGTGTACCCGGCGAACTCGATCTCGCTGTAGCCGATGCGGCCGAGCTCCTCGAAGACGGCCCGGAAGCCGAGCGACGAGACCTTGTCGCGGACGCTGAAGAGCTGGATGCCGATGCGGTTGATCGGGACCAGGCGCGTGGATCCGGACGAGGGCGCGGGGGCGGCCGTGGCGGGTGCCGCGAGGGCTCCCGCTCCGACGCCGACCGCGACGGTCGATGCGGCCAGGGCCGTCATCAGCGAGCGCCGGCTCATCGGCTTGGCCGTGATGGATGCGTGGTGGTGGTGCATCATTTCTCCTTCGAAATGGCAGATGGTGCAGGGGGTGGGGGGCCGGCCGGCCCGGTCGAGCCGGCCGGCCCCTGCGCGGGGGCTACTGCTGGACGGTGAGGTTCAGCAGCGCCGACGCGGCGTTGGTGTCCGCCGTGGCGGTGTGGGTGACGGTCAGCTTGTAGCTGCCCGCCGCGAGCTTCGGGAGCGTCACCACGACGTGCCCGTTCTCGTCGAGGGTCCCGGTGAGCATCGCGACGGTGGAGAGGTTCCTCTTCACCATCACGCTCACCTGACCGGTGCCGGCGACACCCGTCGAGGACGTCGCGTCGACCGTGACCTGCGCGCTGGCGCCCGGCTTGACCGGGTTGGGCGAGACGGTCGCGGTGAGCTCCGAGGCGGCCTTCGAGACGATCAGGCGGGCGGTGCCCTCCGAGGCCTTGAAGGTGGCGTCCGAGCCGTACGCCGCACGGAGGGTGTGGGTGCCGGCGCCGAGGGTCTTCGGCAGGGCGAAGGTCGCCTTGCCGTCGTTCAGCGTCGCGCGGCCCAGCTCGGTGGCGCCCTCGTAGAGGACGACCTCTCCGCCGGGGTTCCCCCCCTGACCGGTGACCGTGACGGTCGCCTCGCCCGGTGCCCCGAAGGTCACGCGGGGAGCCGAGAGCGCCACGGTGGTGGTCGACGCGGCGGTCGGGGCGTTCGCCGCGGCCAGGTCGATCGTGAACTTCACCGTGCCGACCGCCGAGACGTTGCCGCCGGTGTCGGTGGCGCGGTACTGGATCGTCCGGGCGCCGTTCGTGGTGAACGGGACCGTGTACGCGCCGTTGACGGCGCGGACCGTGGTCCACGTCGTGCCGTTGTCGGCGGAGTACTGGACGGTGGAGAGCGCTCCGTTGTCCGTGGCGGTGAGGCCGAGGGTCACGGGCTTGTTGTAGACGCCGCCGACGCCCGCAGGCGCTGCCGGGTCGAGGGTCGCCGCGACGGTCGGAGCCGTCTTGTCACCGGCGCCGACACCCTGGAAGGTGAGGGAGTCGAGCGACAGGCCGCTGGGCGAGGTCACGTAGAGCGAGCCGGTGCCGCGGGGGACGTTGGTGCCGAAGGGGACGAGGACGTCCTTCCAGCCGGCTCCCGCGGGGATGGTCGCCGTTCCGAAGGGCGCTGCGTCGGCAGCGTTCCAGCGGAGGTCGACGGTGCCCTCACCGGTGGCGCGGACCACGACGCCGGTCAGGTTGGCGAAGTTCACCGGGTCCCAGCGCAGGAAGGATCCCGCACCGAGTCCGCTGACGGCGTTGCCGCCGCTGGCGGTGGTGTCCGCGTAGGGCAGGACGCCCTCACGGGCGGCGTGCTCCGCCTCCTGCGTCTTCGGGTTCAGCCGCAGCGTCGCCTCGGCCGCAGCCGGGGGCAGGCCGTTGAAGCCGCCGTCCGTGTAGGTCACGACGACGGTGCCGTACAGCAGCGCGCCGGGGCCGTGCTCGGGCGAGTCCTTGGACGTCGGGAACGCTCCCTTGGCACCGGTGCCGGTGACCTCGGGGTGGGCGTGCTCGTCGTGGCCGAGGCCGTAGGTCCAGCCCACGCGGCTGCTGACGATCTGGTCGCCGTCCTCAGCGTCCTTGCCGGTCACCTGGTAGGGGATCGCGTCGCCCCAGCTGAAGAACGAGCCGTTGCCGGGCGTCTGGATCTGGATCTGCGGCGCCTGGTTGCCGACCGAGATGACCCGCGAGGTCAGGCTGAACTTGCCCTTGGCGTCGGTGACGCGCAGACGGGCCGTGAACTGTCCGAGCTCGGTGTAGGTCTTCTTGACGGACACTCCGGTGGCGTCGAAGGTGCCGTCGCCGTCGAAGTCCCAGTCGTAGGTGAGCGCGTCGCCCTCGGGGTCGGTCGATCCCTTGGCGTCGAACGTGACCTCGAGCGGGGTCTGCGAGGCGGACAGGGGGGTCGCGGTGAAGCGGGCCTGCGGCGCCTTGTTGCCCTCGGCGTAGTCGATCCGGTACAGGCCCGCGTCGGGGTTGGCGCGGAAGAATCCGTCGCCGTACTCGATCACGTACATCGACCCGTCGGGGCCGAACTCCATGTCCATCGGGTTGTCGTGGATCGGCTGCGCGGCCTGGCTGAGCGCCGCGTTGGGGAGGAAGTCCTCGATGTGCGTGACCGCGCGGTCCTCATCGAGCGTGAACGCCGCGATGTAGTCCTGCGAGAACTCGCCGAAGAAGGTCTTCTTGTCCCAGTACTCCGGGAACTTCGACGTCGAGGTGTTGTCCGCGTCGAAGTGGTACACCGGTCCGCCCATGGGGCCCTGGCCGGTGCTGGTCCCGAAGTTGACGAGCTCGTCGAACGGCTGGTCGCCGGGGTTGTCGCCGTAGTAGACGGTCGCCGCCTTGGCGTCCGGGATGTCGACGAGGCCGGTGTTCCAGCGCGAGTTGTTCTTCAGGTTCTCCGGGTCGAAGAAGCCGCGGGGCGTCGACGTCTCGAAGTTCCACTCGTTGTACGGCGCGTTCGGTCCGTGGACGTAGGGCCAGCCGGAGTTGTGCGGCTCGTCCAGTCCGGTCGCGTTCCACTCGACGAGGCCCATCGGGCCGCGGACGCCGTCGGCCGCAGCGGCCTTCGTGGCGTCGGGGCCGTAGTCGCCCCAGGAGAGGGTGTTCGTCTCGGCGTCGACGTCGATCTTGAACGGGTTGCGGACGCCCATCACGAAGATCTCGGGGCGGGTCTTCTCGGTTCCCACCGGGAAGAGGTTGCCGTCGGGGATCGTGTACGAGCCGTCCTCCTGCACGGTGATCCGGAGGATCTTGCCGCGGAGGTCGTTCGTGTTGCCGGCGCCGCGACGCGAGTCGAAGCCCGGGTTCATGCGGGGCGCGTCGTTGTTCGGCGCGAAGCCCGCGGCACCCGGAGCGCTCGCTGGCGTGTTGTCGCCGGTGGAGAGGTACAGGTTGCCGTCGGCGTCCCAGTCGAAGTCGGCACCCACGTGGCAGCACTGCCCGCGCTGGGTCTCGATGTCGATGATCTTCTGCTCGCTCGCGAGATCGAGGCCCGAGCCGGTCCACTTGAACCGGGAGAGGCGGTTGATGCCCTTCCACTGGTCCCAGTAGCTGTCGGTCGCGCCCTCGGGCAGCATGTTCGGGGCCGCGCCGGTCGGGGTGTTCCCGGGGGGCGCGTAGACGAGGTAGACCCACTTGTTCTCGGCGAAGTCGGGGTCGATGCCGACGGACTGCAGCCCGTCCTCCGAGTTCTGGTACACGGGGATCGTGTTGACGACACGGGTGGTGCCGGTCTTGGGGTCGGTGTGGCGGATCTCGCCGTTCCGAGCGGTGTGGAGGACCGACTTGTCCGGGAGGACGGCCAGGTCGAGGGGCTCGCCGACGTTCTTCGTCAGCAGGACCTTCTCGTAGTTGCTCCAGTCGAGAGCGGATGCTCCGCCCTCGGAACCGTGGTCCACTCCGTCGTGGGCCGAGGCGGGCAGGCCGAGGGCGGTGAGTCCGGAGACCGTCACCATCCCGGCGATGCCGAGTGCGAGAAGACGCCTGATGCTTCTTCTCGAGGATCGCTTACCATTCATGCGTGATGTGATTCCTTCAATGAGGTGTTCATCGCAGAGGCCGGGTCCGTCGCTGTCCGCACGACTGAGCGGATCCGGTCTCCTCCTGTCCGGCCCTGGGGCCGGTGTCTTGCACTCCTCCTCCTCTCGCGGATGCCGGTGGCGCTGCGCTGCGGGTCGTCAGTGATCCCGGGGCGGCGCCGAGGTGGGGGCCGGCGCGGGATGGTTCCCGCGCCGACCCGGGCTGGTGGGGCCGATCAGGACTCGAAGGCCGAGGGCAGGTACTCGGAGACGTTGTCCTTGGTGACGACCGGCGCGAAGAGCTGGATCTGGCGCGGGACGCCGAGCGAGCTGGTGTCGGCCATCGACTTGTTCTGCTCGACGAGGCGGGCGAGCTTGATGCCGTCCGCGGCCTGGGTCGAGGGGTAGACGACCGTGGCCTTGACGACGGAGTCGTCGGCCTCGATCGCGCGCATCACGTTGGCCGATCCGGCGCCGCCGACGAAGAGGAACTCGTCGCGTCCGGCGGTGTCGATCGCCGCGAGGACGCCGACGCCCTGGTCGTCGTCGTGGTTCCAGATGGCGTCGATCTTCGGCGCGGCCTGGAGGAGGTTGGCCGCGGCCTGCTCTCCGCCCTGGACGGTGAAGTCGGCGGCGACGCGGTTGTCCACGTCGAGTCCGCAGCCCTCGAGCGCGTCCGAGAAGCCCTGGCTGCGCTCCTGGGTCAGCGGGAGGGAGTCGATGCCGGCGATCTCGGCGACGACGGCGTCGGGGTTGTCGCCGAGCTCCTCGCAGATGTAGGTGCCGGCGCTGACGCCCATGCCGTAGTTGTCGCCGAGGATGGTCGACCGGGCGGCGAAGGGGCTGGAGAACTCGCGGTCCACGTTGATGACGGTGATGCCCGCCTCCATCGCCTGGGTGGCGACCTGCGTGAGCGCCGCTCCGTCGATCGGCAGGAGCACGATCGCGTCGACGCCGTCGTTGATGAAGGTCTCGACCTGGCTGATCTGGAGGTTGACGTCGTTGGTGCCCTCCGCGGTGCGGAGCTCCACGTCGTCGTACTTCTCGGCCTCGGCGATGGCGGCGCGGCTGACCGCGCCCATCCAGCCGTGGTCGGCGGCGGGAGCGGTGAAGCCGATGACGACGTTGTCGCCGGAGGCGTCGTTGTCCGAGGCGGCCACGGCGGCGGCGGTCCCGCCGGAGGCGGCGTTGCCGGTCTCGACCGGGGCGTTCGAGATGCAGCCGGTGAGCATCAGCGCGACGGCGCCGAAGGCGACGCCGGCCGAGCCGAGTCGGGCGGTGCGGGAGAGGCGGCTGCGGGTGAAGGGGCGTGCGGGCATGGAAGTGATCTCCTTCGATCGATCCGAGGGGTCCGAGGGCACACGTGTCCTGCGGAGAGGTGACCTGAGTGGTCGGGTGGGTTGCTGTGTATGGAGGAGCGGGGCCGGAGCCCCGGGGTCAGGACTTCCTGCCGCGGGCGGCGAACCGCTGCTGCAGCAGGACGGCGGCGACGATGATCGCGCCCTTCGCGACGGCCTGAGTCGAGGTCGACATGTTGTTCTGCGTGAACACGTTGGTCAGGGTCGTGAAGATGAGGACGCCGAACACGGTGCCGACGATGGTGCCGCGGCCGCCGGCCAGCAGCGTGCCTCCGACGACGACCGCCGCGATGGCGTCGAGCTCGTAGAGGAGGCCGTTGGTCGAGCTGCCGGCGGTGGTGCGGGCGAGCATCATGACGGCGGCGATGCCGGCGGTGAGCCCGGCGAGGCCGTAGACGTACATGGTGTGGCGGCGGACCTTGATGCCGGCGAGGCGGGCGGCCTCGGGGTTGCCGCCGACCGCGATGGTGCGACGGCCGAAGGTGGTGCGGTTGAGCAGGATCCAGCCGGCGACGGCGACGACCACGAAGATCAGCACGAGCACCGGGATGCCGAGCACGTCGGCGCGGAAGAAGTCGAGGAACGGCGTGACCGTGACGACCTGCGTCTGGCGGTTCGAGATCAGCTCGGCGAAGCCGCGGGCGGCGACGAGCATCGCCAGCGTGGCCATGAACGCGACGACCCGGCCGTAGGCGATCAGCGCGCCGTTGATGAGGCCGCAGACGAGGCCGACGACGACCGCGGTGAGCACGATCACCAGCCAGGAGGTGTTGGCCGCGTAGTACTGGGTCGAGACCGTGCTCGCCCAGACCGTCGCGAGCCCCATCACGGAGCCGACCGAGAGGTCGATGCCGCCGGAGGTGATGACGAAGGTCATGCCGATGCTCAGCACGCCGATGACGGCGGCGAGGCGGAGGATCGTGAGCACGTTGTCGACGCTGGCGAAGCGCTCCCCCGCGGTCGCGAATCCGACGATGCAGAGGATCACCAGCGCGAGCAGCAGCCCGACGTTGCGGCCGAGGGAGCCCTGCATGAGGCGGGCGATCCCGGAGCGGGAGTCCTTCGAGGGCACGCCCCCGGAGGAGCCTCCCGTCGCGGCCGACGCGTGACGGGCGGCGTCCTCCTGCGGACCGCCGATCGACGGCGACGCGGTGTCGAGCTGTCCGCTCACGCTGCACTTCCTTCCATGACGAGATCGAGCACGCGGTGCTCGTCGATCGAATCGGCCGGGCCCTCGTGGACCACGGCGCCGTCGGAGATCACGAGCACTCGGTCGGAGAGTCCGAGGACCTCGCCGATCTCGCTGGAGACCACGAGCACGGCGGCGCCGTTGGTCGCGAGGTCCCTGATCAGGGTGTAGATCTCGGCCCGTGCGCCGACGTCGACCCCGCGGGTCGGCTCGTCGAGCAGCAGGACGCGGCAGCCGCGCACGAGCCAGCGGGCGAGGAGCGCCTTCTGCTGGTTGCCTCCGGAGAGGGTGCGGGCGTCGCGGTCGACCCCGGAGGGCCGCAGGTCGAGGGAGACCGCCTGCTCGGCCGCCGCCGCGCGCTCGGAGCGCTCGTCGAGGAAGCCGCGCTTGGCGAAGCGGTCGAAGGTCGAGAGGGTGATGTTGCGGTAGACCGGCTCGTCCAGGAGCAGGCCCTGGCTCTTGCGCTCCTCCGGGCAGAGGCCGATGCCGGCGTCGACCGCCGAGGTGACGGATCCGGCGCGCAGGCGCTTGCCCGCCACGCTGACCGTCCCGGTGCTGGCGCGGCGCGCCCCGTAGATGGTCTCGAGGATCTCGGAGCGGCCGGAGCCGACCAGCCCCGCGAGGCCGACGACCTCGCCGGCGCGGATCTCGAGGGAGACGTCCGAGAAGGAGCCCTGCAGGCCCAGCTTCTCGACCTTCAGCAGCGTCTCGGCCTCGACGTCGAGCTCCTGGCGGTCCGGGAAGACGTACTCGACGGCGCGGCCGGTCATCAGGGTGATGAGCTTCGAGGTGGGGGTGTCGGCGACCGCGAGGTTCTGCGCGACGGTGGCGCCGTCCTTGATCACGGTGATCCGGTCGCCGATGGCGCGGATCTCGTCGAGGCGGTGCGAGATGTAGACGATGGCGACGCCGGAGGCGGTGAGCTGGCGCACCACGTGGAAGAGGTTCTCCACCTCCTCGGAGTCGAGCACCGCGGAGGGCTCGTCCATGATGATGACCCGCGCGTCGTGCGAGAGGGCACGGGCCATCTGCACGATCTGCTTGCCGGCGGCGGAGAGCGTGCCGACCTCGCGGTTCGGCGAGATCTCGGAGTGGCCGAGGCGCTCCATCAGCTCGCGGGTGATCCTCGTGGCCTTCGCCCGGGCGGTGAAGCCGCCGCGGGAGAGCTCGTGGCCGAGGAAGATGTTCTCGGCGACGGAGAGGCCGTCGACGACGTCGAGCTCCTGGTACATCGTCGCGATGCCCAGGGCGAGGGCCGCCGTCGGGGACGGGATCGTGACGACGTTCCCGTCGACGAGGATCTCGCCCTCGGTGGGCTGGTGGGCCCCGGCGAGGGTCTTGATGAGGGTGGACTTGCCGGCGCCGTTCTGGCCGAGGAGGCAGTGCACCTCACCGGGTCGGACATCGAGGTCGACGCCGTCGAGAGCACGGGCGCCGGGGAAGACCTTCACGATGCCGCGCATCTGCAGAAGCAGCTGCTGAGACTCGTCGGAGGTGCGGGGAAGAGGCTGTGCAGCAGTGCTGCGGGGGTCTGCGGTGACCATGCGGATGAAGCTACTTCCACTTACGTCGCGGGTCAAGCAAAAGTTCTGAACCGATTCGAAGGCGGTTCGAGTGATCGCCCAGTCGCCCCAAGGGCTTCCTGCCACCGCGTCAGGGCTGGGATCCGCGGGATTACGCGACATCTGACGGCGGCGGTTGAGACATTCCGTCCGTGATAGAGCGCTCTCCGAACCCTATGAACGCGCTCATGTCCGTGCAGCCCGGGCGCGTCGCCCCGGAGGCGGCCTCGCCGAGCGCGGTAGCGCCCGCGCCCCGACCCGTGGCAGGGTCGTACGGCCGACGAAAGGACGACGATGTCGAACGACCGAGCCCTGCGCGTCGCGATGGTGGGGACCGCCTTCATGGGCCGCACCCACTCGCACGCCTGGCGCACCGCCTCCCGCTTCTTCCCCCTCCCCCTCCGCCCCGAGCTCGCCGTGCTCGTGGGGAGCAACCCCGACTCGACCGCCGAGCGCGCCGAGCGGCTGGGCTGGAGCGAGGCCTCCACCGACTGGCGGGCCGTCATCGCCCGCGACGACATCGACCTCGTCGACATCTGCACGCCGGGCGACACCCACGCCGAGATCGCCATCGCGGCCCTCGAGGCCGGCAAGCACGTGCTGTGCGAGAAGCCCCTCGCCAACTCCGTCGAGGAGGCGGAGCGGATGGTCGCCGCGGCCGCCGCCTCCGGCAAGGTGGCGATGTGCGGCTTCAGCTACCGCCGCACCCCGGCCCTCGCCCTCGCGAAGCGCTTCATCGAGGAGGGCCGCCTCGGCGACATCCGCCACGTGCGCGCCCAGTACCTGCAGGACTGGCTGTCCGACTCCGAGGCGCCGCTGACCTGGCGCCTGCAGAAGGAGCGCGCGGGCTCGGGCGCCCTCGGCGACATCGGCGCGCACAGCATCGACACCGCCCAGTGGCTGACCGGCCGCGGCATCACCTCGGTCTCGGCGACGCTGCGCACCTTCACCACCGAGCGCCCCGTGCTCAGCGAGCAGGTCGGCCTCGGCGGCCGCGCCGGTGCCGACGCCCCGCGCGGCGCCGTGACCGTCGACGACGCCGCGGCCTTCACCGCCTCCTTCGAGGGCGGCGCCCTGGGCGTCTTCGAGGCGACCCGCGTCGCGACCGGCCGCCGCAACGCCAACCGGATCGAGGTGAACGGCGAGCTCGGCTCGATCGCGTTCGACTTCGAGCGGATGAACGAGCTCGAGTACTACGACGCCCGCGACCCCGAGGAGGCGCAGGGCTTCCGGCGCATCCAGGTCACCGAGCCGGCGCACCCGTACATGGCGGCCTGGTGGCCGACCGGGCACGGCATCGGCTACGAGCACCTCTTCACGCACCAGGTCGTCGACCTCGTCGAGGCGATCGCCGGAGGCACGGCGGTCACGCCCACATTCGCCGACGCCCTCGACGTGCAGCGCGTCCTCGACGCGGTCGCCACCAGCGCGGGCGCGTCGTCCGTCTCCACGCCGGTCGCCCGCTGACCCGACCGTCCCCTCCCCACGAGGTGCCGCTCCGGTACGCCTCCCCCGGCGTGTCGCGTGCCGAAGCGGCGTCTCACGGAAGGTGGCGACGGGCGCGGGGAGTCACAGTCGGCGCCGTGCGCCGATCCTGCGCCATAATGCGCCTATGAGCAAGAAGATTGACGCCGCGCATCGCGCGCTGGTAGACGCCCTCGACAAGCACGCCCGACTCGTCTCGGACAAGGAGTCGAAGCCGCGGAAGGTCGAACGGGCCGGAGCCGAGCTCCGCGCCGCGACGAAGGCGTACGCCGCGCTCGTGTCCGCGCGCACCGGCGCCGCGAGCCCCTTCGCCGACCTGGCCGACCCCCGCCTGGACAAGCCGACCATCGCGTCGCTCCGGGCCGAGCGCGACGCGATCGCGAAGCGGATCGCCAAGCACGAGGCGTCGGCGGGCGAGGACGGCGCGCTCGCGAGCTGAGCCTCCGGCGCGGCGCGGTCAGGCGCTGAGCGCGCAGCCGCAGCGCGATCCCGCGCTGAGCGGCGCTGTGGCGCGCTCTCAAGCTGAGCGCGCCCCACGGCGGGACCCCGCGCCGAGCAGCCGCGACGGCGCGCTCGCGCGGTGAGCGCGCGCCTCCTCTGCCTCCGAGTCGCCGTGTTACGCGCGGGTTCCGCGCGGGTCCGAACGCCTTCGTAAGGTGATCCCCGGGATCCGCGCAGTCGCGGCGCCGAGCGACCGGAGGCCGGTCGCAGCGCCGGCGGTGACCAGCACCGCTCGGTCGGCGCCGAGTGCCCGGATCCTCTCCACGGAAGGATCCCCACAGCCATGACCCTGCGCACCCGACTCCTCGCGACCTCCGCGATCGCCGCCTCCGCCGCCCTCCTCCTCGCCGGCTGCTCCGGCGCGGGCGGCGGCGACGACACCGTCCGCATCGGCGTGGTCGGCGCGAGCGACCCCTACTGGGCCACCTACGAGAAGGCCGCCGCCGACGCCGGGATCGACGTCGAGATCGTCGACTTCAGCGACTACAACCAGCCCAACCCCGCCCTCACCGAGGGCGAGATCGACCTCAACCAGTTCCAGCACATCGCCTACCTGGCGCAGTACAACACCTCGGCCGACGCCGACCTCGTGCCGATCGGCGCGACCGCGATCTACCCGCTCGGCCTCTACTCCTCGCAGTACGACGACGTCGCGGACATCCCCGCCGGCTCCACCGTCGCGATCCCCAACGACGAGACCAACCAGGCGCGCGCGCTGCTGGTGCTGCAGTCGGCCGGGCTCGTCGAGCTGAAGGACGGCGGCGGAGTGCTCTCGAACGTCGACGACGTCGAGTCCTCCTCGAAGGTGGAGGTCACCGCGCTGGAGGCCTCCCTCACCCCGACGTCGCTCCCGGACGTGGCCGCCGCGATCATCAACAACGACTTCATCGAGAACGCGGGCCTGAAGGCCTCGGACGCGATCGCCCAGGACGACCCGAGCGACCCCGCCTCCCTGCTCTACACGAACATCTTCGCCGCCCGGGCCGACGACGCCGGGAACGAGACCTACACGAAGCTCGTCTCGGTCTACCAGGACAGCCAGGACGTGCTCGACGGCGTCTCGGAGCAGTCCGGCGGCACCGCGGTCTTCCTGAAGACCCCCGCCTCCGAGCTGGAGACCTCGCTCGAGTCCGCCGAGACCGACATCTCCGCCGCCTCCTGACTCCGGCACCCGCGGCACCGCGCCGGTCGGGTCCTCCGCTCGCGGAGCTCCCCACCGGCGCGGTCCCGCGCCTCCCCCGCAACAGAAAGGGCGCCCCGTGCCGCTCATCCGCATGACCGACGTGCGCAAGGTGTACCCCGGCGCAGGGCGCGGCGCCGCCCCGACCGCGGCCGTCGACGGCGTGAGCCTCGAGATCGAGGCGGGCGACGTCTACGGCGTGATCGGCTACTCCGGCGCCGGCAAGAGCACGCTCGCGCGCCTCGTCAACGCCCTCGAGCCCGCGACCAGCGGCAGCATCGAGATCGACGGCCGCGAGACCATGGGGCTGCCCGAGCGCGAGCTGCGTCGGCTGCGCCTGGGCATCGGGATGATCTTCCAGCAGTTCAACCTGTTCGGCTCGAAGACCGTGGGGCAGAACGTCGCCTACCCGCTGCAGGTCGCGGGCGTCCCGCGGGCGGAGCAGCGCGCCCGCGTCGACGAGATGCTCCGCTTCGTCGGCCTGAGCGACAAGGCGCGCAGCCACCCGGAGCAGCTCTCGGGCGGGCAGAAGCAGCGCGTCGGCATCGCCCGCGCCCTCGCCGCCTCCCCGCGCATCCTGCTGGCCGACGAGGCCACCAGCGCGCTCGACCCGGACACCACCGGCGAGGTGCTCGCCCTCCTCCGCCGCATCAACGAGGAGCTGGGCGTCACCATCGTCGTGATCACCCACGAGATGGACGTGGTCCAGCAGCTCGCGACGAAGGTCGCGGTGATGGAGTCGGGCCGCATCGTGGAGCGCGGGCCCGTCTTCGACGTGTTCTCGGCCCCGCGCGAGCCGGTCACCCGCCGCTTCGTCTCCACGGTCGTCCGCTCGGTGCCCTCGCCCGCGGAGGCGGCCGTGCTGCGCACGCGCCACCGCGGCCGGCTGGTCACGCTCTCGTTCTCGGACGACTCCGCCTCCCAGGGCGACGTCTTCGCCGAGGTCGCGGCGGCCGGCGTGCCGCTCGAGCTCGTCTACGGCGGCATCACCGACGTCCGCGGACGGGCCTTCGGCCACCTCACGGTCGCCCTCGACGCGCCGGACGGCGTCGTCGCCCCCCTCCTCGCCCGCCTCGGCGGACGCGTCGCCCTCACGGAGGTGCCCCGATGAACGAGCTGATCCCGCTCCTGCCCAAGCTCGTCCAGGCGACCGGCGAGACGCTCTACATCGTCGCGCTGAGCCTCCTCTTCGGCGGGCTCGGCGGACTGCTGATCGGGCTGGGCCTCGCGCTCACCCGCGGCGGCGCCCTCTACGCGAACCGGGTGGTCTACGGACTGCTCAACGTGATCGTGAACGTGTTCCGGCCGATCCCGTTCATCATCTTCATCGCCGCGGCCCAGCCGCTGGCCCGGCTGGTGGTCGGCTCCGGCATCGGCACGGACGCCATCGTCTTCACCCTCTCGCTCGGCGCCGCCTTCGGCATCGGGCGGATCGTGGAGCAGAACCTGCTGACCGTGCAGCCCGGCGTGATCGAGGCGGCGCGGTCGGTCGGAGCGAGCCGGTTCCGGATCGTCCGCACGGTGCTGCTGCCGGAGGCGCTCGGTCCGCTGATCCTCGGCTACACGTTCGTGTTCGTCGCCGTGATCGACATGTCGGCGGTCGCCGGCTACATCGGCGCCGGCGGGCTCGGCAACTTCGCGATCCAGTACGGCTACCGGCAGTTCGAGCCGGTCGTCACCTGGGCCGCGGTGCTCGTGATCATCGTGATCGTGCAGCTGGTGCAGCTGCTCGGCAACGTGCTGGCCCGGCGCGTCCTGCGCCGCTGAGGCCGCCCCCCGCACGAACGCGAGACGCCACTCCGGTACGCGACACGCGAGGGTCGCTGTACCGGAGTGGCGTCTCGTGGAGGCCCGTCCGCCGGGGCGGGAGGCGTCAGTAGCGCGGCTTGCGCTCCGGGCGCTCGCTCGAGCGGCTCGGGCCGCTGGGGCGTGCGCCGCGGTCGGCGCCGGCGCGGCTCGGACGGCGGTCCGGCTTCAGCTCGATCAGCTGGCCGCTGATGCGGGTGTCGGCGAGGCGGTCGAGCACGTCCTGGGGCAGGTCGGCCGGCAGCTCCACGATCGAGAAGTCCGGGCGGATGTCGATGTGCCCGAAGTCGCCGCGGTTGAGGCCGCCCTCGTTCGCGAGCGCGCCCACGATCTGGCGGGGCTCGACGCGCTGGCGGCGGCCGACCTCGATCCGGTACGAGGCGAGGTTGCTGTTCGCCGGGCGCTGACGGCGCTCGGGACGCTCGCCCCGGTCGCCGCCGCGGTCGAAGCGGTCGCCGCGCTCGGGGCGGTCGCCGCGGTCGGGCCGGGAGTCGCGGTCCTCGCGCTCGCGACGGGCGAAGCGGGGGTCGTCGGGCGAGAGCAGCAGCGGCTCCTCGCCCTGCGCGACGATGGCCAGCGCGGCGGCGACGTCCGACTCGACCACGTCGTGGTGCTCGACGTAGTGGCCGATGATGTCGCGGAAGCGCTGCAAGCGCTCGGTGTCGGCGAGCGCCGCGGTGATCGCGTCGTCGAAGCGCGAGAGGCGGGTGACGTTGACGTCCTCGACGCTCGGCATCCGCATCTCGGTCAGCGGCTGGCGGGTGGCCTTCTCGATGGCGGCGAGGAGGCGGCGCTCGCGCGGCGTGACGAAGCTGATCGCCGCTCCGCTGCGCCCCGCGCGACCGGTGCGGCCGATGCGGTGGACGTACGACTCGGTGTCGATCGGGATGTCGTAGTTGACGACGTGGCTGATGCGCTCGACGTCGAGGCCGCGGGCGGCGACGTCGGTCGCGACGAGGATGTCGAGCTTGCCCGACTTCAGCTGCTCGACCGTGCGCTCGCGCTGGGCCTGGGCCACGTCTCCGCTGATCGCCGCCGCGGTGTAGCCGCGGGCGCGCAGCTTCTCGGCCAGCGTCTCCGTCTCGCTCTTCGTGCGGACGAACACGATCATGCCCTCGAAGTTCTCGACCTCGAGGATGCGGGTGAGGGCGTCGACCTTCTGCGGGTACGACACCATCAGGTAGCGCTGGGTGGTGTTGACGGAGGTCGTGGTCTTGTTCTTGACCGTGATCTCCTCCGGCTCCTTCAGGTACTTGCCGGAGATGCGGCGGATCTGCGCGGGCATCGTCGCCGAGAACAGCGCGATCTGCTTCTCGACGGGGGTGTCGGCGAGGATCGTCTCGACGTCCTCCGCGAAGCCCATCTTGAGCATCTCGTCGGCCTCGTCGAGAACCAGGAACTTCAGCTGCGAGAGGTCGAGGGTGCCCTTCTCGAGGTGGTCCATGATGCGGCCGGGCGTGCCGACGACGACGTGGACGCCGCGGCGGAGCGCGGAGAGCTGGGTGCCGTAGCCCTGGCCGCCGTAGACGGGGAGGACGTGGACGCCGCGGAGGCCGGACGCGTAGCGCTCGAACGCCTCGCACACCTGCAGCGCGAGCTCGCGGGTCGGGGCCAGCACGAGGGCCTGCGGCGTCTTCTGCGAGACGTCGAGGCGCGAGAGGATCGGCAGCGCGAACGCCGCGGTCTTGCCGGTGCCGGTCTGGGCGACGCCGAGGACGTCGCGGCCGGAGAGGAGGGACGGGATCGTCGCGGCCTGGATGGCCGAGGGCGTCTCGTAGCCGACCTCCTTGAGGGCCTTGAGGACCGGGTCGGAGAGACCGAGGTCGGAGAAGGTGAGCGTGGGGGCGCTCTCGGAAGCGGTGTCGGCTTCGGGGGCGGAATCGGGGGTATCGGTGGACGCCATGGTGCAACGGTAGTGCTCCGGCGGCGCCGCCGTCCGAGGGAACTCCGAACGCTCGGGCGATCCCGACCCTCCGGAGGCGCCTCGAGCGCCCGTCACGGGGTGAAGTCGAGCAGCACCTTGCTCGAGCGCGAGGCGTCGCGGGCGAGCTCGAAGGCCTCGAGCGCGCGCTCCAGCGGCACCACCTGCGTGACCACCGGCGCCACCGCGAGGCTCCCGTCGGCGAGCGCCGCCAGCACCTCGTCGATCTCGTCGACGAAGCGGAAGGAGCCGATCAGGCGCAGCTCCCGCGTGATCGCGAGCGAGATCAGGGCCGGCTGCTCGCCCGAGGGGAGGAGTCCCACCATCACGACGGTGCCGCCGCGGGCGGCGCCCCGGACGGCCGAGCCGAGGCCGCGCGGGCTGCCCGAGGACTCGAAGACGACGTCGGCGGCGACCTCGGCGATCGCGGCTGCGTCGGTCGCGCGGATCGTCCGGGTCGCGCCGACCGCCCGGGCGATCGCGAGGGGCTCCTCGGCCGGGTCGACGGCGACGATCTCGGCCGCCCCCGCCCGCTTCAGCACGGCGACGATCAGCGCCCCGATCGGGCCGCTGCCGATCACCAGCGCGCGCCGTCCCGACACCTCCCCGCGCGGGACACCGCGTGCCAGGCGACGCTCGCCGGCTCCGCGAGCGCCGCCTCCCGGAGCCCGAGGTCGGCGGGCAGCTCGCGGAGCATGCGCGCCGGCAGCACCGCGTGGCGGGCGAACGCACCCTGGGTGTGGGGCATCCGCGCGGCGCTGCCCAGGTAGGTGCCCTCGGTCGCGAGGTTGGGGCGCCCGTCGGGCCACTCGCCGCGAGCGGTCGCGGGGTGCACGGCGACGGCCGCGCCGACCGGGGGTCCCGAGCCGTCCACCGCTGCCTCGACGACCGTGCCGACCACCTCGTGGCCGAGCGTCAGCGGCTCGCGGAGGATCGACTCGCCCGCGGCGCCGTGCGTCCAGTAGTGCAGATCGGAGCCGCAGATCCCGCCGTACGCGACGGCGACGAGGGCCTCGCCGGAGCCGCGCGGCGCGAGCGGCGCCTCCTCGACGCGGAGGTCGCCGGCGGCGTGGACGACGACGCGGGTGGTGGAGGCGGGGACGAGCGCGGTCATGCGGGTTCCGTTCGGTGGGTCGAGGGGTGGCTCAGACGACGACGGTCATGCCGCCGTCGATGAAGACGACCTGCCCGTCGACGTAGTCCGAGCCGTCGGAGGCGAGCCAGACGGCGGGGCCGATCAGGTCCTCGACGCGGCCCCAGCGCGCGGCGGGCGTGCGGCCGAGGATCCAGCTGTTGAACGCCACGTCGTCGACGAGGCCCTGCGTCATCTCGGTGTGGATGTACCCCGGAGCGATCGCGTTGACCTGGATGCCGTGCTGCGCCCACTCCGCCGTCATCGCGCGCGTGAGGTTGCGGATCCCGCCCTTCGAGGCGGTGTAGGGCGCGATCGTCGGCCGCGCGAGATCGGCCTGCACCGAGGCGACGTTGACGATCTTCCCGGCGCCGCGCGGGATCATCCGCTTCGCCGCCGCCCGGCCGACCACGAAGGCGCTGGTGAGGTTCGTGCGCAGCACCCGCTCCCAGTCGGCGACCTCGAGCTCGAGCAGGGGCACGCGGTGCTGGACGCCGGCGTTGTTGACCACGATGCGCAGCGGGCCCACCGCCTCCTCGATCCAGGCGACGCCCGCCTCGGCGGCCGCGTCGTCGGTGACGTCGGCGGGGAGCGCTCGCGCGCGGAGGCCGGGCCGAGACGTCCCGCTGCGCGCCGGGACGCCGGCGAGGGGCGGTGTCTCGGCGAGGGGCGGTGTCTCGGCACTGACGGGCAGCGGGAAGCCGGCGCCTCACCGCTGCCGGGCGCGTGAGCACGGCAGCTCGGCGGAGAGGCGCCGCGCGAGAGCAGCCTCCGCGCGTCGGCGCAAGGGCCCCCGCTCCGGGCGTCCCCGACCTAGCGTCGGTGGAACGGCATCATCGAGCGAAGGAGCACGACATGGCATCAGGAGTCGCAACGGTCTGGGTCCCCGTCACGGACATGGAGCGGGCGGTCGCGTTCTACCGCGACACGCTCGGCCTCGAGGTCAAGGACACCTCGGACGACTGGTCGGAGCTGGACGCCGGCGGGCTGATGATCGGCCTGAACGCCCGCGAGTCGGCCACGGTCGCGGAGCAGGGCGGGGCGGTCATCTCGTTCCAGCCCGAGGGCTCGATCGAGGACGAGCTGGAGCGCCTCACGGCGCGGGGCGCGTCGATCGAGGGCGAGATCAGCGACCACGAGTGGGGCCGCATCCTCCCCTTCAAGGACTCGGAGGGCAACGACCTCCAGTTCTACTCGCCGCCGCAGAGCTGAGCGGAGGGCCGCCGTCGAGGCGGCCGCGACGAGCGGCGGGCGGGCCGGAGCCGGAGGGCTGCGGTCCGCCCGCCGCTGTGCGTCGCGCGGGCGGTCGTTCCCCGCGCAGGTGCATCGCCCGGCCGGTCCGGTCCTCGGATCGTCTCTCCGCTGTATGTGAGGCCCTCCTTCCAGCCCGCCTCCGCACCTGAGGTCCTAGGATCAGCTGTCCGCCGCATCTGCGGACTCCAGATCCGGAGGTCCCCGTGCGTCGTCACCTGCTCCCCCTCGTCCCGGCCGCTGCCGCGCTCCTCCTGCTCGCCGGCTGCTCCGCTCCGTCGACCCCCGCCGGCGATACGGCCACCGGCGATGCGGCCACCGGCGGCGCGACGTCCTCGGTCGGCGGCTCCATCACGGTCTTCGCCGCCGCCTCGCTGAAGGGCGCGTTCACCGAGCTCGCCACGGGGTTCGAGGCCGCCGAGCCCGGCGCGCAGGTCGAGCTCTCCTTCGCCGGCTCCTCCGACCTCGCGACGCAGATCGTCAACGGCGCCCCGGCCGACGTCTTCGCCTCCGCCGACGAGCGCACGATGTCCACCGTCGCCGAGGCCGGGCTCGTCGACGGGAACCCGGTCGACATCGCCACGAACACGCTCGAGATCGCCGTGCCTCCCGGCAACCCGGCGCAGGTCGCCTCGCTCGCCGACCTCGCCCGGCCCGGGACCGCCACCGTCGTCTGCGCGCCGCAGGTGCCGTGCGGAGCGGCGGCCGCCGCGGTCGAGCAGGCCGCCGGGGTCGACATCTCTCCCGTGAGCGAGGAGTCGTCGGTCACCGACGTGCTCGGCAAGGTGTCCTCGGGCGAGGCGGACGCCGGGCTCGTCTACGCGACCGACGTCCGCGGGGCTGCGGGCTCGGTCACCGGCATCCCCTTCGCCGAGGCCTCGGAGGCGGTGAACACGTACCCGATCGCGGCGCTGAGCGGAGCGGGCGACCCGGCCACGGCGGCGGCCTTCGTCGCGTACGTCGCCTCCGACGCCGGGCGCGCGGTGCTCGCGGCGGCCGGGTTCGGAGCGCCGTGAGGAGCGTCGCGGCGTCGGACGAGGGGTGCAGGACGGTCAGCGGGTCGGTCATAGGAGGGTCGTAGGACGGTCATCGGAGGCGCAGAGCCCCGGCCGCCAGGGTTGCTCGCGACGGACACCACGACCGACGAGGAGCACGACCATGACCCGCATCCCGGAGCCCCGCAGCACGCCCGACGGACCGGCCTACGAGGGCCGCCGGCTCGACCGCCCCGAGGAGGAGGTGGTCGACCAGGGCCTCCCGTTCGACGTGGGCACCCTCTTCTCGCGGCGCGGCGTGCTGACGCTGGTCGGCGCGGGGGCGGCGACCCTCGGGCTCGCAGCATGCGCCACCGGAGGATCGGGATCCGCCTCCTCCGCCGCCGCGACCGCCACCGCGACCGCCACGGCCGGGGCCGGCACCGCGGTCGCCGGCGAGATCCCCGACGAGACGGCCGGCCCCTACCCGGGCGACGGCTCGAACGGGGTCGACGTCCTCGAGCGCTCCGGGATCGTCCGCAGCGACCTGCGCACCAGCATCGGCGGCGGCGCGACGGCCGACGGGGTCCCCCTGGCGCTCACTCTGACGATCCTCGACGCGGCGAGCGGGGGCGTGCCGTTCGCCGGAGCCGCCGTGTACGTCTGGCACTGCGACGCGCACGGGGACTACTCGATGTACTCCCGCGGCGTCGAGGACGAGACGTACCTCCGCGGCGTGCAGGTCGCCGACGCGTCGGGCGTCGTCTCCTTCGCCTCGATCGTCCCGGCCTGCTACTCCGGCCGCTGGCCGCACATCCACTTCGAGGTGTACCCGGGAGCGGACTCGATCACCGACGCGTCGAACGCGATCGCGACCTCGCAGGTCGCCCTGCAGGAGGAGGCGTGCACCGCGGTCTACGCCCTCGAGTCGTATGCGGGCTCGGCCGCGAACCTCGCCCGGGTCGGCCTGGAATCCGACTCCGTCTTCGGCGACGACGGCGGAGCCCTGCAGCTCGCGACGATGTCCGGCAGCCCGGCGTCCGGCTACTCCGCGGCACTCACGGCGAGCGTCGACACCCGCACCGCGCCGACCGCGGGCGCCGCGCCCCGCAGCCGCTGACCCCCGTCCTCCTCCGCGGGACGCGGCTCCGGTCCGCGACACGCCGACGGAGGCGTACCGGAGCGGCCTCTCGCGAGAGGGGAACGGGCGTCAGCGCAGGAGGCGGCGGGCGACGGCCACGGCGCCGAGGGCGGCGAGGACCCAGGGGCCGCCGACGAGCAGCGGGTCGAGGATCTGGTGGCGCACGTCGGTCCGGCCGCGGCGCGAGGCGATCGGGTGCGCGTGCGCCTCGGCCAGCACACCGGTCTCGGTGATCGGATCGTCCGGCCGTGTCGTGAGCAGCGAGCGGAGGTGCGCCCCGGTCGACTCCACCCGGTCGCCCAGCACGAGCAGCAGCCAGTGCGCGTGGCGCCCCTCGCTGAACCGGTCGTAGGCGTAGCGGCGGATCGCGCCCGAGAGGCCGTGGAGGGGCTGCGCCGTGCCGAAGACGGCGGGCAGCTCGAGGTGCTCGATGCTCTTCTCGCGACGGCCGTGCGTCCGCATCCTCTCCGGGCGCTCCCAGTGCGCGCCCGACACGAGGTCGCTGCGCTCGCGGGGGAAGGCGGGCCGGTCGGCGGGATCGAGGTCGGCGCCCCAGCCCGGGATGCGGGCGCGCAGCTCCTCGGCGGTCGGCACGCGGACGGGGCGGTCGGCGGTGTACGGCACGGGATCCTCCTACGGGACGACGACGGTCTTGATGCAGCCGTCGAGCTTGGACGAGAACAGGTGGTACCCCTCGGCGATGTGCTCGAGCGGGATGCGGTGCGTGATCAGGTCGCTGGGCGTGATGTGCCCGGCACGGATGTGCTCGAACAGGCGCGGCCACTGGCGGGTGACGGGGGCCTGGTTCATCCGCAGCGTGAGGCCCTTGTTGACGGCGTCGCCGAACTTGACGGCGCTCGCGAGCGGACCGTAGGCGCCCATCACCGAGACGGTGCCGCCCTTGCGGACGCCGTCGATCGCCCAGTTGAGCGCGATCGGCGAGCCGCCCTGCAGCTTGAGCTTGGCGCCGGTGACGTGCTGGAGGAGGTTCCCGTCGGCCTCCGCCCCGACCGCGTCGATCACGACGTCGGCGCCGAGACCGCCGGTGGTCTTCTTGAGGGTGACGATGAGGTCGTCCTCCTCGGTGTAGTCGATGGTCTCCGCGAAGGCGAACTCGCGGGCCTTGGCGAGGCGGTAGTCGATCTGGTCGACGACGATGACGCGGCCGGCGCCCATCAGCCAGGCGGAGCGCGCGGCGGCCAGGCCGACCGGTCCGGCTCCGAGCACCACGACCGTGTCGCCCTCGACGATGTCGCCGAGCTGCGCGCCGAAGTAGCCGGTCGAGAAGGCGTCGGTGAGCATCAGGGCGTCCTCGTGCGGCAGCCACTCGGGGATCCTCGTCGGGCCCACGTCGGCGAACGGGACGCGCACGTACTCCGCCTGCCCGCCGTCGTAGCCGCCCGCCGAGTGCGAGTAGCCGTAGATGCCGCCGATCGCGGTGGCGTTCGGATTCACGTTGTGGCAGTTGGAGTAGAGGCCGCGGGAGCAGAACCAGCAGGAGCCGCAGTAGATGGTGAAGGGGACCATCACCGTGTCGCCGACGCTGAGGTTCTGCACCGACGAGCCGACCTCGTCGACCACGCCGATGAACTCGTGGCCGAAGGTGTGGCCGATCCGGGTGTCCGGGAGCAGCCCGTGGTAGAGGTGCAGGTCGGATCCGCAGATCGCCGCCATCGTCACCCGGACGATCGCGTCGTTCGGGTGCTCGATCCTCGGCCGGTCCTTCTCCTCCACGCGGACCTTGTAGGGGCCCCGGTAGACCATCGCGCGCATGCCGCCTCCTGTGTCGTCGTCCCTTCAGCGTGCGTCGTGCTCCCGCCGGTCCTCCAGGGGGTTGCGCGCGCGGCCCGGGATCCCCAGCGCCCGTTCCTCCGCGTTCCTCCTCTCCGCGAGATGCCGTGCGGGTACGCGGCGCGCCGGAGGAGGCGCACCGCGGCGGCGCCTCGTGGAGAGGAGACGGACACGGCACAGCCTCAGCCGCGGACGTAGAATCGACCCCATGCCGCAGATACGGATCAGGGACGCCGCCGCCGCGCTCGGCGTGAGCGACGACACGCTGCGGCGCTGGATCGAGAACGGGACGCTCGAGAGCGCGAAGGACGCGTCCGGGAGACGCGTCGTCGACGGCCTCGAGGTCGCCCGGCTCGCCCGCGCGAACGCCGTGCTGCCGGAGGATCCGTCCCCGGTCGCGCGCTCGGCCCGCAACCGCTTCGTCGGGATCGTCACCGGCATCGTGATGGACACCGTGATGGCGCAGGTCGAGCTGCAGTGCGGTCCCCACCGCGTGGTCTCGCTGATGAGCAGCGAAGCGGTCCGCGAGCTCGGGCTCGAGCCCGGGTCTCCCGCGGTGGCGGTGGTCAAGGCGACCACGGTCATCGTCGAGACGCCGCTCGCCCGCGGCTGATGCGCACCGGGTCCGGCCTGCCGCGCTGGGTCGTGGCCGTCGCCGCGCTCGGCGCCCTGCTGGTGCTGCTCCCGCTCGCCGCGATCCTCGCCCGCGTCGACTGGCCGCAGTTCCTGCCGCTGATCACCTCCGACTCCTCCGTCGCCGCGCTCCTGCTGAGCCTGCGCACCTCCGCCGTCGCGACCCTGCTGTGCCTGCTGCTCGGCACCCCGATGGCCCTCGTGCTCGCCCGCACGGCCTTCCCCGGCCAGCGCCTGCTCCGCTCGCTGGTGCTGCTGCCGCTGGTGCTCCCGCCGGTGGTCGGCGGGCTGGCGCTGCTCTTCACCTTCGGGCGGATGGGCCTGCTCGGCGGCGCACTGGAGGCCCTCGGCGTCCGCATCGCGTTCTCGACCACCGCCGTCGTGATCGCGCAGACCTTCGTGGCCCTGCCGTTCCTGGTGCTGACGCTCGAGGGCGCGCTGCGCAGCGCCGGCGCGCGGTACGAGTCGGTCGCAGCGACGCTCGGCGCCTCCCCCGGGACAGTGCTCCGCCGGATCACGCTGCCGCTGATCCTGCCGGGCCTCGCCTCGGGCGCGATCCTCTCGTTCGCGCGGGCGCTCGGCGAGTTCGGGGCGACGCTGACCTTCGCCGGCAGCCTCGAGGGCACGACGCGCACCCTCCCGCTCGAGATCTACCTGCAGCGGGAGAGCGATCCGGACGCGGCGGTCGCCCTCGCGCTGGTGCTCGTGGTGGTCGCGGTGCTCGTGATCGGTCTCGCGCACGGCCGCTCAGCCCGGGGGGTGCCGCGGTGAGCCTGCTGCTGGAGGCGCGGCTCGCGGCGCGCGGGATCGACGTGCGGATCGACGTGGCCGAGGGCGAGACGATCGCGCTGCTCGGGCCCAACGGCGCGGGCAAGTCGACCGTGCTCGAGCTGATCGCCGGCCTCGTCCGCGCCGACTCCGGGCGGGCGACCGCCGGCGGCGACCTGCTCTTCGACGACCGCCGGTGGACTCCTCCGCACCGCCGCGCCGTCGCCCTGCTGGCGCAGGACCCGCTGCTGTTCCCGCACCTCAGCGTGCGCGAGAACGCGGCGTTCGGTCCGCGCAGCGCCGGCACCGGACGGGCGCGGTCCCGCGAGCGGGCCGAGCGCGAGCTGGCCGCCGCGGGCGTGGCCGACCTGGCCGACCGGCGCCCGGGGAGCCTCTCCGGCGGTCAGGCTCAGCGGGTCGCCCTCGCCCGGGCCCTCGCGACCGACCCGCGCCTCCTGCTGCTCGACGAGCCGCTGGCCGCGGTCGACGCCCGGACCGCCCCGGTCCTCCGCCGGATGCTCCGCGAGGTGCTCGCCGACCGCTCGGCGATCGTGGTCACCCACGACGTGCTCGACGCCTGGACCCTCGCCGACCGGGTATTGGTGCTGCACGGCGGCCGGGTGGTGGAGGAGGGGCCGACCGCCCGGGTCCTCACGCGCCCGCGCACCGCGTTCACCGCCGAGCTCGCCGGGCTCGAGCTGCTCGAGGGCGTCCGCACCGCGACGGGTCTGCGCACCGCCGGCGGGCACGAGCTGTCCGGAGTCGCGGCCGAGCCGGTCGCGGTCGGCGCCGCGGTGCTCGCCGCGGTCCGCCCCTCCGCCGTCTCCGTCGGAGAGGGAGGCCTCCGCGCCGTGATCACCGATGTGGAGCAGCGGGGAGACGCGGTGCGGGTGCGCAGCGCGCTCCTGACCGCCGACGTCCCGGCGGCCGACGCGGCGCGCCTCGACCTCGCGCCCGGACGCGAGGCAGGCTTCACCGTCGCTCCAGAGGATCTGCTGGTCTACCCGGCGTGAGGGGCGGGCACGAGGAGACGGCTCGCCACCCGGCATGAATCCGTCCCTCGGACCGCCCTGTGCTCGACGCGAGGGACGGCGGGAGCGCCCGTCCCGTTACTCCGCCCCGCCGCCGTCCGCGTCGGACAGCGGGAGCCGCGCCCTCAGCCGCGCCCCCGCCAGCACGGGCGAGTCCGAGAGCTCCAACGAGCCCCCGTAGACCGCGAGCTGCCGCTCCAGCCGCGCCAGGCCCGAGCGCGTCGACCCCTCGACGAGTCCGCGGCCGTCGTCGTCGAGGGTGAGCACCACGACGCCCGCCTCCTCGTCGCCGCGCACCCGCAGCGAGGAGGCGCCGCCGTGCTTCATCGCGTTGGTGACCGCCTCCTCCAGGAACCGGACCAGGAGCATCCGCTGGTCGAGCGGCGGCTCGGCGCCCTCGGCGGCGAGCGCCGGGATGCGGCCGAGGTCGAGGTCGACGGCGATCTCGGGAGGGAGGCGCGCGACGAGGTCGCGGACGGCGGGGACCAGGCCGTGGTCGATCTCGACCGGGTAGAGGGCGTGGCCGACCGCGCGCACCTCGTCCTCGCGGAGCCGGTCGAGCCGGGCGGCGATGGCGAGCAGCCGCTCCGAGGCCGCCTCGTCGGATGCGCTAGCGACCGCGTGCAGCTCGGCGGTCAGCACCACGAGTCCGTTCTGGAGGCCGCCGTGCAGGCTCTGCGCGACGTCGCGCCGCACCCGCAGCTCCTCCCGCTGCAGGGCCTGCACCGCCTCGAGCGCCTGCACGGAGGCGCGGGCGTGCTCCCGCTCCTTCTCGCGCACCCGCCGCGCCGCGCGCACGAGCAGGTAGCCGTAGGCGGTGATCAGCGCGATCACCGTGCATCCCACGACCAGCTCGACCGCGAGAGCGGGGAGGGCCGAGAGCGGGTAGACGCCGGTCAGCACCTGGAGGCAGCAGCGGACGAGTCCCATCCCCACGGCGATGACCGCCGTCCGGGCCACGCGGGCGCCGCCGGTCGCGCGCTCGGGACGCAGCACCGCGACCAGGGCGATCGCGAGCCCGATCGTCGACACGTTGACCAGGACGCGCGTCGTCACATCGAGCAGCGGCCCCGGATCGACGCCCCGCAGCGTCCGCGACAGCATCCCGAGCGCGAAGACGGCCTGGAGCGCGGCCAGCAGCGAGAGGACGCCGCCGAGGAGGGCCATCGCTCCGAGGACGATGCGGTTGTCCTCGCGCGTGTCGCTCGGGCCGGCGCTCATCCGGTGTGCTCGAGGAAGAGGAGCGTCGCGTCGACCCGCGGGTTGCGCTCGCCGTCCGACCGCACGCCGAGGCCCGCGTAGACGGCGTTGACGTGGTTGTCGACCGAGCGGACCGCGATGCCGAGGCGCTCGCCGATCGCGGCGTTGGTCAGCCCCGATGCGAGACCCGAGAGCACCTCGTACTGGCGCGGGCTCAGCGCGGCGACCGGGGAGTCGCGGCGGGCCGCGCGGGCGGCGACCAGCGCCGGATCGAGCACGGTGCGGCCGTCCGCCGTCGCGCGGACGGAGGCGAGCAGCGCGGGGGCGGAGAGGAGGAGGTCTTCGAGAGGTAGCTCCAGCCGCGGGCCTCGGCGCGGTCGAGGCGGAGGAAGCGGTGCATCGCGTCGACGGCCGAGAGCAGGACGATGCCCAGCCCCGGCGCGGTGGACCGCAGCCGGCGCCCGAGCTCGATGCCGTCCCCGTCGCCGAGCTCGATGTCGAGGATCGCCACGTCGAGCTCCGCGGGCCGCAGCACCGACCGCGCCTCCGTGGCGGATCCGGCCTCCACGACGCTCCGCACGCCCGGCACCGCGCGCAGCAGCGACGACAGCATGTGCCGGTAGAGGGGCTGGTCGTCGACGACGGCCAGCCTGAGCTCCGGAACGCCCTCCACGGATGTCATCCGCCCATCTTCACCCATGCTCCGGAGGTCGAGGCGTCCCTCGACCGGGGGTCACCGCGCGAGGATCCGCGTCGGCTCGCGGGCGGCGGCGGGCGCCTGCCCCGTGAGCGGGGGGATCAGGAGTGACGGGGCGGGGTCGATGAGGCGGGTGCGGAGGGGCGTGGGGTGGGCTCCGGGAAGGGCGGTGAGGAGCAGAGCCGCACGCCGCTCCGGTTCGCCCGCCGCGCCGCGTCGGAGTGCCCACCGCGCCGCTCAAGACAGCCGGACGCCCGTCAGGGCGAGGCCCGCGGCGGCCGCCGCGACGGCGAGCGCAGCCGTGCCGACGCCGTACCCCAGGCCGGCCCGGCGAGCGTCGCGACCGGCACGACGCCCAACGGGGGAAGTGCGGCGCCGATCGCGGCGCGGGCAGCCGTGCCGACGGCTCCGCCCGCCGCGACGAGGAGGATCGCGGAGGGGCGCAGGTGGAGGGGTCGCGTCACTCCGCGAGGTCCCAGGGCGCCGGGCGCGACGGGTCGCGGTCGGCGCGCGGGACGACGAGCACGGGGCGGTGCTGACGGTGCGCGAGGTGGGCGGCGACGCTCCCGCTGAGGAACTCGGCGATGCTCGCGAGCACGCCCGCGTCGCGGGTGCCGACCACGATCATCCGCGCGTCGACCTCCTCGGCGACCTCGGCGAGCGCCAGGGCGGGCTCGCCCCGCGCCGCGCGGAGCGACCACTGCACGGTGCTGCCGTCCAGCTCGTGCTCGACCGTCTCGCGGAGCCCGGGCGGGAGGGACGGGCCCTCGCCGCGGTCGGCCGCGGCGCCGACGAAGCCGAGCGGGATGCCGCCGGTCATCGGATCGACGTACTCGCCGACGAGGTACGGATCGGCCGAGACCGACACGAGCAGCAGGGCGGCTCCGGCGTCGGCGGCGACGCGGGCGGCGGTGCGCAGGACCTCGGGTCGCTGGCCGTCGACGATGCCGACGAGGACGGGCCCGGTGGGGGTGGGTGCGGTCATGAGGAGCTCCTTCCCGGTTGCGCCCCATCCTGGCACCGCGCGGGCGCGAGCGGTCGGAGCATCCGTGCCGGATCCGTCGTGATCGTTCCGTTATGCGCGGGCCTCGGGCTAGAGTGGCTCGTCGCCGGATCCCCACCGGCCCCCGACCCCCGTCACCACCGTCATCCGAGGAGAACGCACGCGTGTCGAAGCCAGGCATTCCCATCCCTGAGGAGAGTGCCGGCACCCCGACCACTGCACCCCTGACCCGGCGCGAGGCCCGCGAGGCCGAGCGCCGTGCGGCCCGGGCCGAGACGGAGACGGGCGCGGCGACCGCCGGCACCGCGGTCGAGGGCAGCGGATCGGACGACTCCGCCGCTTCCGCAGGCGCTGGCGACTCCGCGCCCACCGCCGTCGACGCCGCAACGGCCGTGGCGACCGCTCCGACCGTCTCGGTCGAGGTCCCCGCCGTCGCCTCCCCCGCCTCCCGGTCGATCCCGGCCTCACCGCGCCGCGCGTCCGCCTTCCGCCCCGTCGCTCCCCGCGCCGCCGAGCCCGCCCGGGCCCGCGGCCTCAGCCGCCGCGCCCTGGCCTTCGGCACCTTCTCGGTGGTCGGCGGCCTCTTCGCCACGGCCGCGATCCCCGCGTACGGCGCCCGCAGCTCCTCCGCCACCACGACCGGCCGCGCCGCCGCGAACCGGGTCGGCCTCCAGAACCTCACCGTCTCCTCCGACGCCGCCGGCCAGACCGCCGTCCGCGACGCCTTCGCCGCACCGACCCAGGCGCAGCTCGACGAGGCCAGCCGCCAGGCGGCCGTGCTCTCCGGATCCAACGGCGGAGAGTTCTCGACCGTGCAGACCCGCGCGGTCGGCGACGACTACCCGTGGCCCTACGAGACCATCGACGACGACGGCGGCGGACTCTCGCCCCTCGGCTACTACTACCGCGAGTGCGTCGACTTCGTGGCCTGGCGCCTCAACCGCGACGCCGGCCGCACCTCCGCGCCGTGGAAGTACACGTGGGGGAACATCACCCCGCTCGGCGGCAGCGCCTACGAGTGGCCGGACAACTGGGCCGCGAAGGGCTGGGCGACCAGCAGCGTCCCGATCGTCGGCTGCGTCGCGTGGTGGACCTACAACCACGTCTCGTACGTGCAGAAGGTCAACGACGACGGCACCGTGCTCCTCGAGGAGTACAACTACGGCGGCAAGCACAGCTACGTCACCCGCACCTTCCCCACCGCGCAGGTCCCGCTCTTCCTGTACCCGCCGGCCCTGTAGGGGGCCTGTTCCCGTCGCGCCTCGGCGGGCGGAGCGTCGCAGTCCCGCTCCCGGCGCGCGTCAGCCGAGCGCGGCGAGGAGGATCGCGAAGGCTGCCGTCGTCGGATCGACGAGCGCCATGTGGTCGGCGTCGGCGAGCTCGTGCAGCTGCACGGCGAGATGCCGGTCGGCGTATCGGCGGCTGTAGGCGACGGGGACGTCCTCGTCGAGTAGGCCGTGGATCAGCGTGGTCGGCTGCGGCGGCGTGGGCAGCTGCGCGGGGTCGGCGCCCGGGAGCAGCGCGAGGTCGCCGCCGAGGAGCTCCCCCACGGCGTCGTCGCTGAGGCGGTCGGCGGAGGCGGCGGCCAGGTCGAGCACGCCCGCCAGCGCCACCACAGCGGCGACGTGCGGCGACGGACGGGCGGCCTGCGACCAGACAGCGAGGTGGCCGCCGGCGGAGTGGCCGACGAGGGTGACCGGTCCGGCGCCGGGCAGCAGCGCCGGGAGCGCCGCGAGCACGGCCAGGACGTCGTCGCCGGTGCCCGGCCAGCCGCCTCCCGTGTCGCCCGTGCGCCGGTACTCGGGGAGGAGCACGTCGTGCCCGCGGTCGGCCAGCGCCGCCGCGAGCGGCCGGGCGTGCCGCCGGTCCCACCGCGCCCGCCAGAACCCGCCGTGCACGAGCACGACCGGCCGGCGCGCCCCGCCGGGCGCCCCGCGGAAGACGTCCGCGATCTGCTCCGGAGCCTCCCCGTACCGGCGCACCTCGTCCGGCTCGCGCCCCTCCGACTGCTGCATCCCCCCAGTACCTCCCCGCGAGACGCCACGTCGGTGCGCCCGGCACGGCGTGTCGCGTACCGGAGCGGCATCTCGCGGAGAGGGAGGGGAGGGCGCGGGAGCTCGCGTCAGGACTCGAACCAGCCCCGGGGGTGGTGGTCGGCCGTGAGGGGCGTGCGCGGCCGGGTCGGGCGGGCCCAGCGGACGGCGTTCGCCAGCACGCGCCGGATGTCCGGGTGGTGGTAGACAGGGTAGTCCTGGTCGCCGGGCGAGAAGTAGAAGACCTTCCCGAGGCCGCGGGTGTAGGTCACGCCGGAGCGGAACACCTCGCCGCCGGTGAACGTCGACAGGAACACCGTCTCCTCCGGCACCGGGATGTCGAAGTACTCGCCGTACATCTCCTGCTCGGGGATGATCAGCGGGCTGGGCACGCCCTCGGCGATCGGATGCGTGGGCGCGATCGTCCAGACCAGCTCGCGGTCGCGGTCGTTGCGCCACTTCAGCGAGCAGGTCGTGCCCATGAGCGCCTTGAAGATCGACGAGTAGTGGCCCGAGTGCAGGACCAGGATCCCCATCCCCTCCTGCACGTGCCGCTGAACCCGCTGGACGACCTCGTCCGACACCTCCTCGTGCGCGATGTGCCCCCACCACAGCAGCACGTCCGTCGTCGCGAGCGCCTCCTCGGTGAGCCCGTGCTCGGGCTCGGGGAGCGTCGCGGTGCGCACCGAGACGGCGTCGCCGAGCGACTCCGCGAGTCCGTCCGCGATGACGCGGTGGATGCCGTCCGGGTAGTGGCGCAGCACGGTCTCGTCGCCGCGGGTCTCGTGGCGGAACTCGTTCCAGACGAGGACCTCGATCGGGGCGCTCATGCGACCGCCACCTCCTGCTTCTCGGCGGCGGAGCGGTAGATCGCGTCGACCACCCGGCTGCGGTGCAGCGCGTACTCGCCGTAGTGGCCGGAGTAGCGGGGGCCGCCCGCGGGCGCGTCGGCTCCCGAGGCGATCGCCTCCAGGAACTCGGCGATGACCGAGCGGTGGTGCCCGGCGGGGACCTTCACGTCGGGGTGCGAGGCGGTCGGCGCTCCGGCGACCTCGGAGTAGAGCGTCAGAGTCCCCTCCGTGGCGTAGTCGGCGATGTGGAGGCGCGCGCCCCCGGCCGAGCCGAGCAGCTCGACCTCGATGTCCTCGTCGACCTTCGAGTAGCTGGCCCAGGAGGCGTCGAGCTGGAGCGAGCGGCCGTTGTCGAGGCGCAGCAGGGCGCTC
The DNA here is from genome assembly GCF_002932095.1 of Rathayibacter sp. AY1G1. Taxonomy (NCBI): domain Bacteria; kingdom Bacillati; phylum Actinomycetota; class Actinomycetes; order Micrococcales; family Microbacteriaceae; genus Rathayibacter; species Rathayibacter sp. AY1G1. The sequence continues at coordinate 71,105 of NZ_PSUZ01000004.1, forward strand.
GAGAAGTCCTCCACCTCGAACGCGTGCGTGCCGGTGGCGGCGACGCCGTGCGGGCGCCCTCCGCGGCCGGAGCGGCCGATCTCGCCGTACGCGACCGCCGAGACGCTGGTCACGCGCGGCTCGTCGAGCAGGTGCAGCGCGATGTCGAGCACGTGGGAGCCGAGGTCGATGAGCGGGCCGCCGCCGGCGAGCTCCTTGCTGGTGAACCAGGAGCCGATGCCGGGGATGCCGGTGCGCCGCTGCCAGCTCGCGCGGGCGTGGTAGACGTCGCCCAGCGGCGCGTCGTCGAGGTAGTCGCGGAGGAAGGCGACGTCGGCGCGGCGGCGGTGGTTGTACGCGATCTCGAGCACCCGGTCGTTCGTGCGGGCGGCCTCGACCATCTCGGCCGCCAGCTCGGCGGTGGTGGCGAGCGGCTTCTCGCAGAAGACGTGCTTGCCGCTCTCGAGCGCGGCCACGGCGATCGGGTGGTGCAGGTGGTTCGGGACGCCGATGGAGACGACGTCGAGGTCGTCGCGGGCGACGAGCTCCTCCCAGTCGGCGTAGAGGTCGGGGACGCCGCGGGTCGCGCCGAGTTCGTGCAGGCGCGCCTCCTCCTGGCCGGCGAGCGCGACGACGCGGGCGCCGGGCAGGGACTGGAAGGCGTCGAGGTGGGTGGTGCCGGCGAAGCCGAGGCCGACGACCCCCACGCGCAGCTCAGTGGTGTTCTCTGTCATGCGCCGAGCCTACTCGAATCGATTCGAGCACTCCTCGGGCGGCGTGGCTTCCTGGAGCGCCGGGCAGGCCGAGCGTCAGGCCGCGAGACGCGCCTCGAGCGCGGCGAGCGACGCGCGCAGGGCCGGCGCCTCGAGGGCGTCGCCGTCGGCGGCGGCGTGCGCGGCGGCGAACGCCTGGACCTGGCGGTGCAGCTCGACGCGGGTCCCGCCGCGGGCGACGACCGCGAGCCGCTCGGCGAGGCGCACGCCGGCGCGGACGACGAGCGGCTGCTCCATCGCGTACGAGCGCAGGGCGAGGAACACGTCGGCCAGAAGCTCGCCCGCTCGAGGCCACGGGACGACCAGGCGGACGACTCCGTCGGCGTTGGAGTAGCGGCCGCGCGCCTCCGGCCGGCCGCAGAGGTCGACGAGCGCGCTGGTCAGGGCCTCGACGGCGCCGACCGCGGTGTACGGGTCGTTGGTGCCGGTCGCGAGCCCGCGGACTCCGATCTCGACCACCTGCTGGACGGCGTAGCGGAGGTCCTGGTGCGGGGTGCGCGCGTCGGCGACGACGACCGCGGCGACCGCCTCCTCCTGGGCGACGGACCCCTCCAGGACCTCGAGCACCGGGTCGCCGACGAGGACGTGGTCGCCGGGCAGCGCGAGCACCCGGAGCCGCGCGTCGCCGCGGCGGGCCAGGGCGACCAGCCGCTCGACCTCGAGCTGCTCGACGTAGCCGCCCCGCACCGCCCGCAGGACGACCGGCTCGCGCCCCGCCGGCGGCAGGGCCTCCTCCGCGTCCGTCGGCTCCTCCCCGCTCTCCGGGTGCAGCCGCTCGATGACGTCGAAGAGCTCGCCGAGCACCCGCTGCTGCAGCGTCGTCACCTGCACCGACAGCGCGATGTGGTGGATGAAGTAGACGAGCACCGCTACGTCGCCCACCGCGAGCAGCACCGAGAACGAGACGGCCACCACCGGCACGAACGTCAGCGACGCGTCCTCCTCCGTGTGCACCGCGCGCAGCACGATCAGGGAGTACAGGAACGTGGACGTGAGCACCGCCAGGACGACCTGGTTGCCGCGGTCGGCCATGAAGTTGCGGACCAGCCGGGGCCCGTAGGCGGAGGACGTGGTCGCCAGCACCGAGATCGTGATCGAGAACGAGGTCGCGGCGACGCCCAGCATCGTCCCGCCGATCGCCGAGAGGATCGCCCGGCCGCCGGTCGGCGACAGGTCCTCGATCAGGGGGATGTCACTGACGCCGGCGCGGACCAGCAGGTGGTCGACCTCGACCAGCCCCAGCGCCAGCCCGACGGCGAGGACGCCGAACAGGGCCGGGAGGAACCAGAAGGATTCGCGGAGGTGGAGGAGCCGGGAGCGCATCCTCGAAGGCTAGAGCGGCGCCTCCTCGCGGGCCGCGCCGCCGCGGAGGCTTGCGCGCCGGGCCGGGACGTGCCGCGGTGCCCGCCGCGGAGGCGTCGTCGCGTCGAGGGCCGTCCGCACCGCGGGAGCGTCCTCGCGACGGACGCCGGACGCACCGGAGGCGCCGACCCACGGGGATCGGCGCCTCCGCCGGGCGTCAGGTGACGTTGATGAGCGTGCGCTGCCAGCCGGAGGATCCGTCGGGCGCGACCGGCGCGCGGTCCTCGATCTGGACCATGCCGTTCTTGTCGACCGCGCGGACCGCGACGTAGTGCGAGCCGGGCTGGGCGTCCCAGTCGACGAACCACTGCACCCAGGTGTCGAGGTTGACCGGGGTCGAGAGCGTCGCCTCCTGCCAGTCGCCGTTGTCGATGCTCACCTCGACCTTCTCGATGCCGATGCTCTGCGCCCAGGCGACGCCCGCGATCTTGAGAGCGCCCGAGGTGACGGGGACGCCGATCCGCGGGGTGTCGATCCGCGAGGACATCTTGATGGGGGCCTCGGCGGAGTAGCCGCGCGGGGTCCAGTAGGCCTGGTCGGCCTCGAAGGTGGTGACCTTGAGCTCGGTGAGCCACTTGGTGGCCGAGACGTAGCCGTAGAGGCCGGGCACGATCATCCGCACCGGGAAGCCGTGCTCGAACGGGAGGGGCTCGCCGTTCATGCCGACGGCGAGGATCGCGTCGAGGTTCTCGTCCGTGACCGCGGTGATCGGGGTGGACGCCGTGTAGCCGTCGCTGCTGGTGGAGAGGAGCATGTCGGCTCCGCTCTGCACGCCGGCCATCTTCAGCACGTCGCGCAGGGGGACGCCGAGCCACTTGGCGTTGCCGACGAGGTTGCCGCCGACCTGGTTCGAGACGCAGGTGAGGGTGATGCCGTACTCGTCGAGGCCCATGTCGAAGATCTGCTGGAGGTTCAGCGTCACCTCGCGGTCGACCATGCCGGTGATCTTCAGCGACCAGGCCGACGGGTCCAGGTTGGGCACGGTGAGGGCGGTGTCGACGCGGTAGAAGTCGGCGTTCGGCGTGTAGAGCGGGGTGATGCCCTCGATGTCGAGCTCGGCGCCCGCGGGGACCGAGACGGTGCTGCGCGGGGACGGCAGGCGCAGGGCGTCGCGGACACCGGCGAGGGAGGAGGTCGCCGCGTTGACCAGGCGGGCACCGGTGCCGACGACGGCCGCGCCGACGGCGGAGATCAGCGCGATGCGGAAGAAGCCGCGGCGCTCGAGGGCGCCCGGACGGGCCTCGGAGGATGTTCCCCTGGCCTCCGAGGCCCGGGCCGCACGCCAGCCGCGCAGGCGCGTGAAGAGGAGGTGCATGACGACGACGGCGACGACGAGTCCGACCAGCGTGGGCACCGCAGCGAGCGGCGACGCTCCGGTGCGGGTCACGATGGCGGCGATCGAGAGGCCGCCGGCGATCACGAGCAGCACCTGGCCGAGCGGCGGGCGGACCAGCTGGAGCACTCCGGCGATCGCGGCGGCGACGACGACCGCGGCGCCCACGCTGCCGAGCAGGAAGGTCTTGTCGTTCTCGCCGAACGTCTCGATCGCGAACTCCTTGAGCGGGCGCGGGACGATGTCGACGATGAAGGCGCCGAGCGCGAGCACGGGGCTCGCGGTGCGGGCGACCGCGAGGGCGATGAGCTCGGCGACGGCGAGGAGGACTCCGCCCGTGACGATGCCCGCGAGGGCGGCGAGCAGGAAGTAGAGAGCTCGATGCTCGCGCACGGGTGCCGCTGTCTGGTTCATGGAGGAGAGTTTTCTCCCGCGACCTGCCGTTTCCCAGGGTGTCCCTGGTTTGGTCGTGTAGGCGCCTTTTTCATAACGAACAGGTAACGCACAGCGGCGGCATCTCGACGGGATCACCTCTCGCTCGGCCCGCCGCCGGGCCTCACCGCGCGCGACGCCCCCGCCGGAGGACCGCCGCGTTCGCGGTGACGATGAGGGCGATGCCGATCCATCCGGCCGCGCCGACGTCCTGCCCGAGCACGACCGCGCCGATGAGGGCGGCCAGGACGGGGTTGGCGCTCATGAGCGTCCCGAACACGCTCGCCGGGAGCCTCCGGAGCGCGATCACGTCGGCCACGAACGGGACGGCCGTCGCCAGGACGCCGGCGCCGACCGCCAGGAGCACGGTGCCCGCGTCGGGGCGGGTCGAGACGAGCGTCCAGACGGCGACGGGCAGGAAGACGGCGGCGGAGATCCCGGTCGCCGTGGCGGTCCCCTGCGCTCCGGGCAGACGGAGTCCGATGATCCGGTTGAGCAGGATGTACGCGGCCCAGCAGCACGCGGCCGCGAGACCGAGCGCGATCCCCACCTGGTCGGACGATGGCCTCGGCCCGGCGATCGCGACGACGCCTGCTCCGGCGACGAGGGCGCAGAGCGCGCTGGTCCTGCTCCGGGAGCCGAGGAGCGCGACCGCCAGCGGCCCGCAGAACTCCAGGGTCACCGCCAGCCCCAGCCCGATGCGGTCGATGGCCGCGTAGAGCGTGAGGTTCATCGCTCCGAACACCACGGCGAGGAGCAGGACGGGCCACCACTGCGCGCGGGTCAGGTCGCGGATCCGCGGCCGGACGACCGGGAGGAGGATCAGCGCGGCGACGATCTGCCGGACGGCGACCACTCCGACGGATCCCAGGACCGGGAAGGCCAGAGTCCCGGAGGCCGCCCCGAGCTGATTCGAGAGGGCGCTCGCGAGGGCGGTCGCGACGCCGACGGTCCGGCCGTCGCCGGGGAGCTGCTTCGTCATTCCGGAAGTCTGCGAGCCGTCCGGCCCCGGCTCACAATGCGTCATCGGCCCGATCGATGCGGGAACCGCATGAATAGGATGCGGTCATGGAACTGGAACTGCGCCACCTCCGGTCGTTCGTCGGCGTCGTGGACGCCGGGACCTTCACCGACGCGGGGATCGACCTCGGCATCTCCCAGACGGCGGTCTCCCGCAACGTCGCGGCGCTCGAGTCCGTCCTCGGACGAAGGCTCCTCCACCGGACGACCCGCAGCGTCGAGCTCGCGCCGGCGGGCGAGCGGGTGCTGCGGCACGCCCGCCGCGTCCTGGCCGTCGTCGACGACCTTCGCGAGGAGGCGGCGGCCGGGACGGACACGATCCGGATCGGCTACGCCTGGTCGGCTCTCGGCGAGCACACCCAGGAGTTCCAGCGCCGCTGGGCCGCGGCGCTCCCCCGCCACGAGCTGCGGCTGATCCGCTCCAACACCCCCACCGCGGGGCTCGCCGAGGGCCTCAGCGATCTGGCGATCCTCCGGCGCGGATCCCCGGCTGCGGACGTCGAGTCGGCTCTGATCGGCACCGAGAAGCGCTACTGCGCGCTGTCCGCCGACGACCCGCTCGCCGCGAAGCGCACGGTCACCCTCGCCCAGGTGGCGACCGCTCCGCTGGCGCTCGACGACCGGACCGGAAGCACCCGGCTCGACCTCTGGCCCGAGCACGACCGGCCGCGGATCACCGTCCCGACGACCGACGTCGACGACTGGCTCACGGTGATCAGCAGCGGCTCCGCCCGCGGAGTGACCGCGGAATCGACGGTGAGCCAGTACCGACGGCAGGGCCTCGCCTACCGGGTCATCCGCGACGCCCCGCCGGTCCCCGTGCACGCCGCGTGGATCCGGAGCGACCCGCCGCCCGTCCTGGGCGACGTCATCGGGCTGCTCCAGGGCCTCTACCGCACCTCCGACTGACGACGACGGCCGCCGGGGGCGATCCCCGGCGGCCGTCGTCGTCACGTCACTTGCAGGTGAGAGCGGAGTACGCGGCCTGCTTCGTGGTGGTCACCGATGCTCCGTCCACGGTCGCCGTCGCGGTCACCGTCGCCGAGCCCGCGGCCACCGAGGCGGTGCGGGTGGTGAAGGCGTGCGAGGCGCTCGACCCGGGAGCGATCCCGGTGAACGCCTTCGAGCCCCAGGCGGAGCCGAGGGTGATCGCCGCCGGGACCTTCGCGTCGTTCCGAGCGGAGACCGTCACCACGACCTTGCCCGCCACGCAGCGGCTGGTGGCCGTCACGGTGGTCGGCACCGTCGCCGCGGAGGCGCGGACGATGGAGAGGCGGTAGGTCGCTGTCGTCGTGTGGTCCTGCGCCGACGACTCGACGACCACGCTCGTCGTCCCCGAGGCCGCGAGCGGCACGGTGCGGCGGACGGTGTCGTCGATCAGCACGCCGTCGACCTTCACCAGGCCGCTGGGCACGGCCGGGTCCAGGTCGAGCGAGACGCTCGTCGTGCCGGCCGGCACCGTGAGCGTGTGGTCCCTGACCCCGGCGGCGAGAGCCGGCGAGAGCGTCCCGACGTCGGAGGAGAGCTTCGTCAGCTCCGGGTCCGCAGCGTAGGTGGTCGACTCGGTCGTGTAGACCCCGAAGACACCGCCGACGTAGCTGGATCCGGTGCCCTGGAAGCGCACCGTGACGACGGGGATCTTCTGCCCCTTCGCGTCGAGCACGTACTTCCCGCTCTGGTCGCGCTTGTAGCTGTCCTTCGCGGCGAGACCGCTGAGGATCGACGCCGGGATCCGGTCGTACTGGACGTACCAGCTCGTCGCTCCGGCCGCTCCCGAGACCACCTCGGTCTTGAGCTTCACGTCGTTGAGGTAGACGTCGAAGGTGCGTCCCGCGTCGCCGCCGTAGTAGCGGACCCCGAGGTAGTTCGCCGGCAGAGCCGGGTCGACGATCATGTCGTACTGGAAGTACGCCTCCGCCGAGCGCTCGCCGTCGCGGTACCCCTCGCCGCGCCAGGTCCCCACCGAGGACCGCGCGGTCTTGTAGTTCTTGTCGGCCTCGCTGTTGTTGTTGTCGAAGGAGGTGAGGGAGTCGATCGTCGTCTCGTCGACGCGCAGCTGCTCCTTCTGCGTCCGGATCAGCTCCTGGGCCGCGGCCGAGTCGGGCTCGATCAGGGTCATGTAGGTCGCGTAGCGGGCGTTGTAGAGGCTGTAGTACGGAGTGAACACCCGGGCGGCGGACGCGGCGTCGACGTTCTTCATGCCGAAGCGCATCGTCGTGCGGCCGTTGCCGTCCGCGCCGTCGGGCAGGCGGACCAGGTTGCCGCGGACCGCGGACTTCCAGGCCGCGGAGTCCGCGACGACGACGTTCGAGTTCACGGACTTGTCGGCCGTGCCCATGCGCACCAGGACGCCGGCGACGTAGGACGCCTCGACGTTCGAGCGGTTGAGCTCGGTCGCCAGCAGCACCGGTCCGTAGCGGAACGCGGTCCAGTCGGGGTTCTCCGTGTCCGCGACCGCGCTGACCGCGGCGGGCAGCTTCCAGGTCAGCACGTCACCGGCGGCGACGGCGACCGAGACGTATCCGGCCTGGGCCGTGACGGCACGGACGGCACCGTTCACGGTGAGCGTCGGCGCTCCGTCGATCCAGGACGGCACGCGCAGCTTGAGGGTCGTGTCCGCGGCCACGGCTCCTCCGGCCAGCGCTTCGACCCTCAGGGTCGCCGTGTCCGTGCTCGGGATGTCCGCCGTCTGGGTCAGCCGGAGGTTGTTCGCGGAGGAGCGGAGGACCGAGGAGCGGAACTGGTTCACGAAGACGGTCTTCGGCTTCTCGAAGTAGATCGAGTCGCCGAGCTTGGTGAAGCTCTCGATACCCGAGCCGTGGTCGCACCAGAACTCGTCGAGCTCGTGCCCGAAGACCTTGGCGTAGCCCGCGGTCTGCGGCTGGAAGTAGGTCACCATGCCGGTGTCCGGGTTCTGCACCGAGAGGACGCCGTTGATGAACGTCTCCTCGTAGAAGTCGGCGTACTTCACGTCCTCGGTCACCTGGAACAGCGCCCGGGTGAGCTTGAGCATGTTGTAGATGTTGCAGCCCTCGGAGGTCGAGTTCTCGCCGTAGCCGGTGGTCTGGCCGTTCGTGGCGTACTCGTACAGGGTGCCGGGTGCGTGGAAGTGCTCGGACTGGCTGTTGCCGCCGTTGGCGTAGGTGTGGGTCTCGTCGACCATGCGCCAGAAGTTCTCGGCGGCACGGCGGTACATGTCGAGATCCGACTTCTCCGCGGCGGTGAGCGTGGCGTAGAGCGCCGGGTCGTCGGTGAAGACGCGGTAGCGCTTCAGCGCGCCGATCAGCTTCGGGACGGTCGTGTTCGCGTGCAGCCCGTTGAGGACGTCCTCGTTGTTCGCGAGCTTCTGGAACAGCGCGGTCTCGTCGAAGTACTCGGCCGCGCGCTTGTGCGCCGGGTCGTGCGTGGTCTCGTACAGGCGGTAGAGCGCCTCGTTCATTCCGCCGTACTCCGTGTTCAGGAGCTGCCCGGGGTTGGCCTGGCGGCCCGCCCAGGCGGTGATCCAGCTGCCGAAGCCGCCGGCGACGGTGAGCGCCTTCTGCGAGACGGCGTCGGGCGCCTGGTCGTGGGCGTCGAGGAGGCCTGCGAGCACCTTGTGCAGGTTGTAGAAGGGGACGAGCAGGCCGTCGCCGCCTGAGGGGAGGTAGCGGGTCGGGAACGGCGAGACGTAGCCGGCGTTCGCGGGGTCCTTCAGCGCGTAGGCGTCCTGGACCTTCTTCAGACCGTCGACGGAAGCGGTGAGCTTCGCGAGCAGAGCCGCCTTGGTGGCCGCGTCCTCCTCGGTCGCGTAGGCCTGCGAGAGCGCCGAGAGGTAGTGGCCGAAGAAGTGGCCCTGGAACCGGGTGCCGTTCTCGCGCTCCCAACCCCCGTATCCGCCGCTGGTGGTCGGTGTGAGCCCGGCCTCGCGGTAGAAGGAGTAGAGGAACATCTCGGGGTCGAGGCTCAGCAGGTACTCGACGGTCTGCTGCTCCCCGTTCTCGAGGTAGGGGTCCTGCACGGAGACGTCGGACAGGCCGGCCTCCAGAAGGTAGTTCGACGTCTTCACTCCCCGGGGCTGCACCTGGAGAGTGTAGGTCTTCGTGACCGCGGTGCTGCCCCCGTAGGTGGCGGAGCCGGTGAGGACGACCTGCGTCGCGGAGCCGGTGGGCGGCGTGACCGCGGCCGTGCCTCCGCTGATCGCGACGGTCGCCGGGTCGGAGGAGGTCCAGCTGAGGGCGGACCCCTTCGCGCCGACGGTGGGCAGGGTGAAGCCGGTGCTGGTGCTCGCGGGCGGGGCGACCAGCTCGAGGTCGGCCCGGGCGATGCTCGCGGGGTCGAAGGAGGGGTTCCCGGCCTTCGTCAGGGCGACGACGTCGGTGGTGGTGGCGACGCCGTTGTAGAGCGCGTAGTCGTCGAGCAGGCCGCGCAGGTGCGCGCCGTTGTACTGGGGGCCGTTGAAGCCGAGGGTCTTCGTCGACGTGCTCTCGGAGCCGAGGACGCCGGACGCGGAGGAGGACGGCGCGGTCTTGACGACGGCGGTCTGCTTCACCCCGTTGCGGTAGAAGGCGACGGCCTTGGTGCTCTTGTCGTACGTGGCGACCACGTGCGTCCACTCCCCCGCGGGGAAGAAGCTGGAGCGCGCGGTCTCGACGGCGACCTTGTACGGCTGACCGCCGGACGGGCCGATCGAGAGCGCGAGCGGGGTGCCGTCGCCCTCGGAGGTGAGGTACCAGCCGTCGGAGTTGTAGGCGGTCTTGTTCCAGGTGAAGACCTGCTCACCGGTCATCGCGCTGGTCGGCTTGTACCAGAACGAGACGGTGAGGTCGGCGGGCTGCAGCGCCGCCGCAGTGCCGAGCGAGATCGCGTTCGATCCGGTGAACTCGAACGCCCGGCCGTTCAGGCCGGTGCCGTAGGAGGCGGTGCCCTTCTGCATCCCGAGGGCGGTACCACGACCGCTGGTGTCGGCGAGCGACCCGTCGAACGGGAGCTCGAGCACCTTCGCGGCGTCGAGCGAGGTGGTGGGGGCGGCCTGAGCCGTGGGGCCGACCGACAGGAGACCCGCCGTCAGCGCCATCACCGCCACGGTGGCCAGGGGGAGTCGTCGTCGCATTCGTGAGGCCTCTCGTCGTTGAGAAATCCGGCCCAGGGGGGCGGGCCGCCTCGAATGTTACCGTTAACAACTGTTTTCGGTGAGGTTTCGGTGAGAGGACTGACAGGGTCCTCGGGTGCTCAGCGGCGCCGGTCCAGAGCCGCCCGGAGGTACGGAGCGGTGCGGCTGCCCGCGGCCTCGGCGACCTCCTCCGGAGTGCCCGTCGCGACCACCGAGCCGCCGGCCCGGCCCGCTCCCGGGCCGAGGTCCACGACCCAGTCCGCGTCGGCGACGACACGCATGTCGTGCTCGACGACGATCACCGTGTTGCCCGCGTCGACCAGGTGCTGCAGGTGCTCGAGCAGGCGGTCGGCGTCGGCGGGGTGCAGGCCCGACGTCGGCTCGTCGAGCAGGTAGAGCGTGTCCCCGCGCTGGGCGCGACGCAGCTCCGAGGCGAGCTTCACCCGCTGCGCCTCTCCCCCGGACAGCTCGGGCGCCGGCTGGCCGAGCGAGACGTAGCCGAGCCCCACGTCCACCAGCGCGTCGAGGTGGCGGGCGACCTCGCGGTCCTCGGCGAAGGCCTCGCGCGCATCGGCGACGCTCAGCGCGAGGACGTCGGCGATCGTCCGGCCGCCCAGGGTGACCTCGAGGGTCTCGTCGTTGTACCGGGTGCCGCCGCACGCCGTGCAGGGCGCCTCGACGGTCGGGAGGAACAGCAGCTCCACCTCCACGGAGCCCTCGCCCTTGCAGACGGGGCAGCGCCCGCTGGGCAGGTTGAAGGAGAAGCGGCTCGCCGAGAAGCGGCGGCGCTTCGCCTCCGGTGTGGCCGCGAAGAGCGTCCGCACCCGGTCGAACAGGCCCGTGTAGGTCGCGACGTTCGAGCGCGAGGTCCGGCCGATCGGGGTCTGGGTCACCTGCACCACCCGGCGCAGGCGGTCCGCGGGCCCGGAGGCGGTGCCGCGGGTCGCCGCCGCAGCCGCGTCGAGCAGCGGGTCCGCCTCCCCACCCTCCTCGGCCGGCGCGTCCTCGGCGACGTCGGCGCGGAGCGAGGCGCGCAGCAGATCGGGCAGCGCCTGGTTCACGAGCGTCGACTTGCCCGATCCGGAGACGCCGGTGACCGCGGTGAGAACCCCGACCGGGAACGCGACGGAGAGGTCGTCGAGCGTGTGCCGCGAGACTCCGGCGAGCTCGATCCACTGCTCCGCGGTGCGGCGGGAGCGCAGCGGCGCCGGGTCGCCCTCGGGGAAGAGGTAGCGGCGGGTGACGGAGTCGCGGGCGCCCGGCAGGCCGTCGAGCGGGCCGGAGTAGACGACGGTGCCGCCCCCCGACCCCGCGCCCGGGCCGATGTCGACGATCCAGTCGGCCTCGCGGATGACGTCGAGGGAGTGCTCGACGAAGAAGACGGTGTTGCCGGTCGCCCGCAGGGTCCGCAGGATGCCGAGCAGCGCCTCCGTGTCGGCGGGGTGCAGGCCCGTGGACGGCTCGTCGAGCACGAAGACGACGCCGAAGAGGCGCGAGAGCACCTGCGTTGCGAGGCGCATCCGCTGGAGCTCCCCCGAGGAGAGCGTCGGCGTGGAGCGGTCGAGCGAGAGGTGGCCGAGGCCCAGGTCGACGATCGGCGCGAGGCGGGCGACGAGGTCCTCGACCAGCCGCTGCGCGGCCAGGCGGGTCTGCGGAGCGCCGTCGGCCGGGGTCCAGCCGGGCTCCAGCACGCGCCGCGCGACGACGACCAGCTCCTCGAGCGGGAGCGCTGACAGCTCGGTGATGTCGAGCCCCTCGAAGGTGACGGCGAGCGCGTCGGGCTTCAGCCTCTGGCCGCCGCACACCGGGCAGGCGACGCTGACGACGAACGAGGCCGCGCGCTCGCGCATCCGGGCGCTCTTCGAGCCGGCGAAGGTGTCGAGCACGTAGCGGCGCACCCCGAGGAACGTGCTCATGTAGCGCGGCTCGTCACCGGCCGCCACGGCCGCGCGCACCTCCGCGGGAGAGCGGTCGGTCCACACGGGAACCTGCGGGGAGTCGGGAGTGTGCAGGATCCAGTCGCGGTCCTCCGCGGGCAGGTCGCGCCACGGAGCGTCGATGTCGTGTCCGAGCGAGATCAGGCTGTCGCGCAGCTGCTTGCCGTGCCAGGCGGTCGGCCAGGCGGCGAGCGCCCCGTCGCGGATCGAGAGCGAGTCGTCCGGCACCATCAGCTCGTCGGGGACGTCGTAGACCCGGCCGATGCCGTGGCAGCTCGGGCAGGCGCCCTGCACGGTGTTGGCCGAGAAGTCCTCCGCGAGCAGCATCGGCGCGCCCTCGGGGTAGGCGCCGATGCGCGAGAACACCATCCGCACCACGCTCGAGAGCGTCGTCGCACTGCCGACCGTGGAGCGGGCCGAGCCTCCGGAGCGCCGCTGCGGGAGGGCGACGGCCGGCGGCAGGCCCTCGATAGAGTCGACGTCCGGCACGCCGACCTGGTCGATCAGCCGCCGCGCGTAGGGGGCGACCGACTCGAAGTAGCGGCGCTGCGCCTCCGCGTAGAGCGTGCCGAAGGCGAGCGAGCTCTTGCCCGATCCGGAGACCCCCGTGAAGGCGACGAGGGCGTCGCGCGGCACGTCGACGTCGATGCTCCGGAGGTTGTTCTCGCGGGCGCCGCGCACGCGGACGTGGTCGAGGGGGTCGGTGGTTCCAGGCGCGCTCATCCGTACAGCCTGCCGTGCCGGGATGTGGGGCGGCCGCCGCGGAGCTCCGAGGCGCTCGACGCCGAGACGGCCCGCTCCCGGCCGAGGCACCGCGGTGGGGCGGTGTCTCGGCGGGGGCGGGCCGTCTCGGCGTCAGCGGCGCGCGTGCGTCAGCAGGTGCGCGCCGGGTAGGCCGCGGTCAGGGCGCCCGCGGTGAGCGAGGCGGCCGGGACCGAGGCCTGACGGGTGGTGAAGGCGGCCGAGGCGCTGGCGCCGGGGGCGGCGGTCAGCGTCTGCGAGGCGCCGAACGGCGAGCGGATGACGACCGAGAGGGGCGTCGTGCCCGTGTTCTTCACCACTCCGGTGAGGACGACCTTGCCCGCGACGCAGCGGGTGGACGCGGTGAGCGTCGAGGTCGGTGCCGTCACCACCACGGTCGCGGTGACCGTGACGGCCGTGGAGCTCGAGAGCCGACGGTCGGCGGCGTTGTAGGCCGTCGATCCGTTCGCGCCCACCCACTGGTTGTCGTTCGCACCGATCGTGCGGACGACTCCGGTGACGGAGTAGCGGCCGGGCGCCGTCGCCACCGCGGAGGTGTTCCAGGTGACCGGCTGCGAGGCGGTGCCCCGGTTGTAGGCGAGCACGACGTCGGCGCGGGCGGGCAGAGCCGCCGCGGCGTCGGTGCCGGAGGCGACCGTCACCTCGCCGAGGTCCGAGCGGACCGCGGAGGCGGCGTCGGCCGAGCGGACCTCGGCGTACTGCCCCGCGGTCAGCGAGACGATGCCGCCGTGCTTGGTCGACGAGGCGAGCGAGAAGCCCGGGTCGGTGAGCTGGGTCCAGCCCGTGTCGAGGTCGTTCGTCACCATCGGCTTGTAGCCGGTCGCGGGGATCACGTCGACGTACAGGTACCAGGTGTCCTCGCCGTGGTCCTTGAACACCGCGGGGCCCTCGACCCCACCGGGGTTGCCGCCGGACCACACCGCGCCGATGCGCGACTGGATCTGCGTCCACGAGGTCGTCGGCAGCCACCAGGTCGCCGAGGTGGTCGACTCCATGTAGATGCCCTTGCCGGTGCCGTTGTCCTTCGAGATCCGGTAGGTCGTGCCGGAGTCCTGGATCAGCGTGGTGTCGATCGTGTCGGCCCCGGTGTCGATGAAGGTGCCGCCGTACGAGTAGGTGGCCTGCGTGAAGTCCGTGGTCGCTCCCCAGAGCACGCGGGAGGATCCGGTGCCCGGCGTGTGCGCCGCGGTCGGGTAGACCGTCGAGGACCAGTAGACGACGAACGCGCCCTTGCCGGGTCCCGCGTAGTCCGGCACCCACGTGGCCTCGGGAGCCCACATCATGCCGGCCTCGAGCTTCTTCGTCCCCGCGGCGTCGAGCGCCACGTCGAACTGGCGGACGTCGCTCCACGACACGAGGTCGCTCGACTCCCAGACGTTCATCTTCGTGCTGCCCTTGGTGGTCCAGTAGCACCAGGTGTCGCAGGTGCTGGGGCCCCGGTCGCCGCCGAAGACGCGGAGGTCCGTGGCGATGATGTAGTACTTCTTCGTGTCGGGGTTGTAGGTCAGGTACGGGTCGCGGACACCGGTGGTGCCGAGGTCGGAGGCCAGGATCGGCTTCGCGCCGTTGAGCGGGTCCCACTTCTCCGGGTCGTCGCCGCGGGAGACGTCGAGGTAGATCTTCTCGGCGTAGCCCTGGGAGTCCTCGACGAAGTGGACCATCAGGTAGCCGTAGGGGGTGTCGACGCCGACCTGCGGCTCGACCGTCACGGCGATCGAGCGGGTCTGCACGATTCCGCGGATCGACGCCGTCGCGGTGAGCGACGAGGTGCGCGCGGCCTGGCCCACGGCGGGGCGGTCGGCGCTGAGGGTGCGGCCGTCGGCCGAGACGCGCAGGGTCGGGTCGCTGGAGGACCAGGTCACCGCTCCTCCGTAGTCGGGCAGGTTCGTGGTCGAGTCGTCGACGGTGAGCGGGGCGACCCCGGCCAGCACGGCGGCGGCGATCGGGGAGAACGTGGAGGCGTGAGGCTTCGCGTCGACGCTCGACACGGCCACCACCTCCGCCCCGGTGAGCGCGCGGTCGTAGACGCGGAACGCCGAGACCTCGCCCGTGTAGAACGGGTCGGGGTACGGTGCGCGGCCGATCGTGTTGAGCGACTGGTCGGCCACCGACGAGGGGCGCAGGGCGGTGGGCGCCGAGGCGACCTGGACGCCGTCGACGAAGAACGAGATCGTGCCGGCGCTGCCGTCGATCACCGACGTGAGGCTGTACCAGCGGTCGGCGGTGAGGGCGGAGGCGCTGCGGGCGTTGTTCTCGCCGTTCCCTCCGCTGGTCGTGATCGCGGTGCGCACGCGATCGCGGACGGACGCGAACCAGTACTGGTTCGTACTGTCGCTGCCGATGTTCCACAGGAAGTGGAAGTTCGAGAGCATCGACGCGTCGGCGCGGGTCTCGATCGTGACGGTGGCCGACGAGCGGCCGGTCAGCAGGTTCGCGGGCAGCTGCACCCAGGGGGCCGTGGTGCTGCTCTTGGGGCCGCCGGTGAGGCGGAGCGACGTGCCGGTCCAGAGCGCGTCGGTCGCGTTGCGGACGGTGGCGGCTCCCACGCCTCCGCTCACGGTGTTCGGGACCGTGCTGCCGGTGGTCTGCGTGAACCGGTAGTCGGCGAGGAGGCCCTGCTGCGGGATCACGGCATCGGCCGCCTGCGCGGCCGGAGCCGGGGCGACGAGGCCCGAGAGCAGCACTGCTCCGAGGCCGAGCGCGGCGAGCGCTGCGCGCAGCGGCGCTCGCCGCGCGGGTGTGGTGGTGGGGGGCATGGTGCTCCTTCAGTGGAGTGGTGCGGTTCAGGGAGGGGGAGAGGATCTCGGGGTGCCGAGCCCTGCTGGGTCGAGCAGCGCCGTCAGGGGCGTGTCGGAGCCTGTGTGCGGAGCACGAAGGGCTCGATGCGCCGCCGGGCGGCTGCTCGACCGGCAGGGAGGGGCAGCTGCTCGACCGGCACGAGGGATCAGCCGCCGGGGTTCGTGTCGGTGTACCCGGTGGTCGGGGCGGTGGTGCCGAGTGCCGCGAGGGTGGGCGCCTTCCGCTTCACGACGGGGTTGCCCGGGCTGTCGCGACCATGGAGCAGTCGCCGTCGTGGAACTCGATCGCGGGGTCGGCGGTGTCCGGAGCGATCGGGTCGGTGGAGGTCGGCTCGCCGAGGGCGACGGCCGGGGAGGCGGCGGTGAAGGGCAGCGGAGCCACCGCGGCGAGGAGGATCAGCAGCCCGGCCGTGTGGCGGCGCCGGAGCCCCGCGGATCGGGGGAGCTCGGCGTCGACGGGCGTCGATGCGGTCGTCATCGTGACTCCATCGTCAGGGGCGGCGTGGGGCCCGGAGGCGCACCGTGAGCGGCGCGCCCCCGGGGGCGGGGGGGGCTGCGGAGAGGCCCCGGAGGGCGCCAAGGGGAGAGGCCCGGTGGACCTCGGACAAGAACTCGCCGTGACTCGCAGGATCCGGGGGACCTCCACCTCGAGGCCTCCGACGCCGCCAGCTGCACGGTTTGTTCACGGTAACAGGGCGTCTGCGCAAACTCAACGGCCCCCGTGAGCGGGGGTGGCATCACTTCACGGCGCCTGCGGTCCGCGCGGTCGCTTTCGTCACGGAGGAAGGATCCGCGGCGCCCCGTGGAACGGCGCAGGCGACGTGGGCCGGATCGGACGTTCGTCGTGAGTCGTGATCAGCACCGCCGTCCCGAGCCGCCGTCCTCTTTCTTCCACCGCCGCTCGCGCCTCCGCCGCCGCTGTCAAGAGGGGAGAGACGGTCCGCGCCCCTCGCCTAGGGTGCCGGGATGCCCCGCACCCGGACGTCCCGCGCCGCCCTCGCCTGGCGGGAGGCGGTCACCGGCTCGCGCTTGATGCTCGCTCTCAAGACGGCGCTGGCAGTCGGCATCGCCTGGGCCGTCGCGCCGCTCGCTCCCGGAGTCGCGGAGCAGTACCCGTACTACGCGCCGCTCGGCGCCCTGGTCAGCATGTACCCGACCCTGATGGGCTCGGTCCGCACCGGACTGCAGACCCTGCTCGGCCTGGCGGCGGGGATCGGGCTCGCCGCCCTCGTGGTGGTCACCGTCGGCCCGACCTGGTGGACGATCCCGCTCGTCGTCGGGATCGGCGTGGTCCTCTCGGGGACGGGGTGGTTCGGCGCGGGCCGCGAGTACGTGCCGATGGCGGCCCTCTTCGTGCTGATCATCGGCGGGGCCGACGCCGAGGACTACTCCCTCGGCTACCTCGTGCAGATGGCGGTGGGCGTGGTGGTGGGGCTGCTGGTGAACGTGGTCGTCGCCCCCGGGCTCACCGTCGAGGCGGCGTCCGCCCGGGTCGACGCGTTCCAGCGCGAGCTCGCGGAGCACCTGCGCCAGCTGGCCGCCGCGCTCGAGGAGACGTGGCCGCCCGAGCACGAGGCGTGGGCGCGCAACGGCGAGGAGCTGGCCCGGACGGCGGAGGAGGTCCGCGCGGCCCTCGCGGACGCGGACGAGAGCCGCAAGGGCAACCCGCGCGCACTGCTGCACCGGCGCGACTCCCGACCCGACCACCTCCGCCTCGAGACGCTCGACGCGATCCTCTTCCACGTCCGGGATCTGAGCGGCGCCCTCGCGGACACCATCTGGGAGCGGCCGGGCGCGCTCCCGTTCGATCCGGCGCTCGGCCCGCCGCTGAGCGAGGCCTGCCGGGCGGTCGCCGACGCGATCGACCGCGACGACGCCGGCTCCCCCGCCGCGCACCGGGCGATCGGGGGCGCGGCCCGCGCGATCCGGCACCTCGTGCAGGTCGTCGACGAGCGGACCGCCGCGACCTCCCGGACCCTCGGGCCCGGCGTCCTCGCGGCGATGCACCTCCGCCGCGTCCTGGTGCGCCTGCAGCACGACGGCGCGGAGCCGCAGGAGGAGTGAGGGCTGGCGCCTCCCGTCCCATACTGATATGGTGATGGGACATCAGGAGGACGGGGACGACGTGGAGCGGACGGTGACGACGACGAGCCTCCGTGGTCGCACGCCGGAGCGGGCGACCACGGAGGCTCACCTGGCCTTCGGGCAGGCGCTACTCGCAGACGAAGAAGGCGACCTCCACGTAGCCCATCGTCTGCGAACGGGTGTCGACGTCGGAGTTCTCGACGGTCACGCCGGACGCGGCGAAGCTGCTGCCTCCTGCGCCCGTCGACGCGTTGGCCGCGTAGGAGCCGCCACCGCGCACCCACAGGGAGGTGCCGCCGCCGGCACCGCCGAAGTAGCCGCCGCCGCCGCCACCGGACGCATAGGTCACCTGGCGGCTCGCGTTCGTCCTCGGTGCGCCGGCACCGCCGTCGCGCCCGGAGCCCGGGCTGCCGAGAACCGACTCGGTCACGTTCACCGTCGTCACACCGGGCTGCCCCGGCCCGGTCTGGCTTCCGCCGGTGCTCGGAGCCTGCTCGGTGGAGCCGGTGCTGCTGTCCGCGCGCGAGACGGCGCTCTCGTAGCCGGAGCCGCCGACGGGGCCGCCGGACCCCGCGTTCGGCCCGACGCGGGCGGACCGGGTGAAGTCGTTCGAGGTGAAGCCGGCTGCGCTACCGCCGCCGCCGCCCGCGATGACGAGCAGGGAGCCCGCGGCGGTGATCCCGCTGGCCCCGCCCCCTCCTCCGGAGCCGATGTAGCCCGGAGTGCCCGGAGCCCCGCCGTTGCCGAGCCCCCGGCCGCCGGCCTGGTTGCTGCCGCCCGAGCCCGCGGTGATGACGATCTCGGACGCTCCGCCGAGCGCGTCGACGGGGATGGTGCCCGTCACCCGCGCACCGGCGCTGGTGACGTCCGACCCGGTGCGGACGCCGCCGCCGTCTCCGCCGACCGCCGTGAAGCGGACCCACTGGGTTCCCGCGGGCACGGGGATCGTCCGGGCCGCGAGCGCGGTGGTCGAGGTGGCGTCGATGCGCTGCGCGTCCTGCAGGGCGCACTGGGGGGCGGTCGAGGCCGACGCCATCGGAGCGGCGATCGAGGCGGCCACAACAGGAATCGCCCATGCGGCGCCCTTCACCACGGTTCGGCGCTGGGTCAGACGATCGGGGGCGCCGCTCGGCGTGCTGGTGTCTTCGTTCTGCATCGGAGTCCTTCTGTCATCGTGCACCCCTGGGTATCGGGGGCAGAGTCGGGTGAGAGGCGCGGGAGGATGCCCGTGCCGCTCCGACAGAGTCGCCTGCTCCGCGACGGGGCACGCCGCTCGAGGCCGCTCTGGCGCGAACCTGCCCTGAGGCGGCGCGCCGCGCCTCCCGCGCCTCATCCTCAGCAGCTTCTCCGCACCGCCGACCAGTCGTGCACGACGTCGCAGATGCCCCGTCGGACTCGCCGATACGGACCCTCCGAGCGGGCGGCCCGACTCGCGAGCACCCTGGACCGAGCGGCCCGGAGAGCCCGCGACGGGCGAGCGCAGCACCCGACGTCAGTCCGGCGCCGGCCCGCGACGGCCGAACGGGCAGCCCGGCGTCAACCCGGCGTCACGCCCCGACGGCCGAACGGCCAGCCCGGCATCAGCCCGGCGTCAGCCCGGCGTCAGCCCGCGTCGGCGAGCAGCGCCTCGCGGTCGAGCCGCTTCGCGTAGCAGCGCGCGCTCGGCTCGTCGCCCCAGTAGCCGTAGCCCGCGATCGGGTCGTAGCCGGCGCTCGCGTAGAGCGCCATCGCCTCCGGCTGCTCCGTGCCGGTGACCAGTCGGAGCAGCTCCACGCCCTCGCGGGCCGCCAGCCGCTCGACGCCGGCGAGCAGCACGCGGCTGAGCCCGCGGCCCCGCGCGGCGCTCACCACGAACATCCGCTTGATCTCGCCGATCCCGTCCTCGACCGCGAGCGCCACGCAGCCGACGAGCCCGCCGTCGACCTCGAGCAGCAGGGTCGGAGCGTCGGCGGGAGGGCGCGGACCGGTGTCGTCGCCGCCGTAGCGGGCGAGGAGGTCGGCCTCCTGCAGGGCGAAGAGGTCCGTGGCGGCCGGGTCTCCGGCCGTGGTCTCGATCAGGCGGTGCACGGCACGATGCTACGGCGCGGCGGCGAGCCCCGCGGCGATCCCGGTCAGCTGCTCGAGCACGGCCCGCACGGCCGAGCGCTCCAGCGTCTCGGGCCGGGCGAGGCAGTCGATGTGGCGGCCTAGCCCCGGGATCCCGAGCGGCCGCAGCACCACCTCCGGCGTGCGCCGCAGGTCGGTCGTGTACCGCGGCAGCAGCGCCACGCCGTCGCCCGCCGACACGACCGCCGCCGCGACCAGGAAGTCGTTGATCCGGTGCGGGATGCGCGCGTCGCCGCCCGCGAGGACCGCGATGGCGTCGATCGCCCGCTCCAGGGGGAAGCCCTCGTGCACCGCGACCCACTCCTCGTCGCGGAGGTCGGCGGGGCGGACGACGTCCTTCGCGGCGAGCGGATGGTCGCGCCGCAGCGCGAGGTCGAGCGGCTCGAAGAGGAGGGGCGTGGAGCGCACGGTCCCGGGCCACTCGGCGCTGCCGGCGAGCCGGTGCGCGACGACCAGGTCGTGATCCGCGGTCAGCCCGGCGAAGGCGCTCTGCGCCACGTCGAAGTCGGCGAGCGCGACGCCCGGCCGACCCGGTGCGCGCAGCGCCTCCAGCAGCGGGCCGAACATCGCCAGCCCCGCGCTGTGGAACGCGGCGACCGAGACCGTGCCGCTCGGCTCCCCCTCGAAGTCCGCGACCGCCCGGGCCGCGCGCTCGAGCGCCACCTCCACCTCGACCACGGCCGCCGCGAGAGCGCGGCCGGCGGGGGTCAGCGCGGTCCGGCGCCCGTCGCGGAAGGTCAGGGCCGTCGGAGTGCGGCGCTGCAGCGCGCTGATCTGCTGCGAGACGGAGGAGGGGGACACCCGCATCGCGGCGGCGACGGCGGCGATGCTCCCGCGCTCGCCGAGCTCCCGCAGAGCCCTGAGCTGTCCGAGTTCCATGAGTTCCAACTTACGCGTCGGCGAAGAAGATGCAGTCTTGTCCTTCGGGTCTCCGTGCCGCCACGATGAGCCGTGCACGCTCTCCTCTCCCGCTTCCGGGTCGACCTCCTCCTGCTCGTGGTCGCCGCCTCCTGGGGCTCGACCTACTTCGCGGCGAAGGAGCTCGTCACCGACTCGAGCGTGATGGCGCTGCTCGGCTCGCGGATGACCCTCGCCGCCCTGTGCCTGGCCGTGATCGTCGCGGCGCGGCGGCACCGGATCACCGCGGCGGAGTGGCGGGTCGGCGTGACCATCGGGGCGCTGCTCGCGACGATCTTCGCGCTCGAGACCTACGGCATCGCCGGCACCTCCGCCACCAACGCGGGCCTCATCATCAGCCTGACGATCGTGATCACGCCGATCCTCGACTCCGCCGTCTCGAAGCGCCGACTCCCGGGCCGCTTCCTGCTCGCATGCCTCGTCGCGGTCGTCGGGGTCGCGCTGCTCGCGGGCAACGGCTCCCTCCGCCCGCTCTCCCCCGGCGACCTGCTGATCCTCGGCGCCGCCGTCGTGCGGGCCGTGCACGTCACGTCGATGCACCGCCTCTCGGCGCGGGCGCCGATGGACTCCCTCCGCCTGACCACGGTGCAGCTCGGCACCTGCGCCGTCGTCTTCAGCGCCGCGTCGCTCGTCGTCGGCGTGCCGATCCCCGAGTACGTCGCGGGGCTCGACCCCGTGGGCGCCGGCCTGTTCCTCTACCTCGTCCTGGTCTGCACCGTCTTCGGCTTCCTCGTGCAGACGTGGGCGGTCCGCCGCACCTCGCCCTCCCGCGTCAGCCTGCTGGTGGGCACCGAGCCGGTGTGGGCCGCGGTCGTCGGAGTCGCGCTCGCCCGCGACCCGATCGCGCCGGTCGGCTTCCTCGGCATCGCGCTGATCCTCGCGGGCACGGCCTGGGGGCGCTCCCTCGAGCAGCGGACGGCACCCGACGTGCCGACCGCGGCGGCCGCTCCGGAGGCGCTGCTCGCCCCCGAGCCGGAGGACGAGCAACGGCGTCCCGTCGAGCGGTAGCCGGGTCAAGGGACTCGCGTGCGGCGTCCCGATGTGGGGGAATCGGGTCGGGAGGCGTCCGCCGCGGGCGCCGCCGGAGGAGGATCCATGTCGCTCAGCGTGCTGTTCATCGGCGGGACGGGCATCATCAGCGCCGCCTGCGTCCGCGAGGCGCTGCGGCTCGGCCACGACGTGACCGTGCTGAACCGGGGGCGGACGTCGCTCCGCCCGCTGCCCGAGGGCGTCCGCGAGGTGCAGGCCGACGGCCGCGACCGCGACTCCGTCACCGCCGCCCTCGGCGACAAGACCTTCGACGCCGTGATCGACTTCGTCGCCTTCACGCCCGAGCACGTGCAGCAGGACATCGACCTGTTCGCCGGCCGCACGGGCCAGTACGTCTTCATCAGCTCGGCCTCGGCCTACCAGAAGCCGCCGCGCAGCCTCCCGGTCACCGAGTCGACTCCGCTCCGGAACCCCTACTGGCAGTACTCCCGCGACAAGATCGCGTGCGAGGACCTGCTCGTGGCCGAGCACCGCGCGAGCGGCTTCCCGGTCACGATCGTCCGCCCCTCGCACACCTACGACCGCACCGCGCTGCCCGTCGACGGAGGCTGGACCGTCGTCGACCGGATGCGCCGCGGCCAGGAGGTGGTCGTCCTCGGCGACGGCACCTCGCTCTGGACGCTCACGCACGCCGACGACGTCGCTGTCGGCCTGGTCGGTCTTCTCGGCGCCTCCGCCGCGATCGGCGAGGCGTTCCACATCACCGGCGACGAGACGCCGACCTGGGACGAGATCCACCGCGACCTCGCCGCGGCGGCCGGAGTCGAGCCGCGCCTCGTGCACGTCGCCTCCGACGCGATCGCCGCGGCCGACCCCGAGCTCGGTGCCGGGATCGTCGGCGACAAGGCGCACTCGATGGTGTTCGACAACGCGAAGATCCGCCGCCTCGTCCCGGCCTACTCCCCCTCGGTGCGCTTCAGCAACGGCGCCCGCGAGATCGTGGAGTGGTACGACGCCGACGAGTCGCGCCGCCTGGTCGACGAGCGGATGAACGGCCTGTTCGACGCGCTGATCGAGCGGTACCGGCCGCGCCCGCTGTGAGGGTCGGGCGGGGGGTGCGAGTCCGCCCCTCCCGGCCGCTGCACCCCGCTCGGCTCCTCCGCCCGCGCCGGCGCCCCCGCTCAGCCGATCGGCTCGAGCCGCACCAGGAACCCGCCCGGCACTCCCGGCTGCAGCTCCTGGTACTCGGACGGCACGCGGTAGGCGCCCTCGCCGACCGCGGTCACGGTGAAGGCGTCGTCCGTGCGCGTGCCCGCGAGGAAGACGGTGTAGACGTCGGTGCCGTCCTCGGTGGTGCGCTTCCCGGCCGCCGCGCCGACCCAGCGGTGCCCGCCCGGATCGGCCGTCGCCGTCTCCCCGAGGGTCGCGTCGATCGCGGCCGGGTCGACGCCCACGGTGCGGATCCCGTCCTGGCACTCGCGCCAGACGCCCGTGAATCCCGGGTCGGGGTCGGAGTAGCAGAACATCATCGACCCGTCGGGCGCGACGTGCAGGTCGCCGTAGCCGCCGACCACCGGCCCGGAGACGGGGGCGGCCGTGGGCCCGGTCGTCGGCTCGGGGTCGGCCGGCGCGGTGCACCCGGCGAGCGCGAGGACGAGCACCGCCACCGCTCCCGCTCGCCACCTCATGTGCGCAACCTACTGGAGCCGCGCCCCCGCCCGTCCGTGTGCCGAGCCGGGAGTCCGCCGGGAGCCGGCCCGCCCTCAGACCAGCCGGCGGCCGCTGAAGCGGTCGACGGGGGCGTCGTGGCGCATCGCCCGCTCGTACATCCGCCGGAACGGCTCGGTGAGCACGCCGTTCGTGCGGTCCAGCGAGTCCTGCCAGGCCACGATCTCCCCCAGCTGCGCGGCGAGATCCGCGCGGAGGGCCGCCTCGTCGACGGTGGTCGAGACGCCCTTCGAGACGACGATCCGGCCCGCGACGATCACGGTGTCGATCGACGAGCCGTTCTCGGAGTAGACGAGCTGGTTCTCGAGCCGCTGGCGCGGGGTGAAGTTCAGCGTCTCGAGGTCGTAGACGACGAGGTCGGCCTGCTTGCCGACCTCGATGCTGCCGGTGACGCCGTCGAGCACGGCGCTGCGCGCGCCTCCGATCGTTCCGGCCGTGAGCACCTCGGACACGGTCGGCCAGGTGGCGATGTCCGGATCCGTGACCTTGTGCAGGAGCGCCGCGGCCTTCACGACGTCGAGCATGCGCGGCGAGTCGCTGCTCGAGCAGCCGTCGGTGCCGAGGCCGAGGTTCACGCCCGCGTCGTGCAGCGCGCGCCACGGGGCGATGCCCGAGCCGAGCTTGAGGTTCGAGATCGGGTTGTGCGAGACGGACGTGCCGGCGGCGGCGATCCGCTCCATGTCGGAGTCGGTGAGCCAGATCCCGTGGGCGAAGGTCGTGTTCGGCGAGAGCGCGCCGATCCGCTCCATGTACTCGACCAGGGTCGAGCCGTAGGACAGCTCGCCGGTCACCAGCTGCGTCTTCGTCTCGAGGACGTGGATGTGGCACTCCGCCCCGTGCTCGAGCGCCAGCTCGGTCGCCCCCACGAGCAGCTCGGGCCCGCACCGCTGAGGAGCGGACGGGGCGACCATGTAGCGCAGCCGCCCGCCTCCCCTCCCGTGCTGGGTCGCGAACGCCTCGCGGCTGAAGGCGAGGTAGCCCTCCGTCGTCGGGCGCGACGCCGACCGCGCCTGGTCGAGGATCTCCGCGGGCACGTACTCCTCGAGGAACGGCATCGTCTCGTGGAAGGGCCTGCTGATCACGTGGCCCGAGATGTTGGCGCGGACTCCGATCTCGTCGTACGCGTCGAAGACCGCGGCGAGCTGCTCAGCATCCTGGTCCGGGTTCTCGAGCACGTCGTCGACCAGGGTCGTGACCCCGGCCTTCAGCGATTCGAGGGCGAAGAGCGACGAGCGCAGCCGCACCAGATCCGGAGCGACGCGGCTGTTCCCGAGGATCGGGTACGACAGCAGCATCCACAGCTCGAGCGGCAGATTGTCGTAGCGGCCCTTGTAGAGGTACTCCCACGAGTGGGTGTGGGCGTTGACGAAGCCGGGGACGACCAGGCGGTCGCGCCCGTCGATCACCTCGTCGCCCGGCTCGGGAACGAGGCCCGGGCCGATCGCGACGATCAGCTCGTCGACGATGCGGATGCTCGCCGTGATCGGGACGGCGCCCGAGACCGGGTCCATGGTGATCACGGCGGCGTCGGAGAGGAAGAGGGGCATGGCGGTTCCGTTCGTGGTGCGGGGTGGGACGGGGCGGGCCGGCTCGCGAGGGGGCCGGCCCGCGGAGGGGCTCGGGCTCAGCCGCGGACGGGCTCGGGCTCCGCGGCGACCGGCGCGGCCGACTCCCGGCGCTCGACCCAGGCGGGAGCGTCCCGGCCGAGCAGGAGGTAGGCGATGCCGGCCGAGACTCCGCCCGCGAGCCACGAGACGTCGACGCCGCCGAGGGCGGTCGCGGCCGGACCCTGCAGGGCGGGCACCGAGCCGTTCATGAACAGCCAGGTCAGGGTCGCGCCGATCGCGAAGGAGAGCAGCGCCCGCCAGCGGACGTCCGGCAGCAGCGGCGAGCCGACCGGGGCGAACAGGTGCCCGAAGGAGCGGACGCGCGGCTCGAACACGGTGTAGTGCACCAGCACGATCGCACCCCAGGGGGCGACCCAGCCGACGAGGCCGACCAGCCACGCGTCGAGCGTGGTGGCGAGGTCGTCCTGGAAGACGAAGAACACCGCGGCCGCGAAGGCCAGCACGCCGACGATGAGGCTGAGCGCGCGGCGCCCGAGCCGGATGTCGAGGGCCTGGGTCGCCATGCCGAACGAGTAGATGTTGAGGACGTTGGTCGCGATCGGGCCGTGCACCACCAGGAGCAGCACGGGGATCGCGAGGGCGCCGAAGTTCTCGACGATCAGCTCCCCGGGGTCCACGGAGCCGTTCTTCGTCGCGAGGGTCGCGCCGAGGACGCCGAGCCAGACCACCGGGATGAACTGGCCGAGGACGCTGGCCAGGTAGAGCCCCCGCTTCGAGGAGCGGGGCCCGACGAAGCGGGAGTAGTCGCCGGCGTAGGCGAGCCAGGTGAGGCCCCAGCCGATGCCGATGGCGGTCATCACGATGGACATGGCCGCGATGCGGTCGCCTCCGGTGAGCGCGCCCTCCGCGGGGCCGGCGTAGGACCAGTCGATGTCGAGGAAGAACCAGGCGACGACCGACATGATCGCCAGCACCAGGAGGGTCGGCGGGACGGTCCAGCGCTCGAAGGCGGCGATCGCGCGGTAGCCGAGGAAGGAGATCGCGACCTGCACCGCCATGATCACCGCCGCCACCGCGATCTTCCAGCCGACGTTCGCCTGCTCCGGGTCGACGACGCCGACGGAGCCGAGGAGCGCGATGACGAGGTCGAGGACGATCCAGGTGTTGATGGCGCACCAGCCGATCACGACCACGGCCTGGATGGCGGCCGGGACGTAGTTGCCGCGCCGGCCGAAGATCGCCCGTCCCACGAGCATCCCGGTCGCCCCCGTCCGCTGGCCGAGGAGGACGAAGAAGCCGAACACCGCCATCCCGACGACGTTGCCGAGCACGAGGACGGTGACGGTGTCCGCCAGGCCGAGGCCCATGTTCACGCCGAGGGCGCCGAGCACCCAGTTGATGGGGGCGATGTTGGCGCCGGCCCAGATCCAGAACTGCCCGTCGAGCCGGGCGGTGCGTCGGGAGTCGGGCAGGGGACTCAGCGCGTCCTCGGCGTCGGCGGTGCCGTGCAGGGTGTCGGTGCTCATGGCGGATCCTCTCGGGGAGGGAGATGAAGGGGAGGGCGGGGCGCCCGGTGAGGCTCCACTCTCGTGCGGACCCGTTTCGGGCGGCGCGTCCGCGTGTAAATTCGCCGTGACGCGAGAGGACGTTCTGTATGGCCTACCTGCTGTCGGACGCGATGCGGGATCCGCGCCTCGCCGCCATGCTCCCGGTGGTGGCCGCCGGGCACGCGGCCGCCGAGCGCGCCGTGATCCGCTGGGCCCACACGAGCGAGCAGCTCGACATCGCGCCCCTCCTCCTCGGAGGCGAGCTGCTCCTGATGGAGGGCGCGCTCCTCTCGACCGACCAGGACCCGGCGGAGTGCCGCGAGTACGTGCGGTCTCTGGTGGATGCGGGAGTCGGCGCCCTCGCTCTCGAGCTCTCGCCGCGCCTGCCCGCGGTGCCGCCGCCGATCGTCGCGGCGGCCGACGAGCTCGGCCTCCCCGTGCTCGCCCTGCCCCGGCGCGTCCCCTTCGTGCAGGTCTGCGAGAGCATCAACACCCACCTCACCGAGCAGAAGTTCCGGAGCATCCGACTGGCGGACAGAGTGTCCGGTCTGCTGGCCGACGCGGCCTCCGGGGACGCCGGCGTCGACGAGCTCCTGCAGGTCGTCGCCTCCGCGACGGGCGCCTCCGCCTCGCTCGTCTCGCTCACGGGCGACGAGATCGCCCGCGCCTCGCCCGGGCCGGGCGTCGACACGGAGCCGACGGCCGGGACGTTCTCGAACGTGCTGCACGCGGGCGACTCCCTCCTGGGCACCCTGCATCTGCGGGCCCACGCCGACGCCGACCTCCACGCCGTCGCCGTCGCGCTCGACCGGGCGCCGGACGTCCTCGCGATCGCCGTGCTCCGGCACCGCCCGCCGTCGGTCACCGAGCGGCTGACCGCCCAGCTCTTCGCGATCGCATCCGTCGAGCGCGCGGACCCGGCGGCCGACCTCCAGATCGACGCCTTCCTCGGCCGCCTCGGCGCCGGCTCCCGGGAGCGCTACCTCGGCGTCCGGGCCGACACCGGTCACGACGACCGGCGGCTCCGCGCTCTGCTCCGCCTCCTGACGGGTGCAGGAGCGGATCCCGGCCCGGTGCTCTGCGTGGTCGGCTCCGAGCTGCTGGCGCTGCTGCCGTTCGCCACCGCCGCCGCGATGGAGGAGGGCCGCGCGGAGCTGCTGCGCCTCGGCGCCGCCCTCGACTCGGACGCTCTGCTCTGCGTCGGCAGCGGGCTCGGCGGGCAGGAGCGGGTGCCGCGGGAGCTGGCGGAGGTGCGCGGCGCGCGCGAGTGGGCGCCCGCAGGCGGAGTCGTCGACTCGCGCCAGTACCGCCTGGAGCGGTTCGCGAGCTCCCTGCAGGACGATCCGGAGGCGGACGACCTCGTCGAGGAGGTGCTCGGGCCCCTGCGCGCCCAGCGCGGCGAGCTGCTCGCCACCCTCGAGGCCTTCGCGTCGCTGTGGGGGAGCAAGACGGCGACGGCGGCCGCGCTCGGCATCGGCCGGCAGACCCTCTACGACCGCCTCGCGCGGATCGAGGAGCTGATCGGCCCGCTCGACTCGTCGCCGGCCCGCGCCCGGGTCGTCATGACCGCCGTCTTCCTGCACCGGGCGCGCGCGGCGCTCCCGGCGGGCTCGCCTCCGGTCGGGCGGACGTTCCCGCCTCCCGCCGAACGCTGACGCGGCCGGACGGGATCGACCGGCTCAGGCGGGCAGCAGCTCCGCGACGAGCGCCTGCACGCGGGCCCTGATGTCGTCGCGGATCGAGCGGACCTCCTCGAGCGGTCGGCCCTTCGGGTCGGCGAGATCCCAGTCCTCGTAGCGCTTGCCGGGGAAGACGGGGCAGACGTCGCCGCAGCCCATCGTGATCACGACGTCGGAGGCCTGGACCTGCTCGGTGGTCATCAGCTGCGGGACGGCCTGCGAGATGTCGATGCCCTCCTCCGCCATCGCCTCGATCGCGATCGGGTTGATGCTGTCGCCGGGCTCGGAGCCGCCGGAGCGGACCTCGACGGCGCCGCCGGAGAGGGCGCGGAGGTAGCCGGCGGCCATCTGCGAGCGGCCGGCGTTGTGGATGCAGACGAAGAGGACGGTGGGGGCGGCCATCGGGGCTCCTGGTGTCGAGGGGCGGTGCTCGGAGGAGCACGGGGCGAGGGTAGCGCGCCCGGGCGAACGGCTCGCGCGCCTGCAGAGCCGGAGGAGACTCCGACGGCCGGATCGGGAATATACCCCCCGGGGGTATATTGCACTCCCCTGGACCGAACCGGAGGAGACACCATGACCGACCACGCCCACCACCACCCGACCACCTGGCGCGCCGCCGCCCTCGCGACCCTGCACTGCCTGACCGGCTGCGCGATCGGCGAGGTCCTCGGCATGGTGATCGGCTCCGCCCTGGGTCTGCCCGCCCTGGCGACGGTCGCCCTCTCGATCGTCCTCGCCTTCGTGTTCGGCTACGCGCTCACGCTGCGGGGCGTGCTCCGCTCCGGAGTGACGTGGCGCGCCGCCGTCGGCATCGCGCTGGCGGCCGACACCGTCTCGATCGCCGTGATGGAGGTCGTCGACAACACGGTGGTGCTCGCGATCCCCGGAGCGATGGACGCGGGCCTCTCGTCCGGCCTCTTCTGGGGCTCGCTCGCCGGCGCCCTGGCCCTGGCCTTCGTCGTCACGACCCCGGTGAACCGCCTGCTCATCTCCCGCGGCCGCGGCCACGCGGTCGTCCACGGCCTGCACGGCTGAGCCGCGCGGGTCTCGACAGGGCGCCTGCGGCGGCTGCTCGACCAGCAGGAGGCGCGTGCCGATCGAGCAGCGGGCGCCGCGAGATCCCGCCGGGCGTCAGCCCTGCAGACGGCGGTAGTGGCGGTTGCGGACCGAGAGGATCGCGCCTCCGATCACCGCCGCGAGGAACGAGCCGGCCAGGACGCCGACCTTCACATGGTCGTCGGACTCGCTGCCCGCGCCGAACGACAGCTCGCCGACGAGCAGCGACACCGTGAATCCGATGCCGGCCACGAACGCCATGCCGATCACGTCCACCCAGCGCAGCGACGGATCCAGGCCGATGCCGCGGAACCGGGTCAGGAGGAAGGTGCTCCCGGCGATGCCGAGCGGCTTGCCGAGCACGAGGCCCGCGATGATGCCCACGGCGATCGAGTCCTGGAACGAGTCGACCAGGCCCGCGACTCCGCCGACCGTCACTCCGGCCGAGAAGAACGCGAAGACCGGCACCGCGACCGCGGTCGAGAGGACGCTCCAGCGGTCGGCGAAGTGCGCGGCGAGGCCGTCGTAGACCGGGCGCCCCTCCGCATCCGACCCCACCTGCACCCGGGCGCGCTTCGTCGCGACGACCGGCACGGTGAAGCCGAGCAGCACGCCCGCGACCGTGGCGTGGATGCCCGAGGCGTGCACGAGCGCCCACGTCGCCACTCCGAGCGGGATCAGCACCCACCAGGCGCGCACGCCGCGCTGCACGCAGACCGCGAAGACCGCCAGCGGCACCAGCGCGAGCAGGAGCATCAGCACGTCGATGCCGGCGGTGTAGAAGACGGCGATGATCGTGATCGCGATGAGGTCGTCCACCACGGCGAGCGTGAGGAGGAACGTCCGCAGCGCCGGCGGGAGGAAGCGGCCGACCACGGCGATCACCGCGACGGCGAAGGCGATGTCGGTGGCGGCGGGGATCGCCCAGCCGTCCAGCGCGGCTCCTCCGCGGGGCAGGTTCACCGCGGTGAAGATCAGGGCGGGGACGGCCACGCCGCCGACGGCCGCGACGATCGGCACGAGCGCCGTCTTCGGGTCGCGGAGCTTGCCGGCGACGAACTCCTCCTTGAGCTCGAGCCCGACGACGAAGAAGAAGATCGCGAGCAGGCCGTCGGCCGCCCACGACCCGACGCTCAGCTCGAGGTGCAGGGCCTCGGGGCCGAAGCGGAAGTCGCGGACCGCGCTGTAGAGCGCGGACGCGGGGCTGTTGGCAACGATCAGGGCGAGGAGGGTCGCGGTGAGCAGGAACGCTCCGCCGACCGTGTCCTTCTGGAGGGTCTGGCGGAGTCCCCGCCAGATCGAGTGGGGGGCCTGATCGGCGGGCAGGGGCTGGTGCGGCATGAGGGGTTCCGTCCGGAGGGGTGGGCGTGCGCGGGGACGCGGCCGCGGGCTCCGGAGGAGGGGCGGTCGCGGGTCAGCCGCGCGGCGGGGGGCAGCCGGCGATCTCGCCGTGCGCGTTCGTCCCCCACGAGCTGAGCCATCCGTTCGTGCCCGAGGCGCGCTTGGTCAGCAGCTGCCGGGTCGGGTACGCCGCGGCGGCGCGCGCGCGGGCGCGGCTCAGCGGAGGGAGGGTCAGGGGCACCTGTCAAGGGTACCGGTGGCGCCCGTGAGGGGGCAGGGTGCGGACGAGCGCGCGGAGATGGGGAGCCGCTCTCCGCATGCTGAGAGAGCCGCGCATGCCGACGCCCGCGCCGATCCCGCCGCCGTCCGGCACCGCGGGCGCCCGGAGCTCGCCTTCGCGGCCGGCGCGGAGGCGCCCGTCGCAGCTCCCTGCTCCTCGGGCGGGAGTAGCCGCGACCCCTGCACGCTCCACTCGGCACCGGTACCCCTACCCGCGGATCCGCCGCAGGCGCATCGTGGAGCCATGAAGCAGATCCAGTACGCCGGCGCGACCTTCCAGGTGGGGGACGCGGTCGCCGACGCACTCGTCTCCTACGCCTCCGGGCTCGCCGCTCACGGCCGCACCGACAGTGTCGAGCTCCCCGTGCTCGGCGGCGACGGCCACGCGACGGTCGTGACGCTGCTGCTCAACTCCGCGACGAGCCTCTTCGTCTCCGGCGCCGCAGGCCTCCTGCCCGGGCTCGACGAGAAGGCCGTCGCCGCCGACCTCCGCCAGCGGACCCAGTGGCTGGACGCGGTCCCGGCGGTCACCGCCGTGGAGCCGAGCGCTCCGGAGGACCTGATCTGGCTCGAGTTCCCGGAGGTCGCGGCCCTGATGGACCCCGAAGCCGGCGCCCGCTCCCCCGCGACGCTCCACCTCGTCGAGCACTCGCCTCGGCGCGACTCCCTCGTCTTCACCGTCGTCTACGTCAGCACGCTCGACCGCGACCTGGGCTCGGGGGAGATCCGCCGGCTGCTCGAGACGAGCCGCCGCAACAACGTCGAGCACGGCGTCTCGGGGATGCTCGTCTTCCGCGGCCGCCGCGTGATGCAGCTGCTCGAGGGCGAGGAGTCTGACGTGCGCTCGCTCTACGCGCGGATCCTCGCCGACCCGCGGCACGAGGGAGTGGTCACCGTCTGGACCAGCGTGCACGAGCAGCGCCGGTTCCCGGACTGGTCGATGGGCTTCGACGAGCTCGACCTGCCCGTCGAGCGGCCCGCCTCCTGGCCCGAGCCGGACCTCCCCGAGCAGTCGATCGACGCCGTGGCGGACGACTACCTCCGCCGCCGGTCGGAGGCGCTGCGGAGCGCGCTGGTGAGCAGCGACCCCCTCGTCGCGAGCCTCGCCGTCATCCTGCACGGGCACCGCCCGGAGCGCGTCCTCGAGGGCGGCGCCGGAGTGCGGCTGCGCTGCGCCGAGTGCCGCGCCTTCGACGCCCACGACGGGTACGACTCCTACCCCTGCGCGACCGCGAGGACCGCGATCCAGGCGCTCGAGGCGGCATGACGCGAGCCGGGCGGCCGTGCGGGATCACCGTCCCGGGGCACTCCGAGCGCACCCCCCTTCCGCGGGTCTGCGCAAGCCCGTCCGCTCGCCCCGGCGCGCCCCTAGGGTGAGGCCATGACCGATCCCGGCGCGGCCCGCCACGACGTCCTCATCATCGGCGGCGGCAACGCCGGACTCTCGACCGCGGGACGGCTGCGGCGCTCCGGAGTGGACGACGTCGCGGTGATCGAGCCCCGGTGGACCCACGTCTACCAGCCGATGCTCTCCCACGTCGCGGGCGGCACCGCACCCGCCTCCGCGGCGACGAGGCCCCAGGGCTCGGTGACGCCGAAGGGGGTCGTCTGGATCCAGGACCGCGTCGAGACGCTCGACCCGGTCGCGCACACGGTCACCCTCCTCTCCGGCCGCACCGTCGGCTACGGGCAGCTCGTCGTCTGCCCCGGGATCCAGAAGGACTGGGCCGCGGTCCCCGGGCTCCAGGAGGCGATGGACTCGCCGTTCGGAGTGTCCAACTACGAGTACGAGTACGCCCGCAAGGCGTCGCAGGTGCTCCGCGAGGTCCGCTCCGGCACCGTCGTCTTCACGCAGCCCGGCGGCCCCGGCACCTGCTCCGGCGCCTCGCAGAAGCCGATGTACCTCGCCTGCGACTACTGGCGCGCGACCGGCGTCCTCGACCGCATCCGCGTCGTGCTCGTCGTGCCGACCCCCACCCTGTTCGGGATGCCGCTGATCGACTCCGAGCTCGAGCGGAAGGTGGCGGAGTACGGGATCGAGGTCCGCTACGGCCGCGAGCTGGTCGAGGTCGACGCGGCCGAGCGGCGGGTCGTCCTCGCCGTCGACGAGCGCGCGACCGCCCTCCCCGGCCCCGACCGCGCGCGGCGCTCGACCGACGGCCCGCGCGAGACGCTGTCGTACGACGTGCTGCACGCCGTGCCCCCGCAGTCGGCCCCCGACTGGCTGGCCGGCACCGGACTGGCCGCCGAGGGCGACGAGGGCGGCTTCGTCGAGGTCGACCCGCTGACCCTGCGGCACCCGCGGTTCCCCGACGTCTGGGCGCTCGGCGACGCGGCGGCCACGGTCAACTCGAAGTCCGGAGGAGCGCTGCGCCAGCAGACCACCACGCTCGCGAAGAACCTCGTCGCCGCGCAGAAGGGCCGCCCGCTCCCCCGCGTGTACAACGGCTACTCCGTCTGCCCCTTCGTGGTCTCGCGGTCGAGCGTGGTGTTCGCCGAGTTCGACGACCGCTACCGCCCGAAGCCGACCGTCCCCTTCTGGACGGGCCTGGCGAAGGAGCGGCGCCTCACCTACCTCGCCGACCGCCGCGTCCTGCCGTGGGTGTACTGGAATCTGATCCTGCAGGGACGGGCCTGAGCGTCCTCTTCCGGACATGTCCGGAAGAGGCGCTTGCCGCTGCCGGACGCGCTCCCGAGACTGAGGGGTCGGCACCACCGTCCGACGCGCCCCCTCGTCTCCTGGAGGACCCGATGCGGCCCAGCCCGACTCCCGACCGCTCCGGCACCGCGCGATGACGACCGCGCAGGACTGGGGTCCCTCGACCGACGCGGACTCCGCCGGCGGTCCGCCCGCCTCGCGGAGGCAGCGCGTGCGCGCCTGGATGCGCGGCGGCTCCTTCGGGCCGACCGGCCTCACCCGGCGCGGCTGCCTCCTGGTGCTGGCGTCGATGCTCGTGGTGGCGGTGCCGGTCGTCGCGCTGACGCTCGCGCACGTCGACCCGCACGCGTCGCTCAAGGTCTGGATCCTGGCGATCACGCTGATCGCGCTGGTCGGAGCGCTGCTCCGGGTCGTCGCCGACGCCGGTCCGGACCCGCAGGCCGACCTCGACCGCGCGGGCAAGGCGGTCGGAGCGGTGGCCGCGGCCTACACGGCGCTGGCCGTGATCATCGACTGGGGGATGCTGCACCTCTGAGGCGCGGTCAGCGGGCCTCGTCGCGCGGGTCGTCCGTGCCGTCGGGAGCGCTGCCGATCACGTCCGGTGTGCCGCCGGTGCCGCCCTGCGCGCTCCCGGTCCCGCCCTGCGCCGCTCGCTCGTCCTCGCGCCGGCTGAGCCAGCCCGGGCCCTCGCGCCGCAGCCGCTCCGCCTCCGGACTCGGGACGGGCGGCGCCGCCGGCCGCCGCAGGAGCCGCACCTGCCGGACCGCACCGAGCACCACTCCGGCGCCGAACAGCGGCAGGCCGAGCAGGAGCACCAGCCACAGCGGCGCGTGCCGGCGTCCGCCGCCGACGACCGCGCCGAGATCCCAGCCCGCGTCCGCCGCCAGCCAGAGCATCCCCGCCACGAAGACGGCGCTCACCAGCGAGAGCGCCCAGGGCTGCGCGAGGAGGAGCGCCTGCGTGCGCTCCGTGCGGAAACCCTTCGCCATGCGCCGATCCTAGGCGGGCGTCAGCCGGCGAGGATCCGGTCGACCAGCCCCTGCGCGTCGCCCTCCGCGGGAACGATCTGCACGGTGTCGCCCTCGATCGGCTGCATCACGGAGAGCGCCGACTCGACCCGGTCGCCCACGCGGAGGAGGAGCCGGGCGTCGGCCCCCTCGTCGATGGCCGCCTGCGAGCCGCGGCGCAGGAGGGCGGCGCCCGCCTCGTCGAACCGGACGTCGACGACTCCCGTGCTCGGATCGGCCTCGACCGC
Source organism: Rathayibacter sp. AY1G1 (assembly GCF_002932095.1). Taxonomy (NCBI): domain Bacteria; kingdom Bacillati; phylum Actinomycetota; class Actinomycetes; order Micrococcales; family Microbacteriaceae; genus Rathayibacter; species Rathayibacter sp. AY1G1. The sequence continues at coordinate 105,801 of NZ_PSUZ01000004.1, forward strand.
GGCGACGCCCGCGCGGGTGAAGTCCTCGGGATCGACGAGGACGTCCTGCCCGCCGACCGGGACGCACTGCGGATCGGAGCCGGGCTCGCAGAGCGCCGAGACGGCGACCCCGAGGCCGCCGACGGGCTCCGGAGTGGCGGACGGGGACGCCGCGGGCGACGACCCGGCGGAGCAGCCGGTCAGGGCGAGCAGGAGGAGCGCAGCGGCTCCGGGGGCGGTGCGGCGGATCACGGGATCTCCTCGGGTCGCGTCGGAGCGCGCCACGATACCGAGGCTCCGGCGCTGCGGCCACTCGGCGGCACGGCTCGGGCGGAGCAGCTGCGGGCGGAGCGGCCGGTCCGCGGCACGGCGGGGCAGGCGGCGGCGGCCCGCCCTCAGAGCCGGACGACCAGCTTCACCGCCGACACACCCTCGTGCAGCCGGTCGAGGGCGGGCTGCAGCGCGGCGAGCCCCTCACCCACCACCTCGGGCGCCGGGGCGCAGACGTGACGGCCCTCGGCGAGCGCCGCCGGCAGGTGGTCGCGCCACAGCATCGGCCCCACCTCGTTCGTCATCAGCGAGCCGCCCCAGACGAAGCGGGCGCGGATGCCGCGGCGACGGGCCGCGATCTGCAGCGCCGCGGTGCCGCCGACCAGGCGCAGCATCGTCCGCACGAAGGCGGCGCTGACACCGCGCCGGCGCGGGAGCGAGCCGAACGAGACGGAGGGGCTGGCCAGGGCGACGCGTCGCGCTCCGGTGCCCGCGGCCACCGCCACCGACGGGGCACCGGAGCCCGTCCCGATCGCGAGTACCCCCGCGACCTCGTGGCCCGCGAGCGCCGCCACCAGGTCGGCGACGACGGTGGGGCTGCGGTAGTCGAGCACGATCTCGGCGCCCAGCTCGCGCATCCGATCGTGGTTGCGGGGCGACGCGGTCGTCGCCACGCGGTGCCCGGAGGCGACGGCGAGCTGGATCGCGTTGCTCCCCACGCTCGTCGTCCCGCCCCAGACCACGACCGTCCTGCCCGTCGGCCGGACCGGGACGCTCGGGTGCGGCAGGGCGAGGTGGTCCCGCTGGAACAGCGCCGTCGCCGCCGTCGAGACCGCGAGCGGCAGCACCGCCGCCTCCTCGAAGCCCAGCCGGTCGGGGATCGGCGCCGCCAGGTCCTCGCGCACGACCGTGTACTCCTGGAAGGCGCCCTCGTCGCGGTTCCGCCGCCCGCGCTCCATCCCGACCGCGTAGGCGACGACCCGGTCGCCGACGGCGAAGCGCGTCACTCCAGGGCCGACCGCCTCGACCACTCCGGCCACGTCCTCCCCGAGCACCGCCGGGTACGGCACCCACCGGAACATCAGATCGCCCGTCCACTGCTTCATCTCGTCGACCGGATTCACGGCCAGGGCGCGGTTGCGCAGCAGGACCTCCCCCGGACCGGGGACGGGCATAGGAGCGGGGCGGACGACGAGGTCGGCCCGCGGGGCGGTCAGCAGGGCGGCGGCGTTCTCGGGCACGGGCGGCTCCAGTCGGAAGTGATGGCAGGACGTGTCGTCACACTACTCCTGATGACACGTCGTGTCGTCAGCTATCCTGGGCGGATGTCACGCTGGGCCCCCGACGCCGCCCTCCGCCTCGAGCAGGCGGCGATGGAGCTCTTCGCCGAGCACGGCTACGCGGGCACCACCGTCCCCGCGATCGCGGAGCGCGCCGGGCTCACCACCCGCACCTTCTTCCGCCACTTCGCCGACAAGCGCGACGTCCTCTTCCTCCGCGAGCGCGAGTTCCCCGAGATCGTCGGCCGCCTGCTCGCCGGCGCCCCCGCCGGCCTCGCGCCGATGGACCTCGTGATGCACGGCCTCGAGGCGGCCGCCTCGGGCGACCTCCAGACCTGGCGCGCTCCGATCGCCGCCCGCCGTGCCGTCGTGCGCTCCGAGCCGCAGCTGCGCGAGCGCGAGCTCCTGAAGTCGGCCGCCCTCGCCGAGAGCATGCGCGCCGCCCTCGTCGACGCCGGAGTCGCGCCGGAGGACGCGGCCCTCGCCGCCCTCGCGGCCTCCGCCCTCTTCGACCTCGCCCTGGAGCGCTGGCTCGCCGCACGCGAGGGGTCCCTCCTGGTCGACGTCCTCCGCGCCGAGCGCGCACGCCTCGGCGCGCTGCTCGCGCGCTGACCCGCACGACGCTGTCGAGGCGTCGCGAACGGTCGTCCTCCGCGGCGGGAGGCGACCGTTCGCGACGCCTCGGACCGGCGAGCGGGGGACGATCCGCTCAGAGCGCCCAGGGGAAGGCGGGGGCGTTCGAGCGGGCGCCCTGCGCGGCCTTCGAGCGGCCGGGCTCGCCGAGCTCGGCGAGCAGCGCCTCCGACTCGCCGACGAGGACCGCGAGCGCGCCGGGCGTGAACCAGTCGGGGCGCAGGGCGAACAGGAGGTCCTCGGTCGCCGTGTTGCCGCTGGCGCCCGGTGCGAAGGGGCAGCCGCCGAGGCCGCCGAGCGCGCCGTCGACCACCGCGGCCCCGGCCTGCACGGCGGCGATCGCGTTCGCGACGCCCGAGCCCCAGGTGTCGTGGCCGTGGAACACGATCTCGCGGGGCGGGGTCTCCGCGGCCACGCGTGAGACGAGCGACGCCACCTGGCCGGCGTGCGCCTGACCGAGCGTGTCGCAGACGACCACGTCGGCCGCTCCCTCCGCTCGCGTGTCGCGCGCGATCGCGAGCACGCGCTCCGGGTCGACCGGGCCCTCGAACGGGCAGGTGAAGGAGGTGGCGATGCACAGCTGGATCCGCCCGCCGACGCTCTCGGCGAGCGCGACCGCCTCCGGCATCGCGGCCATGCTCGCCTCGGTCGGCCTGCCGACGTTGGCGAGGTTGTGCGAGTCGGACGCCGAGAAGCAGTACTGGAAGCGGCGCGCCCCCGCGGCGGCCGCGCGCTCGACGTGGCGCGGAGTCGCGACCCACACCCAGCACCGCTCCAGCTCCTCGGGAGTGAGCGCGGCGATCACGTCGAGGGTGTCGGCCATCGGAGGGACGAGGTCGCCGCGCGCGAGCGAGCCGATCTCGAGCTCGGGCACTCCCGCGGCGAGCAGCGTGCGCGCGAGGTCGACCTTGCGCTCGGTCGTCAGGAGCTTGCCGGTGAGCTGCAGGCCGTCGCGGAGGGTGACGTCGCGCAGGCGCGCGGAGGCGAGCGCGGTCACCGGCCGGCCTCCTCGGCAGCGGCGGCGGAGGGAGCGGCAGGAGCGGCCGGAGCTGCAGCAGCAGCCCCGCCGGCGGAGGGAGCAGCGGGACCGGTGCGCCGGAGCATCCCCAGCACCTCCTCGGTGTCCTGGCCCAGGTCGGGCGCGAGCGAGCGGATGGGGAGGGAGCGGCCGCCGAGCACCGGCACGATCCCCGGGAAGCCCACGCCGCGCAGGGTGCCGCCGGCGTCCTCGACGTCGAAGGCCTGGATCATGTCGCGCGCCGCGTACTGCTCGCTCGCGCTGATGTCGGCGGCCGTGTAGATCGGGCCGGAGGGGACGCCCTCGTCGTCGAGGACCGCGAGCGCCTCGGCGGCGGTGCGGCCCGCCGTCCACGCGCCGATCGCCGCGTCCAGCTCGTCGCGCCGGGCCCAGCGCTGCTCGTTCGAGGCGAGCGCCGGGTCCTCGCCCAGGTCGGCGCGGCCGATCACCGCCATCAGCCGCTGGAAGATCGCGTCCGCGTTCCCCGCGATCACGATGCTCGCCCCGTCGGCGCAGGTGTAGGCGTTGGTCGGGGCGATGCCCTCCATCCGCCCGCCGACGCGCTCCCGGACGATGCCGTGCGCCTGGAAGTCGGGGATCAGCGACTCCGTCATCGAGAACATCGCCTCGTGCAGCGCCACGTCGACGACCCGCTCCGCCAGCGGTGCCGGATCCAGCCCGGCGGAGCGGCGGGTCTCGCGCTGGAACAGCGCCATCATCACTCCGTAGCCCGCGTACAGCCCGGCGATCGAGTCGCCGATCGAGACGCCGACGCGCACGGGCGGCCGGTCCGGGTCGCCGACCAGCTCGCGGAACCCGCCCATCGCCTCCGCGACCGCCGCGAACCCGGGCCGGGCCGACAGCGGGCCGGTCTGCCCGAACGCGGAGATGCGGCCGATCACGATGCCGGGCCGGGCCTCGTCGAGCACGTCCGGCCCGATCCCCCAGCGCTCGAGCGTGCCGGGCCGGAAGTTCTCGAGCACCACGTCGCACTCGGCGACCAGGCGGCGGACGGCGTCCCGCCCCTCGTCCGTGCGCAGGTCGAGCGCGATCGAGCGCTTGTTGCGGTTGATCGTGTGGAAGAGGAGCGAGGTCTCGGACCCCTCGTGCAGCCGCCAGCGGCGCAGCTCGTCCCCCGTGCCGGGCCGCTCCACCTTGATCACCTCGGCGCCGAAGTCGGCGAGCAGTCGGCCTGCCGTGGGCGCCGCGATGAAGTTGCCGAGCTCGAGGACGCGGACGCCCGCGAGCGGGAGGGGTGCGGTCATGGCACGGCCTTTCGCTCCCGTCGAGGCTAGCGCGGAGGACGGCGCCACCCCCTGCCCTCACGCGGACGCCCGACCTACACTTGCCGGACATCATGCGCAGACACACCCTCACTCCGCGACCGGACTGGCGAGCCCGCTGCGACGAGATCGGCTTCAGCTTCTACGACCTCCCCTCCGAGGGCGGCCGCCCCTACTGGAACGAGTCCGCGGCGTACTCCTTCGAGCCCGCCGAGATCGACCTGCTCGAGCGCACGACCTCGGAGCTCTTCGACCTCTGCATGGAGGCGTGCGAGCTCGTGGTGCGGAAGGGCCGCTTCGCCGAGTTCGGCATCCCGCCCCGCTTCCACGAGCTGGTGCGCACCTCGTGGGACGAGGACGACCCCACGGTCTACGGCCGCTTCGACCTCGCCTACGACGGCGCGGGCGCGGTGAAGCTGCTCGAGTTCAACGCCGACACCCCGACCTCGCTGGTCGAGACCGCCGCGGCTCAGTGGCAGTGGCTCGTCGAGACGAAGGGTCCCGACGCCGACCAGTTCAACAGCCTGCACGAGCAGCTCGTCGAGCAGTGGCGCCACCTCCGCCTCGAGCGCTGGAGCCTCGACGAGGGCGCCCGGCTGCACCTCGCGTCGCTGCACGACTCCGGAGACGGCGAGCTGATCGTCGAGGACGCCGACACCGTCGCCTACATGGCCGAGACCGCGGCGCAGGCCGGCTTCGACCCCAAGCTGATCTTCGTCGAGGACATCCGCTACGAGCTCGACGGCGCCGGCTTCCTCGACGGCGACGGCGAGCCGATCCGCCACGTCTTCAAGCTGTACCCGTGGGAGTGGATGCTCGGCGAGCAGTTCGGCGGCCTCCTCCTCGACCGGCGCGAGCGCACCCGCTGGGTCGAGCCGGCGTGGAAGCTCCTGCTCAGCAACAAGCAGCTGCTGGTGGTGCTGTGGGAGATGTTCCGCGGCCACCCGAACCTGCTGCCCGCCTCCGTGCATCCGCTACCCGGCACCGCGCAGGTGCGCAAGCCGCGCCTGGGCCGGGAGGGCGCGAACGTGACGGTCCTCGACGCCGACGGCTCGGTCGTCGCCGAGAACGGCGGGAGCTACGGCGCCGAGGGCTTCATCCACCAGGAGCGCGCCGAACTGGCCCGGGTCGACGGGAAGACCGTCGTCATCGGCAGCTGGATCGTCGGCGAGACCCCGGCCGGCATCGACGTGCGCGAGACGAGCGGCCTGATCACCGGCGACCTGGCGGAGTTCGTGCCCCACTACATCGAGGGCGGACGGAGCGACGGGGCCGCGGACGCCGCGTCGGCCGCCTCCCGCCCCGGGCACGGCGCCGCCCCCGCCTACGGCGCTCCCGCGCCCGGCACCCCCGCGCCCGAGTACGGCGCCCCCGAGCACGACCGGCCGCAGGACACCCGCGCGGCCCGCCCGCAGGACGAGGAGACCCGATGACGGACGACGACCGCACCCCCGGCGATTCCGGGACGCCGAGCTCCGGGAACGACTGGGGCAGCCGCGAGCCCGCGGCGGGCTCCGGCACGCCGAGCGGAGGCTCGAGCGGCGGCACCGGCCGCGGCGACGGCCCCACCCGCACCGCTCCCCACCGCTCCCGGAGCGTCGGCATCAGCGGCATCGCGAAGAACCGCCGCGGCCTGCTCATCGGCGGCGCGGTCGCGGTCGGCGCGGTCGGCCTCGCCGTCGCCCTCGCGAACGGCGGCCCCTCGACCGACGGCGTCGTCGCCACGGGAGCCGACGGCCAGGACTACGTCATCCCCGAGAACGCCGAGCGCCCCGTCTACGCGAGCCGTGAGGACTGCCTCGCCGACGTGCGGGAGCAGATCGCCCAGCTCCAGGCGCAGGGCGAGGAGGTCGGCGACGACCCCGAGCAGCTGTGCGAGGCGACCGACGAGTACCGCGGGCACTACGCCGGCGGCTTCTGGCTCGGCCCGCTGATCTTCGCGTCCTCGCGCTGGAACTCGACGCGGGCGACCAGCTGGGCGCCCGTCGCGTCCGGTGGCTTCGCGGCCCGCGGAGCGACCCAGCCCGACGTCGTGCAGCGCGCGCCGGCGGGCTCGACCGTCGGCTCGAAGGCGACCCTCTCCGGCGGCTTCGGCTCCTCCGGCAAGTCCGGCTTCGGCTCCACCGTCGGCGGCTGACCGCGGCGCACCTCGGCCCTCGCGCCCGAGACGCGCCGAGGCGTCCGCGCGCCGCCGGGACACCGCTCGCAGGCCGGCGTCTCGACGATCACGGGGACGGCTCGCCGCCGCTCCCTCTCTCAGGAGGAGGGCGTCGCGCTCGGGAAGAAGTGCCGCTCGACGGGATCGCCGTCGGCGTGGGTCAGCGCCGCCGCGCGGATCTCGCGGTCGCGGCCGGTGAGCCGCTGGGTCTCCTGCCGCCGGAACTCGCCCCACGAGGGCACCATGAACGTCTCCAGCTGCACGTCGGCCTCCTCCCCGCTCCGGTAGAGCGCCCACCGCGAGGCGCCGGTCCGGCGGCGGGAGCTCTCCAGCAGCCGCATGGCCGATCGGAAGTCCGCGAGGGAGTCGGGGCGGACCGTCCACGAGATCTGCACCATCACCGGCCCGTCCGTCGGCTCCGGCTCGAACACCAGCGTGGGCGTCGGCCACGACATCGAGATGCTGCGGTCGACGGTGCCCGTCCCCGGCAGCAGCGGCAGTACCCGCACGCTGGCCGCCACGAGGAGGAGCAGAGCGGCCGCCGCGGCGTACGCGGGCGCGGTGCCGAGCACCTGCGCGGCCAGGCCCCAGCCGATCGAGCCGACCGCCATGGTCCCCATGAAGACCAGGATGTAGATCGAGGCTCCGCGGGACCGCACCCACTGCGGCAGTGTGAGCTGCAGTGCCGCGTTCAGCACGGTGAGGGTGCCGATCCAGGCCAGCCCCGCGAGGACCAGCAGCAGCAGCGCCGGGACGAGGGGCAGGAAGGCCGCCGCGAGCGTCCCCGCCGCGAACAGCACGGCGCTCGCCCCGATGACGACGTCGTCCGAGAGCTTCCGGCGGGCGAGCGGCAGGGCGAAGACGCCGAGCACGGCACCGGCACCGAGGGCCCCGAGGAGGAAGCCGTAGCCGCTGGAGTCGAGCTGGAGGCGCTTCGCGGTGAGCGGCAGCAGCGCCCAGAGCGCACTGGCCGGCAGGGCGAAGAGCGCGGAGCGGAGGAGGATCCGGCGGACGAGGTGCGCGGAGGCGACGTACCGGATCCCTCCCTTCAGCGCGGCGCCGAACTGCTCGCGGTCGTCGAGGCCGGTCTGCGCCGGCCGCTTCCACCGGAGCAGAGCGAGCACCGCGCCGATGAAGCTCAGGGCATTGATGCCGAAGACCACCGGAGCGCCGAACGCCGAGAGGACGACGCCCGCCAGGGCCGGGCCGACCGCGCGCGCGCCGTTCACCGTCACCCCTCCGAGGGCCGACGACGCCGCGATCAGGTTCCGGGGCACGAGCTCCGGCTGGATCGCCTGCCAGGCGGGCGAGGTCAGGGTGGAGGTGATGCCGAGGAGGAAGGTGAAGGCCAGGATCGTCCACGGCGTCAGCGCACCGACCGCCGCCACGACCGTCAGAGCCGCCGCCAGCAGCGCGCTGGCCGACGACCCCCAGATGAGCAGCCGCCGCCGGTCGAGCGAGTCGGCCAGCACGCCCGCGGGGAGGGCGACGAGGATCGAGGGCGCCAGGCTGGCCGTCTGCACGAGCGCGACGACCGCCGCGCCCGCGGCCGCCTCGACCAGGTACCACTGGGCTCCGACGGTCTGCATCCAGGTGCCGATGTTGCTGCCCAGCTGGGCGAACCACAGCACGCGGAAGGCGGTGATCGCCATGGGCGCCCAGGCCGACGGCTGCGCCGGCGCGGACGTCTGCGCCGGGGCGGCGGGAGCCGGAGCGACGTCCTCAGTCACGGGACACGGCCTGCCGCACCGAGAAGAGGTTGCCGAACGGGTCCAGCAGCTGGCACAGCCGCTCCCCCGTGAACACCGTCTTCGGACCGCGGTGGGCGACGGCGCCGTTCGCCGTCCAGTCGGCGACGACGGCGTCGACGTCGGGGACCGTCCAGTACGGGCTCGTGCCGTCGGGTCCGGGCCCGTTCAGCTCGTCCCGCTCGTGCAGCGTCAGGCGGGTGCCGTCCAGGTCGTAGGCCACGAGCGCCTCGCCGCGGACGACGGGCTCGCGCCCGAGCCGCGCCGAGTACCAGTCGATCGCGGCGTCGAGGTCGTCGACGAAGTAGAAGACGTTTCCGACTCCGGCGAACTCCGTCGTCGTCATGCTCGGGCCGGCGGGAGGGCGTCGCGGAGGAAGGCGAGCGAGGGGCCGATGGCCGCCTCCGTGTAGCCCTCGGCGTGACGGGTGCCCGGGATCAGCTGCAGCGTGCTGGCGACTCCGACCGCGGAGAGCGCCGCCTGCATGGCCTGCGCGTCGCTCACAGGGACGAACTCGCCGAGCGAGTTGGCCAGGAACACCGGCCCGCCGTCCGGGGAGGCGTGGCGCGTCGTGGAGGCGGCGGTGAGCAGCCCGCGGTCGCCCCCGACCTCGTTGAGGATCGTCCAGCGCAGGAAGGCGTCGTTCCGGCCGGTCTGGTTGATGTCGGCGCTCTTCATGGCGTCGAGGTCCTGCGTCGTCGGCGTGGCCGGGAGGTCGTCGGTCGCCTCGACGATGCCGAGGAGGTCGAACATCCCCGACCAGCTGACGGCGGGCCGGCCGGTCGCGATCGCGGCCTCCACGACCAGGTTCCCGCCCGCCGATCCGCCGAAGAACGCCAGCCTGCTCCGGTCGAACGCCCACTCGGACGCGACCGCCCACCGCTCCGCGGCGAGCACGTCGTCCCTGCTGGCCGGGAAGACCGAGTCCGGAGCCTCGCGGTAGTCCGCCGCGAACACGAGGTAGCCGGCGTCGACCAGCATCGTCGCGAGCGCCCGCTCCTTGCTCTTGTCCCCCCGGAACCACCCGCCGCCGTGGATCAGCACGACGGCCGGCCGAGCGGCGTCCTCGGCCGGGGACACCGACCTGCTGTACACGTCCAGCACCTGTGGCGACGACCCCCCTTCGACGTACGGAACCCCGATGCTCACTGACGGCTCGTCCGACACGGTGACCCCCTCCGGTCCAGATTCTCGACTGCAGTCAGACCGTAGGAGCCGGGGGCGGCGCGAGCCAGGCCCTGCCGGGGTCACCCAGGAGGGCGCCCGCAGGCCCGCCTCCCGCGGCTGGGCGGATCGCGACTAGCCTCGGAGGGTGTTCCTGACCGAGCCGTACGGCTTCCGCGACCGCTCCGCCCTCGACGAGCGCCGGGCCCTGCTCGAGGACGAGCCCTCGGTGCAGCCCCTCCGGGTGTTCCGCGAGGAGCTCCTCGCCCGGCGCACGCGCAGGCATCCCGGTGCCGTGGTGCCCGACTTCGACCCGGCCGAGGCCGGCGTCGAGGCGCGTGCGCTCATCGTGCTGGAGGCCCCGGGACCGATGTCGACCGGCCCCGACGGCTCCGGCTTCGTCTCGGTCGACAACGACGACGCGACGGCCGCTTCGACCTGGACCCTCCGCGACGAGGTCGGACTGCACGCCCGCACCCTGATCTGGAACATCGTGCCGTGGCAGCTCGACGGCGCCCCCGACGCGGACGAGGTGCGGCAGGGCGCGATGGAGCTGCGCCGGCTCCTGCCGCTGCTCCCCGACCTGCGGGTCGTCGTCAACGCCGGGACCGCGCCGACCAGCGGCTGGAAGAAGAACATCGAGCCCTACCTGGTCGACGGCCCGACGGTCATCGACTCGTGGAGCCCCGGCCAGCGGGCGATGAGCCAGCCCCGCAAGCGCGACGAGCTGAAGCGCGCCTTCGAGCGCGCGACGCACCTGGTCGGCTGAGCCCCCGGGGCTCCGAGGCGTCACGAACGGTCGTCATCGGAGCCGGGAGGCGGCCCTTCGCGACGCCTCGACCGCCGGCGGGCGGTCCGCTCAGGCCGAGCGGGCGTCCCGCAGCGCGTCGGCCGACTGCTGCGCGGCGCGGCGGACGTCGCGGTCCGGGTCGCGGAGCATGCCCGTCAGGACGGCCTCGACGCTCGCCGCGAACTCGCCCTTCGCGTCGCGACCGGAGGAGATCCCCGCCAGAGCGGCCGCCACGAGAGCGCGCGCTCCTGCCGCGCGGACCCGGGGGTGCTCGTCGGTGGTCAGGCGGGACAGCTTCTTCTGCCCGCCCAGCACGCGCTCGGCGCAGACGCGGGCGCACATCTCGCGGACGCGCCAGGAGGGGTTCGCGAGTCCGGCGGTCACCGCGTCGGCGGCGTCGTCGTCCCAGACGTAGAGGAGCGCGCGGGCACCCCAGAGCTCGGGCCAGTAGAGGGAGGGCGCTCCCTTGAGGATCCCATCGGCGTGCTCGCCGCCCACGGTGAGGAGGAAGGACTCGCCCTCGTACCCGCCGGTGAGCAGGGCCGCGGATCGCAGAGCGACGTTGCGCTCCCCCTCGCGGACGACCTGCGCGCGCAGGCGCTCCTCGAGCGGATCGGTGAGGGTGACGGTCGGTTCGTTGTCGCGTGCCATGAGGCTCCCGAGAGTACTCGCCCGCCCCGCGCCTTCGAAGACCCGCAGCGTTCGGCGCCGCGGCGGTCGGCCCTCTCCGTCCTGCGGCGATGGTCCGATCAGCACTCGTGCCACCGGCTGGTCGGGTGGCGCCGCAGGGACCACGGCTGAGGGACGCCTGGTAGATTCGATCCGATCGACCCCCTCCCAAGCCTCTCCGCGATGCTCACATGGGAGGGGCCTTTTTCTTCGGCACCGAGGTACTGCGATGGCACGGAAACCGAGCCTGTCGTGGAAGCAGCAGGTCCAGCTCCTCCGTGACCGCGGGCTCGGCATCGCCGACGGGGAGGCCTGCACGAGCTACCTGGCCGCGCAGAACTACTACCGCTTCTCCGGGTACGCCCGCTACTTCCAGCGGGCTCCGCACGACGGGGACGACTCGTTCGCGGACGGAGTCTCGTTCGAGGACGTCCGAGCGGTCTGCGACGCAGATGAAGCGCTGCGGCAGAGCCTGCGTGCTCGACTGGCCCGTGCCGAGATCCTTCTCCGCAGCCGTACGGCTCATGTCGTCGCTCGTGAGCACGGCCCGTACGAGTGCTCTCTCGAGAAGAGCTTCTACTCCGAGTCTCCGAACGCGGAGTCGACAGTCGATTCGTGCCTCCGCGACATCGAGCGCAGCAGGGAACGGCATGTCCTCCGCTTCACGGAGCTCCCCGGCGGCAGGGGCGCGGCCGCCTTCGGCGAGCTACCGGTGTGGTCGGCCGTCGAGGCCTGGTCCTTCGGAACTCTGTCGAGATGCATCGAGCGAGGGGCACGAGGATCGCTTGCGGGGGACGTCGCGTCCGGTCTGGGAGTCGCCCGAGCCGGTTTCGCCTACCGGGTCCGCGCACTCGTCTACCTGCGCAACCGGTGCGCTCACCACAGCCGGCTCTGGAACCACTCCGTGATCGATGCGGGCCCCACGCCCAACAACGTCCGTGCGAAGGCGAAACGTCTCGCCGGGCAGTTCACTCCGCGCTCGGTCGTGGACGTCATCGCTTCGTTGGACGACATCCTCCTACGAGGAGCGGACGCGGCCCCGATCCTTCCGGAGCTCGTCGCCGAGCATTCCCTGCACGACGTGTTCTGGCGAGGGCTCACGACGCCCCGGAGCCCCCTCGATCATCGAGGACCGCAGTGAGAGCGACGCGACCGGGACGGTCCCGCCCGCCCCGCGCCACGGCCGATCCGGCAGCGGAACGGACGATGCCCGCCCGCTCAGGAGGCGCCCACCGGGAGGTCGGCCCCGCCTGACTATGCTGGTGCCACCCCCGGCAGCCGAGCGCTCTGAGCCTCGTCCGCGCCGGGGTGGCGCGGCTCACCCGCCCGGGGAGCGGAGGAGGTCCTCTCATGGCCGATCGGCCGAACCTCCGCCATGTCGCGGCGGTCGCGGGCGTCTCGCACATGACCGTGTCGCGCGTGCTCAGCGGGCACCCCAACATCAAGGAGTCGACCCGCCAGAAGGTCCTCGAGGCGGTCGACGAGCTCAACTACAGGCCGAACATCGCCGCCCGCTCCCTCGTCACGCAGCGCACCGACCGCATCGGCGTGATGATCGAGAGCGGCGCCGAGTACGGGCCGTCGAGCACCCTCCGCGCGATCGAGCGCGCCGCCCGCGAGAAGGGGTACTCGATCACCTCCGTCGCGCTGCGGCCGGACCTCGAGATGACCCCCACCGACGCGATCGCCCACCTGATGGGCCTCGGGATCGACGCGCTCTGCGTGATCGCGCCGCGCTCCTCCTCCGTGGCGACCCTCCGCACCGTCGAGATCGGCGTGCCGACGCTCGTGGTGAAGAGCGATAAGGATCCGAGCTTCCTCACCGTCTCGGTCGACCAGCAGGCCGGCATGTTCCAGGCCGTCGACCACCTGGGGAACCTCGGCCACCGCGACGTGCTGCACCTCTCCGGCCCCCTCGACTGGCTCGACGCGCGCGCCCGCGAGCGCGCCTTCCACAGCCGCGCGAAGTCGTGGGGGATGCACGAGCGCCCCATCGTCATCGGCGACTGGACCCCGGACTCCGGGTACGACTTCGCCGCGAGCCTGCAGTCGGTGCCCGACTTCACCGCGATGGTCGTCGCGAACGACGAGATGGCGCTCGGAGTGATCCACGGCCTCGTCGAGCGCGGGATCCGCGTGCCCGAGGACATGAGCATCGTCGGCTTCGACGACCTGCCCACCGCCCGCCACTTCCTCCCGCCGCTGACGACGGTCCGCCAGGACTTCGACAAGCTGGGGACGACGGTCGCCGAGGTGATCCACGCGAGGATCCGCGGCCAGGAGATCCCGCAGCGCACCCGGATCCCCACGGAGCTGGTGATCCGCTCCTCCACGGCCGCTCCCCGATCGTGACCCTCCTGTTCCCGTCCCGCCGCATGCGCTCGCGTATCATCGGCGGCAGCCCCTGGCACGCCGGACCCTGACGGCGCGCCGCACACGAACCGAGGACGGCACGTGGCGATCTCATCGAGGACGACCCGGAGCTCCGCGGCACCCGTCGTCGAGATGACCGGCATCCGCGTCTCCTTCGCCTCCGGACCCGCTCTGAAGGACGGGAACCTGCGGCTGGTGCCGGGCGAGATCCACGGGCTGATGGGCGAGAACGGCGCGGGCAAGTCCACGCTGATCAAGACGCTCACCGGCATCCACCAGCCCGACGCGGGCGAGATCCTCGTCGACGGCGTCGCCCGGCGCTTCAGCGGCCCGGCGGAGGCGAAGGCAGCGGGCATCACGGCCGTGTTCCAGGACGAGCGCCTCACCGACAACCTCAGCATCGGCGAGAACGTGATGCTCGGCCACGAGGTCCGCGGCCGCTTCGGCATCTCCTGGTCGCGCACCCACCACCGCGCGGCCGAGATGCTCGCCGAGCTGGGCCTGGAGGACCTCGATCCGCACCTGCCGCTGCGCTCGCTCTCGCCGGCGATCCGCCAGCTGGTCGCGATCAGCCGCGCGATGGTCGACCGTCCGCGCGTGCTCGTGCTCGACGAGCCCACCTCCAGCCTCGACCTCAGCGACGTGGCCCGCCTCTTCACGGTGCTGCGGAGGCTGCGCGACCAGGGCGTCGCGATCCTGTTCGTCTCGCACTTCCTCGAGCAGGTCCTCACCCTCAGCGACCGGCTGACGGTGCTCCGCGACGGCGGCACCGTCGGCGAGTACCCGGCGCACACCATGGACCGCGCCGAGCTGATCGCGAAGATGATCGGCAAGGACATCGACGCGTTGCGGCAGATCGGCTCCGACCGCCGCGAGCACCGCCGCCAGCCGGTCGGCCCGGCGATCTACCGCGCGCACGGGATCGGCCGCCGCGGCGCCGTGGGCCCGACCGATCTGGAGCTGCACCGCGGCGAGATCGTGGGCTTCGCGGGCCTGCGCGGCTCGGGGCGCACCGAGCTGGCGTCGCTGGTGAGCGGGGTCGAGAAGCCGGACACCGGCGAGGTGCTGATCGACGGCGAGCCCGCCCGCATCTCCGACCCGGTGTCGGGCCTGCGCCACCGCATCGCCCACTCGAGCGAGAACCGCCGCGAGGACGGGATCATCGGCGACCTCTCCCTCCGCGAGAACCTCGTGCTGGGCCTGCAGGCTCTGCGCGGCTGGGCGCACCCGCTGTCGGCCGCCGAGACCGACACCCTGGTGCGCACCTACGTCGAGGCGCTGAACATCTCGCCGGCCGACCCGGACATCCCGGTGAAGTACCTCTCCGGAGGCAACCAGCAGAAGGTGGTCCTCGCGCGGTGGCTCGCGACCCGTCCGCGGCTGCTCGTGCTCGACGAGCCGGCGCGCGGGATCGACGTGGCGTCGAAGGTCGAGATCCAGGCGCACATCGCGCAGCTCGCGAAGGAGGGGGTGACCGTCGTCTACATCTCGTCCGAGCTGGAGGAGGTGGTGCGCCTCAGCGACCGCATCGTCGTCTTCAAGGACCGCGAGAAGATCGGCGAGGTCAGCAACGGCCCCTGGCTCACCGTCGACACGATCGTCGAGATGATCGCCGCCGACCGCGACGACGACCTCGACGACGACGACGACTGACCTCCCCCGCCGGCCGAGCGGCCGCACCGTCCACCGGGTCTCGATGAGCCGTCCGGGCTGCTCGACCGCCAGGACCTCGACGCGCCGGCGGGTCCCGCTCGGGCGCCGGGCCTGCGAGGATCCGGGGGTGGACGATCAGCGACCGGACGAGCTCGCGGAGCTGCAGCGGCGCGCCTACGGCCTAGGCTCCGACATCGAGCGGGACCCCGGCGCGCTCGCCCGGCTCTCCGCGCTCGAGGCCCGCGTCCGCCCCGCCCTCGGCACCGCACTGCCGGACGCGGTGGTTCCCGCGGTCTCCGGGGACGCGGCGCCGGAGGACGCGGCACCTTCCGCGGACGCCTCCGCCGACGAGGAGTCCGACCCTTTCGGCCACGTCCCGCCCCGCCGCTCCCGTCGGCGCGGCCTCCTCCTCCTCGCCGCGCTGGCCGCGACGGCCGCCGTCGCCGCGGGGGCCACCCTCCTCGCCACCGCCGAGGACGGACAGCCCGGCCGCGAGGTCGCCGTGCTGCCGCTGTCGAACGGCACCGACCTCCCCGGCTGGGAGGGACTGGGGTTCGACGGATCGGTCACCACCGAGGACTTCGGCGGGCTCACCGTCGTGCGGCAGAGCCTGCCCGCCGACACGGGGCTCACCGTCGTCCGGCAGCGCCGCTCCTCGAGCGCCGGCTCGTGCCTCTCCATCGTGCGGACCGCCGAGCCGCAGGACGGCCTGTTCTTCCAGGGCTGCACGGCCGGAGCGTTCCCCGCGGTCGCGCAGTTCACCGTGACGTCGGCGGCGCCGGAGGCCCTGCGCGAGCGGTTCCCGATCGGCACGTCCCTGCGGTTCGCCCTCGAGGGCGACGAGATCCGCGTCCGATCCGACGCGCCCTGACCGCTCAGATCCCCGTCCGCCCGTGCGGGTCGCCCACCTTCTTCGACTCGCTCGACCCGCGCTCGCGCAGGAACACGGCGAGCGCCGCCATGCTGCCCACCGCGAGGAACTCCGACTGCCAGTTCTGGAGCGTCCGGTTCCAGAAGTCGGCGGAGGAGACGTAGCCGAGCCAGTCGACGGGCGCTTCCAGGCTCGTCAGCTGCTCCTCGTTGTAGGCCACGACGCCCGTCACCGACTGCGCCGCCCAGGACAGCAGGAACACCACCCCCATCACCAGCAGCAGCGAGTGCGAGAACAGCGCCTGCCGCACGCCGCCGGCGGAGGCCGAGGGCGGCGAGTCGTCCTCCGCGGACGCGCCCGCCTTCTGCTGCTCGTCGGTCTCGAGCCCCTCCTCGCCCACCCGCTTCGACTCGGGCGAGCCGCGCTGCACGAGCCAGACGGTCGCTCCGATGTAGAGGAAGAACTGGAGGTACTCCGACTGCCAGTTCTCGGCGACGTCGATCGCGAAGTCGGAGGAGGTGACGAAGCGCCAGTAGCCGACCTCCCGCAGCCCCTCCGCGACCTGGGTGTCGTTGTAGGCGGCGAGCCCGGCGAACGACTGCCCGGCGAGAGCGAGCAGGAAGATCGCGAGGAAGAACAGCGAGAGTCCGTTCTCGCGCAGGAAGCGGCGCATCCGGCTCACCTCCCGAGGATCCCGACGGCGAAGAACCCGATCAGGCCGAGCACGATCACGGCGTAGTACAGGGCGGAAGCGGTGCGCACGTCAGCTCCCGTCCAGGACGCAGTCGAAGGGCGCGTCCGCCACCGGCGCGCAGCCGGCCGCGCGCACCAGCCAGCCGTCGTCGCCCGGGGTGAGGAACACCGCGGTGCCGCCGGAGCGCACGATCGCCGCCCGGCCGTCGACCTCGGCGTCCCCTGCTCCGTCTTCCGCGATCCCGAGCTCCAGCACGCCGCCGGGGCAGTCGCCCTCCCGGTCCTCCACGGCCTCGCGGGCGGAGCCGGTGAGCAGCGCGCACGCCGCGGCGCCGTCGCCGTCGGCGAGCGCGGAGAGGAAGGCGTCGGCCGCGCGGCGGGCCGCCGTGCCGTCCGCGGAGCATCCGCAGAGCGCGAGCACGAGGGCCGCCGTCGCGGCCGTCGCGGGGACGGAGCGCGATCGAGGGAGCATCATGGCCAGGGAAGCTACTCCCGGGCCCGACCACCGGGCAGAGGGTTGCCATCGGGCCCTGCGGGCCCCGCGACCGGATCGTTACCGAAGCGCACCGCCGTGCTGTTGCGTCACAAGAATTGTTCACGGTAACATTTCGACGTGGCGCTGCTTCGGCCGGCGCCCACTGCACATCCTGCACTCACCGCACCTCGGGCCGCTAGGCCCGCATTCGAGGCCCTTCGGGGTCCACCATCTCGGGCACTCTCTTCGTGCCCGCGATCTCAAGGAGGAGATCTATGTCCAAGACGAGGCGTATCGGCCAGTTCCTGGGTTTCGCAGCAGTCGGCGCACTCGCGTTCGGACTCGCGGGCTGCTCGGGCGGTTCCGGCACCGATTCGGGCTCCGGCTCGAGCGGTGACCTCACCACCGTCGGCTTCGTGGCCGTCGGCCCCGAGGGCGCGTGGCGCCAGGCGAACGAGACCAACATCGAGGACACGTTCACCAAGGACGCCGGCTTCGACCTGAAGTACGCACCCGCCACCAACGGAGACCAGAAGTCGCAGATCGACTCCTTCACCTCCTTCGTGGACGAGGGCGTCGACATCATCCTGCTCTCCGCCACGGAGGGCTCCGGCTGGGAGGACTCGCTCGAGCGCGCCCAGGAGGCCGAGATCCCGGTCATCCTGATCGACCGCGGCATCGAGCCGGACAACACCGACCTCTACGTGACCCGCATCGCGCCGGACAACATCGCGGTCAGCACCTCGGTCGCCGACTGGGCCAAGACCACCTTCCCGAGCGGCGCGAAGTACTTCACGCTCGAGGGCCCCGCGGGCGTCTCGGTCGTCAACGAGCGCAACGAGGGCTGGGACGAGGTCATCGGCGCCGACTCGAAGTTCACCAAGATCGGCGCGCAGACCGCGAACTGGTCCACCGAAGAGGCCAAGAGCGTCTTCGAGACCGTCCTGAAGTCGAACAACAACGACGTCCAGCTGGTCTTCGCACAGAACGACGAGATGGGCCTCGGCGCCGTCCAGGCCGTCCAGGAGGCCGGCCTCACCCCCGGCACCGACGTCAAGATCGCCACGATCGACGGCACCAAGAACGCCCTGCAGGCGCTGGCCGACGGCGAGCTGAGCTTCGTCGCCGAGTACAACCCGCTGTTCGGCGAGACCGCCCTCGACGCGGTCGAGAAGACCCTGGCCGGCGAGACGGTCGAGTCCTCGATCGTCGTCCCGAGCGAGACCTTCGACTCGCCCGAGGCCGCCACCACCGCGCTGCCCGACCGCAAGTTCTAGTCGCTCAGCACCACCGGTCGCCCGGCGTCGTCCTCGACGCGGCACCACTCCCCCGGAGCGACCGGGGCCGGCTCTCCGCCGGCCCCGGTCGCTCCGACCCTTCGGCGCACCTGTTCGGCTGCGCCCCGCTCGAGAACGGAACGACGCGACATGACAGGTTCGCCTCCGATCGTCGAGATGAAGAACATCTCGATCAGCTTCCCCGGCGTGAAAGCCCTCGACGGCGTCGACTTCCGCCTGTTCCCGGGCGAGGTCCACACCCTCATGGGTGAGAACGGCGCCGGCAAGTCCACGCTCATCAAGGCCCTCACCGGCGTCTACCGCATCGACAGCGGAGACATCGTGATCGACGGGGAGACCCGTCGCCTGACCGGCACCGCCGACTCGCAGGCCGCGGGCATCTCCACCGTGTACCAGGAGGTCAACCTGGTCACGAACCTCTCCATCGGAGAGAACGTGATGCTCGGCTACGAGGTCCGCGGACCCTTCGGCATCAACTGGAAGGCCACGCACCAGGCCGCGAAGGTCGCGCTCGAGAAGCTCGGCCTCGGCCACCTCAACACTCGCCAGTCGCTCGCCTCGCTCTCGATCGCGATGCAGCAGCTGGTCGCGATCAGCCGCTCGACGGTGAGCGACTCCAAGGTGCTCATCCTCGACGAGCCGACCTCGAGCCTGGACGCGAACGAGGTCGAGAACCTCTTCGTCGTCATCCGCCGCCTCCGTGCGGAGGGCGTCGCGATCCTCTTCGTCTCGCACTTCCTCGACCAGGTCTACGCGATCAGCGACCGCCTGACGGTGCTGCGCAACGGCACCTTCGTCGGCGAGTACCTGACCCACGAGCTCGACCGCACCTCGCTGATCTCGAAGATGATCGGCAAGGACATCGCGGCGCTGCGCTCCCTCGACTCCGAGCGCGAGAGCCAGGACCACCTCTACCGCGACGCCCCGCTCTACACCGCGAAGGGCATCGGCAAGAAGGGCTCCATCGAGAGCACCGACCTGACGCTGCACCGCGGCGAGGTCGTCGGCTTCGCCGGGCTCCTCGGCTCCGGCCGCACCGAGCTCGCGCGCCTGATCTACGGCGTCGACAAGCCCGACACCGGCGAGATCACGATGCACGGCAAGAAGATCGACGTCCCGACGCCGACCGCCGGCCTCGCCCACAAGATCGCGTTCTCGAGCGAGAACCGCCGCGACGAGGGCATCATCCGCGACCTCTCGGTCCGCGAGAACCTCATCCTCGGCGTGCAGGCCAAGCGCGGCTGGGCCCGCCCCCTCTCCAAGAAGGAGAAGGACGAGATCGTCGGCAAGTACCTCGTCGAGCTCAACGTGCGCCCGGCCGACCCCGACCGCCCGATCAGCAAGCTCTCCGGCGGCAACCAGCAGAAGGTCCTCCTCGGCCGCTGGCTCGCCACCGCCCCCGAGATCCTCATCCTCGACGAGCCGACCCGCGGCATCGACGTCGGGGCGAAGGCCGAGATCCAGGAGAAGGTCGTCGCCCTCGCCGGCGAGGGCGTCGCCGTGGTCTTCATCTCGTCCGAGCTCGACGAGGTCGTCCGCCTCAGCGACCGCATCATAGTCCTGAAGGACCACCGCGTGATCGCGGAGATCCTCAACGGTCCCGCTGTCACTGCGGAGTCGATCGTCACTACCATCGCCGCAGAGGGAGTCGTCGACGAGGACGTCGTCGTCCTCGAGAGCGCCACGCAGGAGGCCGCATCATGAGCAGCGACACCCGACCCGCCCGGGGATCCGTCCTCGGCGGGATCATCCGCCGCCAGTACTTCTGGGGAGTCGTGGCGATCGCCCTGCTCCTCCTCGTCAACGTCGTCAAGGACCCGGGCTACCTGGCCGTCTCGGTCAGCCCCACCACCGGCTACCTCGTCGGCAACGTCATCGACATCGCCCGCGCCGCCGCTCCGATCCTGATGATCGCCGTCGGCATGTGCCTGGTCGTCGCGACCGGGGGCATCGACCTCTCGGTCGGCTCGATCATGGTCGTCGCCGGCGCCGTCTCGATGGAGTTCCTCAACTCCGCGGGAGCGCCGGACTCGCTCGGCGCGGCAGCGGGAGCCTTCGCGGTCGCCCTCCTCGTGGCCGCCGTGCTCGGAGCCGTGAACGGCGTCCTGGTCTCGGTGGTGGGCCTCCAGCCCTTCATCAGCACGCTCGTCGTGATGCTCGCGGGCCGCGGCCTGGCGAAGGTCATCACCGGCGGCCAGAACACCGCCGCCACCAACGAGCCCTTCCGCTGGCTCGCGAACGGGTACGTCTTCGGGCTCCCGGTCGTGTTCCTCCTCGCCATCGCCATCGTCGTGGTCGTCGGAGTCCTGGTGCGCCGCAGCGCGCTCGGCCTGATGATCGAGGCCATCGGCATGGACCCGAAGGCGGCCCGCCTCGCGGGCATCAACCGCCGGGGCCTGCTGATGACCGCCTACATCGGCAGCGGAATCCTCGCCGGAGTCGCGGGCGTGTTCGCCACGGCGAGCGTGATGACGGTCGACGTCTCGCGCACCGGCTACCAGCTCGAGCTCGACGCGATCCTCGCGGTCGTCATCGGCGGCACCTCGCTCGCCGGCGGCAAGTTCAACATCACCGGTGCCGCCGTGGGCGCGATCCTGATCGCCACCCTCGACAAGACCGTCGTGTTCCTCGGAGTCTCGTCCTCCGCGACGCCCGCCTTCAAGGCGATCGTCATCGTCGCGCTCTGCCTCCTGCAGTCCGAGCGCGTCCGCTCCGCCTTCAAGTCCCGTCGCGAGGCGCGCCGCAGCGTCCCGCAGAAAGAGGCGATCCCCGCATGAGTGCCGTGATGACCCGCTCCGCCCCTCCGGCGAGCACCAAGCGCACCTCCGGGGCGCGCGGCTGGCTGAGCCAGCACCTGGACAAGCTGCCCACCCTGGCCGCGCTGATCATCTTCTTCGGGATGATCGTCTACGGCGAGGCCGCCTACGGCCGGATCCTGCAGGCGAGCACGATCTCGAACCTGCTGGTCAACAACGCGCACCTGATCATCCTCGCCGTGGGCCTCACCTTCGTGATCCTCACCGGCGGCATCGACCTCTCGGTCGGCGCGGTGATCGCGTTCAGCAGCGTGAGCGGCGTGCTCCTGATCAACGCCGGCTGGAACCCATGGCTCGTGATGGTCCTGATGGTCGTGATCGGCGCACTGTTCGGCGTGATCTCCGGCGTCCTGATCCAGTACTTCAACGTGCAGCCGTTCATCGCGACGCTCGCGATGATGTTCCTGGCCCGCGGTCTCGCCTCCATGCTGAGCACCGTCCCGGAGCGCCTCCCCGAGGACTCGGCCGTGCTGAGCCTGGCCACGCCGATCAAGCTGATCGACGGCCCCAAGGTCAACGACTTCGTCATCAGCCCCGGCGTGATCATCGCGATCCTCGTCGTGGCCGGCGCGTTCTTCGTGCTCCACCGCACCCGCCTGGGCCGCACGGTCTACGCGATGGGCGGCTCCGAGCAGTCGGCGGCCCTGATGGGCCTCCCGGTGGTGCGGACCAAGCTGTTCATCTACATCATCAGCGGCACGCTCGCCGGTCTCGCCGGTGTGGTCTACACCGCCCGCCTCGGCAGCGCGCAGAACATCACCGGCACCGGCTGGGAGCTCGACGCCATCGCGGCGACCGTCATCGGCGGCACGCTGCTCACCGGCGGTGTCGGCTTCGTGCTCGGCTCGGTGGTCGGCGCCCTGGTGCTCGGACTGATGAACGTCCTGATCACCCGCGACGGCGGCATCCCGCCGGAGGCGACCACGATCATCACCGGAGGCATCCTCCTGGTCTTCGTCCTCCTCCAGCGCGCCGTCATGGCCCGCAGCAAGACCTGACCGGGTTCCCGCCCGATCTCCCCCGGCGCCCCCTCGTCCCTCCGCGGACGAGGGGGCGCCGTCGTGTCCGGGGCGCTCCGCCGGCCTCAGGAGGCGGAGCGGCTGAGCGTCAGCGCGGCCTGCTCGCGGGTGCCGTAGCCGCACTCCTCGGCGAGGCGGGCGAAGTCGGCAGGGCCCCGCCGCCGCAGGCCGATGCGGCGCCGGAGGGTGCCCGCCCGACGCGTCGCGATCTCCTCCGCCGGCGTGCGGCCGAGGAACGCGAACGCCTCCGCGAGCATGCGAGGGGAGACGAGCAGCTCCCGGGCGAGCACCGCGGCGGAGAACGCCGGGTCGCGGTGACGTGCCTCGATCACCGGGATCGCCTCCGCGTAGACCTGGTCGGCGCCCCGGGTCCGGACCCGCGGAGCGCTGTGCTCGACGATCCCCTCCAGCAGCAGCTCGCTCGCCCGCCTCACGCCGGCGGCGCCGAGCACGGCCGGATCGTCCTCGATCAGGCTGTTCGCGAGGGCGCGGGCAGGCGTCCAGACCGACTCGCGCACCGGCACGACCTCGTTGATCCGCTCGCGGACCCACCGGTGCTCGAGCACGGCGGCGTCGAAACTCCAGGTGTACGAGAGGGTGGGCCGCCGGTAGTCGATGCGCGCCGGGACCCTGGCGTCGAGGAGCAGGACGCTGTTCGGCGTCGCCTCGAGCACGCCCTCGTCGAGGACGACCTCTCCCCCGCCCTCGACGATCAGGGAGATGTGAACGCCCGCCGGCCTGTCCGCCCTGTCGACCGACGGCGAGGGGGCGACCCTGATCCCGTTCGGCCCCCACACCCGCGTCAGCGCGAGTCCCGGTCCATCCGCTGCGTCCATCCGCAGACCGGGAGCGCCGGTCCCGCGCTCGTCCCAGGCGCGAGCGAACGCCCGCGTCCGCTCCTCTGCGGCCCCCATCTCCCGCCTCCTCCGCGTCGAACGAACAGAATCCCTCATCTGTCGATCACCGCCGGACGTTCGCACGGATCTCCCAGGCCTCCGCGCCTCGCGCTCGGAATCCGGCCGCACGCCGTCGCCGGACCGGGAGGACGGCCACGGGGACCGTCGCGGTCAGCGGCGCTGGGAGAGCCGCCACAGCGCGCGGCGAGCGCTCCCCTCGGAGGCGAAGCCCGCCTCCTCGGCCGAGCGCGCGAAGTCGGCCGTCGCCAGGGACCGCCCGCCGATCAGGAGCAGGAGGGTGCCCGCCCGGCGCCGCTCGAGCTCGTCGTCGGCCGTCCGCCCGAGGAAGGAGAACGCGCGAGCCAGCGTCAGCTCCGACACCAGGAGCTCGCGGGCGAGCCGGGCGGCGGTGAAGGCGGGATCGCGGTGGCGCTCCTCGATCAGGGCCATGGCCTCCCCGTAGACGTCCTCGGCGCGGGGACGCCTGCGCGGTGCGGAGCCCTCGACCAGCTCCTTCAGGAAGGCCTCGCCCGCCCGGGCGACGGCGGGCTGCTCCGCCAGAGCGGGGTCGCCGTCGAGGAGACCGTTCATCAGCGCCCGCGCCGGGGCCAGGAAGCAGCCGGCGACGGGCAGGACCTCGCCGAAGCGCTCCGTGATCCAGCGCTGCTCCAGCGCCCGCTCGCCGAGCACCCAGGCGTAGATCACGGTCGAGCGGGGGAAGCGCGCCCCGGTCCGCGGCTCCGCGTCGATGACCACCAGATCACCACTGCCGCACTCGAGCATCCGTCCGTCCTGTCGGATGCGTCCTCCGCCCTCGACGACCAGCAGCAGATGCGCGCCCGGCGGGCAGCGCGACTGCGGCTTCTGCTCGAGAACGCAGCCACCGGGGATCCACAGTCTGGCGATCTCGAAGCCGAGCGAGCCCGTCGCCTCGACCCGCAGTCCAGAACGGGCCTCCACGCCGTTCCAGTGCTCGGCCATCCGCCGGTACATCTCGGCCGATCTCGACCTCATCGGGCGCCCCCTCCTCTCGGGCACGCTGACGCCTCACCACAGGAGTGATTCGCAGCCCGCGCGTGCTCCGTTTGTCACCGGACCGGTCACAGCGGACGGCGACGCTCCCGCTCACCGCGCCGGCGGCGCCCCGGCGGCAGCGTGCGACCGACGGGATCACCGGGTCAGGAGGGCGATCGCGACTCGGAGCGGCGTCGGAGCTCACCACTCCCTCCTCACGGCAGCGCCACTTCCTCCTCACCTGCCCCCGAGCGCTTGGGCCGACCGCCCGCCCGCGGGAAGACTCCCCAGCGGTACGGCGCCCGTCGTACCCGCCGAAGCGGCCGAGCGGACGACGACCGTCCTCCGAGCAGGCCGCCGGCGAGAAGACAGACCGAGGAGCTTCACTGTGACTTCCGACAACTCTCCCGCTGAGCAGGGTCCGCTGAGGCGACGCACCGTCGTCGCCGGCGCCACCTGGTCCCTGCCCGTGATCGCCGCAGCGACGGCCACCCCGGCCGCCGCCGCCTCTGCCACGCAGACCCTCGTGTTCAGCTCCATCCCGACCATGATCGCGTGCATGCCCAACACGGCGCCGATCACGCTGACCCTCACCGGCGGCACCGTCGCGAACGTCCCTGTGCGGGTGAACACCCCGCCCGGCTTCCGCTTCGGAGGGAGCGGGACCGACACCTTCGTGACCGACGCGAACGGAGTCGCCACCATCCCCGCCGGCAGCGTCATCGCCGGCCCCTCGACAGGCTCGGCCCTCGCCTTCGGCGGCTCGGCGAAGACGAACGCCCCGTTCCCGGTCCGCCAGACCGGCGACCTGCAGTACAGCACGGGCCTCGCCACTGTTCCCGAGAACTCCGGATTCATCCACACCTCCTCGCAGGGTGTGAACGGCAACGTCTCCGTCAAGGCGAACGGCGACATCTGGCAGTACCGGCGGTCGGACGGCTGGCAGAAGCTCGGCACGGGCGCCTCCACAGAGCCCAGCACGTCCGGGCTCACGCAGCAGCCGGACGGAACCTACAACGCGCACTGGATCAAGGACGGAGTCCTCCAGTACGGCAAGGCGCTCGCGACCGTTCCGAACAACTCCGGATTCGTCCGCACCTACGGTCAGGGCGCGGACGGGAACGTCTCCATCAAGGCGAACGGCGACATCTGGCGGTACAACCGCCAGGCCAACGAGTGGACCCTTCTGGGCACCGGCGCCAGCACCGAGCCGAGCGCGGCCGGCATCTCCGCGAACCCGGCCGGGACCCTGAACGTCCACTGGATCAAGAACGGAGTCCTGCAGTACGGCACCGCAGCGGCCACGGTGCCGACCAACTCCGGATTCGTCCGCGTCTACGGCCTCGGCACCCGCGGCACGATCGCCGTGAAGTCGAACGGCGACATCTGGCGGTACACCCCGCAGGGCAACGTCTGGGACCTCGTCGGCACCGGAGCCAGCACCGAGCCGAGCGCCGCCGGACTGACCCAGCGGCCGGGCGGGACGTTCGAGATCCACTGGATCAAGGACGGGGTCCTGCAGTACGGCACCCGGCTCGCGACCGTTCCGGAGAACTCCGGGTTCGTCCGCACCTACGGTCAGGGAGCGGATGGGAACGTCTCCGTGAAGGCGAACGGCGACATCTGGTACTACAGCACGGCGCAGAACACGTGGACCAAGATCGGCTCCGGTGCCAGCACCGGCCCCGATGCGGCCGGGATCACCGCCCAGGGAGACGGCGCGCTGAACCCCCACTGGATCAAGGCGAGAACCGACTGCCGCTGATCCGCGCCCGGCGGCCCTCTCCGCCCGCGTCCTGCCGGACCGCGGGCGAGGAGGGCCGCCTCCGCCCTCCCGCCGAGGACGGGCGCCTCGTCCGAGGAGGAACGCGCCACCCCGTCTCGGCGCCCCTCCCCCGGCCTAACGTGGTCACCGCCCGCGCACCCCGTCCCCGCTGCGAAGGAGCCCGGTGACCGCTTCCGAGCAGCCGGCCGCCCCGCGCGGTCTCGTCGAGACGCTGCAGCTGAGCGGTCCCCGCGTGGAGGCGTGGCTGAGGAGCCTCGGCTGGGCGAGCGACGGAGCTCCGCCCCTGCACCTCGCCGGGGACGTGCTCGCCGTCGACGGCTTCCGGCTGAGCCGCCTCTGGCACACACCCGGCACGCTCCGGACCGACCCGCCCCTCCCCGCCCCCGACCGGGCCGAGGTCGACCTCATCGTCCCGGTCGCCGGCGAGATCGTCGTCGACGGCCCTCTCGAGGCCGCTCGTCTGCGGCCCGGCGGGCTCGCCCTCCTCCAACGCGACGACTCCGCTCGGTTCCGGGCGGAGGAGGACTCCGCCTGGCTGGCGCTGAGGACGTCCTGGGGCAGGCTCGGCCTCACGAGCGCACAGTCCGACGGGCCGTCCTGCACCCTGCTCGCCGCCGACAGCTACAGCGGCGCCTTCGTCTCCCTCGTCAACGCGACCCTCAACGCGGACCTCGCGGCGGGCGATCCCGGCTTCAGCGAGCTGCGCCGGGCGCTCGAGGCGACCGCGTCGGCCCTGATCAAGCAGAGCCTGCCGCCCGCCCGTCCGGAGGACGGACTCGAGGGCGTCCTCCTCCGCGCGATCGCCGTCATCGATGCGGAGGCGGGTGACGCGGACTTCACCGCCGGCGTTCTCGCGATGCGGCTCCGCGTCTCGCGGGCGACGCTGGACCGCGCCTTCCACCGCCGGGGCACGACCGTGGCCGCGACCCTCCGCGAGCGGCGCGTGCACCTCGCCGCGTCGCTGCTCGCCGCGAGCCCGTCGCTCTCGCCCTCGGCTCGCGCGGCCGTGGCCGAGCGGGCCGGCTTCCGGACGCTGAGGGCGATGGACCGCGCGCTGAGCCGTTCGCGCGACGTCGACCGCGGCTGATCCGACCGGACATCGGCGTACGCGTCGCTCCAGGATGCACTCGGGATTCGTCGAACCGGTTCGCCTCTCCTCTGGAGTGTCGGGAAATGATCCGGTTAGGCTCTTCACGTTGTCGTCAACATAGTGTTACCGTGAACATTGCCGCGTACGAAGCCGGCACACTCCCTCCCCTCAGCAATGGTGCCGACCCTGGAGCAAAGCGCGATGAAGCCTTTCCTGCGACCACTCGTCCTCGTGACGGCCGTGGCCCTCACCGTCCCCCTTCTGACGGCCCAGTCGGCGAGCGCAGCTCCCTCCGACAGCCTCGTCCTGCGCTACGCGCTCGACGAGACGAGCGGCACGACCGTCGCCGACAGCTCGGGCAAGGGCCGCACCGGCACGCTCGTCAACGGAGCCGCTCCTCGCGGAGCCGCGGGCGTCGCCCTCGACGGGACCGACGACTACGTCAAGCTGCCCGACGACCTGCTCGCGGGCCTGAACTCGATCACGGTCAGCACCGAGGTCCTGGTGAACGCGAACCAGGGCACGCCCTACTTCATCTGGGGCCTCGGCAACACGACGAACGGCGCCGGGAACGGCTACCTCTACACGACGGGCAACGGCTACAAGGCCTCGATCGCCACCGGCAACTGGACCACCGAGCAGACCGTCAACTCCAACGCGAACCTCGCGCGCAGCGTCTGGAAGACCCTCACCTACACGCTCGACGACGCGAGCGACACCGCACGCCTCTACCTCGACGGCACCCAGGTCGCGCAGCAGACAGGAGTGACCATCACTCCCGCCGCGATCGGCAACGGCACCACCACCGCGAACGCGATCGGCCGCTCCGTCTACACGGCGGACAAGACCCTCGCCGGCTCGGTCCGCGACTTCCGCGTCTACAGCACGGCGCTCAGCGCGGCCGACGTCGCGACCCTCCAGGCCCCGGACAGCACGCGCGTCTCCCGCGACTCCGCCGCCCTGGACCTCGGGAGCCTCTCCTCGGTCTCCGCGAACCTCACCCTCCCGACGACCGGCCCCAACGGCTCCGCCATCGCCTGGGCCTCGAGCAACTCCGCGGTCGTCTCGACCAGCGGAGTCGTCACGCCACCCGCGACCGGGGTCGCCTCGGTCGAGCTGACCGCCACGACCACCCGCGGCTCGGCCACGGCCACCCGCACCTTCACGGCCACCGTGCCCGCCAAGGACGTGAACGCCGACGCCCAGAAGGCGCTCGACGCCCTCTCGATCGTCAACTCCGGCGACGTCCGCGGCAACGTGACGCTGCCCGCGAAGGCCGGCTCCTACGACGTCGCCTGGTCCTCCTCGAACACGGCCGTGCTCAGCACGACCGGCGTCGTGAAGCGCCGGTCCGCCGCCACGCCCGTCACACTCACCGCGACGATCGCCGGCACGACCGCGACCCGGCAGCTGCCCGTCACGGTGACCGCGGCTCCCGCGGACCTCGACACCGAGTACGACGCGGGTTACCTCTGGACCCACTTCGCCTCGACCGACTACGAGAAGATCTACTTCGGCTCCAGCACCGACGGTCTGCACTGGTCGAAGCTCAACAACGACAAGGCCGTGCTCGCCAACCTCGGCGGCACCCTCGGCGTCCGCGATCCGCACCTCGTGCGCTCCCCCACCGGCGACGAGTACTGGATCATCGGCACCGACCTGCACGCCGAGGGCACCGCTCCCGGCGGCACCTGGGACCAGACCAACGCGAGCAAGAACCTCGTCGTCTGGCGCTCGACGGACCTCGTGAACTGGAGCGATCAGAGCATCGTCTTCGCCGGCTTCCCCGACGCGGGCAACGTCTGGGCTCCTGAGGCGATCTGGGACGACGCGACCGGCCAGTACTACGTCTACTGGGCCGCCCGCGACAAGACGCTGACCGGCGGGGCCTCCGCCCAGCGCGTCTACGTCTCGACCACGCGCGACTTCGTCGGCTTCTCCACCCCGAAGGTCTGGCTGGACGAGAACCCCGCCGCCGGCGGCGGGAGCCGCGGCAGCATCATCGACACGACCATCGCGAAGGAGGGGGACACGTACTACCGCTTCTCCACCGCCGACTGGCGCACGGTCGTCGACAAGGCCCCGAGTCTCGCCGGCCCCTGGACCCGCGTGATCGGCTTCGGCGAGGAGAAGTCCCGCGGCCTCTCCGACCACCTCGAGGGCCTCACCGTCTACCAGCTGCCCGACGGCCGCTGGGTCGTCATGGGCGACTCGTTCGGCTACTCCGCCTACGTCACCGACACCCTCGCGGACATGCGGTTCACGGCGCTTCCTGTCGGCACCACCGGCGCGAACACGTACTCGTTCTCGAAGCCCTTCCGCCACGGCTCGGTGCTCCGCCTCTCGAGCGCTGAGGAGGCGCGCCTGACGGCCGCCTACGGCACCAGCAGCACCGGCCCCGCCGCGAAGCCGGTCAACGCGGCCGGCGAGATCCTCCGCTACACCTTCGACGGCGGCTCGGGCACCACGGTGCGCGACAGCTCGGGCAACAACCAGAACGGCACGCTGCCCTCGGGTGGCACCTGGAAGGACGGCGCCCTGCAGCTCGACGGCACCGACGACTACGTCAAGCTGCCGAACGACCTGCTCGCCGGAGTGACGGACCTCACCATCCAGTCCGACGTCTGGATCGACCCCGCGCAGGGCGGCGCCTACTTCCTCTACGGCCTGGGCAACACCACGAACGGCGCCGGCGACGGCTACCTCTTCACCTCGGGCAACAACTACCGCACCAGCATCGCGACCGGGAACTACACCACCGAGCAGACCGTCGCCGGCGGCTCGGCCCTCCCCCGCGGCACCTGGGCGCACCTGACGTACACGCTCTCCGGCACCACCGGCACGATCTACCTCGACGGAGTGAAGGTCGCCAGCGGCACCGTCACGACCGACCCGAAGGACATCGGCGGCGGCTCCACCTCGGCGAACTACATCGGGCGCTCGAACTACGACGCCGACAACCGCTTCCGCGGCCAGATCCGCGAGTTCTCGGTCTACAACCGGGCCCTCAGCGCCTCCGAGGTGCTCGCCGCCTCCGGCAACACGTCGGCCCTGGTCGACCTGTCGCTCAGCGGCGACGTCCTGAAGACGGCCCCGATCGTCGACTCGGCGAGCAGGACGGTCACCTTCCCGGTGAAGCCGGGGACCGACCTGACGAAGCTCACCCCGACCTTCTCCACCGCGGCCGGCGTCACGGCGAGCCCCGCCTCCGGCACCGTCCGCGACCTCTCCACCCCGCAGACGGTCGTGCTCACGCCCGCCGCCGGCGGCACCGCGACCACCTGGACCCTGAAGGCCGTCGTCATGAAGTCCCCGGTCCTCGCAGGCCT
Source organism: Rathayibacter sp. AY1G1 (assembly GCF_002932095.1). Taxonomy (NCBI): domain Bacteria; kingdom Bacillati; phylum Actinomycetota; class Actinomycetes; order Micrococcales; family Microbacteriaceae; genus Rathayibacter; species Rathayibacter sp. AY1G1. Next base: position 136,106 of record NZ_PSUZ01000004.1, read on the forward strand.
GAACGCCGACCCGAACATCGCGGTCTTCGGCGACACCTACTACCTGTACGCGACCTCGGACGGCTTCGCCGGCTGGGGCGGCAAGACCTTCTACGCCTGGTCCTCGAAGAACCTCATCGACTGGACCCGCTCGGAGCAGCCCTTCCTGACGCTCGACGGCGCGAACGGCAACGTGCCGTGGGCGACCGGCAACGCCTGGGCGCCGACGATCATCGAGAAGAACGGGAAGTACTACTTCTACTTCTCCGGCGAGAACTCCTCGCTGAACCGCAAGACGATCGGAGTCGCCGTCTCGGACAGCCCGATGGGCCCGTTCACGGCGCAGCCGACCGCGATGATCACCAACGGCGAGTCCGTGCGGTCCGGCCAGGCGATCGACCCCGCCGCGTTCACCGACCCGAAGACCGGCAAGAGCTACCTCTTCTGGGGCAACGGCGACCCGCTCTACGGGGAGCTGTCCGACGACATGCTCTCGATCAAGACCGGCACGATCAAGAAGATCAGCGGTCTGACCGACTTCCGCGAGGGTGCGTTCCTGAACTACCGCGACGGTCTGTACCACCTCACCTACTCGATCGACGACACCGGCTCGGAGAACTACAAGGTCGGCTACGCCACCTCGACGAGCGTCGACGGACCGTGGACCTACCGCGGCGTGGTCCTCGAGAAGGACACCTCGCAGGGCATCCTCGCCACGGGCCACAACTCGATCGTCAACGTGCCCGGCACGGACGACTGGTACATCGCCTACCACCGCTTCGCCATCCCCGGCGGAGACGGCCAGCACCGCGAGACGACGATCGACCGGGTGACCTTCGACAAGACGACCGGTCTCATGCAGAAGGTCGTCCCGACCCTCACCAGCGTCGCCGCGCAGACGATCGTCGACGCCGCGCCGCTCGCAGCCTCGATCACGGGGAAGGCGACGGTGGGCAGCACGCTGACCGCCTCCGCCTCCTCCCCGTGGACGGCGACCGGCTTCCAGTGGAAGCGCGGGGGGACCGCGATCAGCGGGGCGACGGCGTCGAGCTACACGCTCACCGCCGCCGACCGCGGAGCGACGATCTCGGTGGCCGTGACCGCCGCGAAGCCGCAGTGGACGCCGGCGACGGCCTCCGCCTCCGTCGGTCCCGTGACCGACTCGGCACCCGCGATCGCCGTGACCACGACCTCCACGACGCGCTGCGCCGCCGGGAAGATCGTCGTCACCGCGACCGCCACGAACCCGAACGCCTTCGCCGCGAAGATCGTGATCGGCACGACGTGGGGCTCCAAGAGCTTCGCCGACGTCGCTCCCGGCGCCACCGTCTCGGCCGCCTTCACCACCCGGGCGACGAGCGTGACCGACGGATCCGCGACCGCCACGGCGACCGCGTTCATCAGCGGGAAGCCGGCCACGGCCTCCGCGACCGCCCCCTACTCCGCGGCCAGCTGCAGCTGATCCGCGGGCACGACCCACACCCATTGAGATCGAGCCGGCGACGACGCCGGCCGGAGAACGGAGAACACCCGACATGAACACCCGATCCCTTCTGATCCGCGGAGCCGCTGGACTGGCCGGAGGCGTCCTCCTGCTCGGAGTCGCCGGAACGGCGTTCGCCGCCGAGGTCAACTACGGCAACGACGACGTCGACATCAACGTCGAGATCGCCGACCTCCCCGGGACCGGCGCCCTCTCGATGACCGTCGCCGCGGACTCGACGACGCTGACCGAGACCGGCTCGGACAACGTCCGCCGCCAGTTCACCGGCACCCTGCCCACCGTCACGGTCACCGACACCCGTGACGCCGCGGACGTCTCCCCCGACTCCGCGTGGTACGTCATCGGCACGGCGAGCGACTTCACGTCGGCCGACGGCTCGACCATCGGCGCCGAGAACCTCGGCTGGACCCCGGACCTGGTCGACGGTGGAGACCTCGGCGAGGTCGCCGCGGGCGATGAGGTCGGCACCGCCATCGACGGCGGCGCCAACGGCGTCGGCCTGAAGGGCAAGGAGCTGCTCGCGATCGTCGCCAGCAACTCCCAGCAGGTCAACCCCGAGGGCTCCTGGAGCGCCGACGCCGACCTCTTCCTCCGCACCCCCGTGAACGTGGACGCCGGCGCGTACTCGTCCACCATCACCCTGTCGCTCTTCGAGTGACCCGTCGCGGCCGGGGGACGCACTCCCTCGGCCGCGATCCCACCACGGCCGACGCGGCCGGGCCCGCCCGCCCGGCCGCGTCGTGCTTCCCCCGTGCGACCATGAGGTTCTGATGACTGCTCCGCGCCGCTCCGCCGCTCCCCGCCGCCCGCTCCTCCCCGCGCTGCTCGCGCTGATCGTCGCCCTCCTCGGCGCGGGAGTCGCTCCGGCGGCCGTCGCGGCCGACGGAGCGATCACCTGGGCGGTCAGCCCCTCCACCGACGGCGTCCCCGACAAGCGCGCGTGGGTCGAGCTCGAGCTCGCCCCCGGCGCGAGCGCCTCGGACGAGGCGGTCGTGCGGAACCTCAGCGACCAGCCCGTGACCTTCAGCATCACCAGCGCCGACGGCTACTTCACCGACACCGGCCGCTTCAACATGCTCAACTCGGACCAGGAGTCGGTCGACGCCGGGCTGTGGATCTCCGCCCCCGAGACCGTGACCGTCGATCCGGGCAGCAGCGGCGTGGTGCCGTTCACCGTGACGGTCCCCGACAACGCCACCCCCGGCGACCACGCCGCCGGCATCGCCGCCTCCGTGCTCTCGCAGGGCACCGAGGCGGGAGGCGCGAATGTCGGAGTGGAGAGCCGCATCGGCTTCCGCGTGATGACCCGCGTGACCGGCGAGGTGACCCCCTCCTTCTCCGTCGAGGACCTGGCCAGCGACTACCGCCTCTCCTGGAACCCGTTCCAGCCCGGCTCCCTCTCGCTCGTCGCCGACGTGGTGAACACTGGCAACGTGCGCCTGCTGCTCGACGGCACGGCGAGCGCCCAGGGCGCCACCGCCCCCGTCGTCGCGGCCGACGCGCCCCAGCAGGAGCTGCTGCCCGGCGACCGGCGCAGCGTCTCGGTGCAGCTCGACGGCATCTGGCCCCTCTTCGGGGTCGGCGCCGACCTGACCATCGCACCGACCGTCGCCGCCGCCGATCAGGAGCCGGTCGCCACCGCTCCCGTGACGGAGTCGATCACGGTCGCCGCCGTGCCGGTCCCGCAGCTGCTCGTGATCCTCGGCGTCGCCCTCATCCTCGCGGCGCTGCTCGCCGGGCGCTCGCGCTCGCGCCGCCGCATCGCCGCCCTGGTGCAGCAGGCCAAGGAGGAGGGCCTGCGCGAGGGCGCGCGCGTCTCCTCCTGAGCACCCCCTCCGCACGCTCCCTCCCCCCTCCCTGCCGCCGAGGGGCCCCGGGCCGTCGGGGGGATCCGCTACACCGGGTTCCCCCGACGGTCCAGGGTTCGCTCACCGCGCGGCCATGCGTCAGAGTGAGCGGATGACCACCACCTCCCTGGAGGCGCCGACTCGGCGTCTCGGCCTCATCGCGCTCATCGCGACCCTCGGCGGCCTCCTCTTCGGCTACGACAGCGGCGTCATCAACGGCGCCCTCGAGCCGATGTCGGCCGAGCTGGGCCTCACCGCGCTGACCGAGGGGGTCGTCACCAGCTCGCTCCTCTTCGCCGCCGCGATCGGCGCGATCTCGGGCGGACGCCTCGCCGACGCCCTCGGGAGGCGGACCACGATCCGCCTCCTCGCCGTGCTCTTCCTCGTCGGCGCCCTGGTCTGCGTGGTGGCGCCAGGCTTCGGCGTGATGGTCCTCGGGCGGGCGGTCCTCGGACTGGCCGTCGGCGGCGCCTCGGTGGTCGTGCCGATCTACCTCTCCGAGATCTCCCCCTCCGAGATCCGCGGCTCCCTCGCCGGCCGCAACGAGCTGATGATCGTGATCGGCCAGCTCGCCGCCTTCGTGGCCAACGCCGTCATCGGCACCGTCTGGGGCGAGCTGCCCGGCGTCTGGCGGATCATGCTCGCCGTCGCCGCGCTCCCCGCCGCCGCCCTCCTGCTCGGCATGACCCGGGTCCCGGAGTCGCCGCGCTGGCTGATCGCGCACGGCCGCCGCGACGAGGCGCTCGACGTGCTCACGACCATCCGGACGCCCGACCTGGCCCATGCGGAGGCGGAGACCATCGCCCGCTCGATCGGCGCGAAGGACGGCCCGAGGATCCCCCTGCTGCAGGCGCTGCGCGAGCGCTGGGCGGTGCGCATCCTGCTGGTCGGCATCGGGATCGGAGTCGCCCAGCAGCTCACCGGCATCAACTCGATCATGTACTACGGCCAGTCGGTGCTGAAGGAGGCGGGCTTCGACCACGACGGCGCGCTCGTCGCCAACATCGCGCCCGGGGCGATCGCCGTGATCGGCGGCCTGATCGGGCTGCGGCTCATGCAGACGATGAACCGCCGCACGACCCTCCTGCTCGGCTACTCCCTGACCACCGCGATGCACTTCCTGATCGGCATCGCCTCCGTCGCGCTCCCCGTGGGGAACCCGGCGCGGCCGTACGTGATCCTGGTGCTGGTCGTCGCGTTCGTGGGGAGCATGCAGACGTTCCTCAACATCGTCACCTGGGTGATGCTGTCCGAGATCTTCCCGCTGCGGATCCGCGGCGTCGGCGTCGGCATCGCGATCTTCTGCCACTGGATCACGAACGCGGTGCTCGGCCTGTTCTTCCCCACCCTCGTCTCCGGCGTCGGCATCACCGGAACGTTCTTCCTGTTCGGGGCCGTCGGCCTGCTCGCGCTCGTCTTCATCTGGAAGCGCGTGCCCGAGACCCGCGGCCGCGCCCTCGAGGAGGTCGAGGCGGGCGTCGTCTCCGGCGAGCTCCTGCGCCGCTGACGCCCGCCCTCGGTCTCCGCCTACTGGTAGGTGACGAGGTCGGGGAGGGGGCGGACCTCGGCCATGGTCTCGGCGGGGGTGAGCATGGGCGCGTCCTCGTCGTAGAAGTTCTTCCAGCCCCAGCCGATGCCCTCGGGGGCGCCCTCGTGCAGCGCGTCCCAGGTCGCCTGCTTGTCGGGCTGCGAGCCCTGGCCGTCGACGTGGATGAGGAACTCCAGCTCGGGCCGGTCACGGCGGATGCTGTCGCGGTCCTGCAGCATCGACAGCCGGAACTGGTGCAGCACGAACATCTTCGGCGGCAGCCCCTCGCTCTGCACCAGGTCGGCCAGCCACTCCGACACGCTGTCGACCTCGGCGGCCGAGACGCGCCCGATCTGCTCCAGCGGCTTCTGGCCGGGCAGCAGGCGCCACTCCGGGTCGAGCGCGAGGCCGACGTTGGGCAGCGTCAGCAGGTCCGCGTACTGCTTGGCCTGGGTGAGGAAGTCGGTCAGCCCCGACTGCAGGTCGAGCACCACGTACATCCCCGCCGCCTGCGCCGCGTCGATGTAGGGGCGGATGTCGGCGGCGTCGAGCTCGTTGGAGTAGTCGCCGTCCTTGCCGGGGTCGCCCGCCGCGACCGTGGTGATGATCTCGAGGCTCGGCACGACCTGCTTGTCGGTGAGCGCCCGGTACGGCTCGGCCACCGCCTGCGCCCGCGCGATCGTGGGCTCGAGGCCCTGCTCCCCCAGCACGCCGAGGACGGGAGCGCCCGGAGTGCCGTAGATCGCGACGAAGAGGTGCCCGCCGAACATCCGCTGGCCGCCGCCCGGCAGCTGCCAGCCGCTCGCGGCCGCGCGCACGGCCCACTCGGGCTCGGGCTGGGCGGCGAGCACGGGGCCGAGCAGCAGCGTGCAGGAGGCGTCGGCCTCGGCGATGGCGGTCACGGCTCCGCCCGAGGCGAGCAGGTCGTCGCCGTCGACCACGGTGACGGGTACGCCGGCCGCGCGGGCGGTCGCCAGAGCGGCGACGTCGGCGTCCTGCGCGCGGGCGAGGGCGTGCAGGCCGGTCAGGGCGTCGGCCCGGGCCGGGAGGGCGCCGAAGGGAGCGTCGGAGGCGGTGGACGGCGCGGCGGCGGCGAGGTCGGCGAGCGCCAGGTCGGTCACGGTCAGGCCGGACGCGGTGCTGAGGGCGGCCGCGTCGGAGGCGGAGGCGACGACGTCGACGCCCTCGGGCGCGGTGACGTCGCCGATCGCGAGCACGCGGGTCACGCCGAGGCGGGCGAACTCGGCGGCGAGGGCGTCGGAGGTCGGAGCGGTGGAGGACGGAGCGACGGACGGGGTCGCGGAGTCGGACGGCGTCGCCGAGTCCGACGGCGTCGCGGAGTCGGACGGCGTCTCGGAAGCCGTGGATCCCGCGGCCGCGGCGTCCGCGGTCGGGGCGGCCGTCGCTCCGGATCCCGCCGAGCCGACCAGCAGCGGCACGCCCCAGGCGATGCTCACCTGGGCGGCGCGCAGGCGGGACTCGGCGACGTCCTCGACCAGGACGACCAGCGGAGCCGAGGCGAACAGGGCCGCGCTCGCGGCGAGCGCGTCCGGGGCGAGCGCCACCGGCCCGCTCGGAGCCGCGGTGCGGGTGCGGGGCGCCTCCTGCTGGGCGTCGTCCGGAGCGGAGGAGTCGGGCGTGCAGGCGCTGAGCAGCGGGAGCACCGCGAGACCGCCGATCACGACGCTGCGGCGCGAGAGCCCGGAGCGGGAGGGGACGGAACGGGGTGTCGAGGGCATGGCAGGCCTCTCCTCTCGGAGCCCGATCGGGGCTCTCTGGTGCGTGGCTGGTCCTCTCGACTATCGCAGGCTCGGCGGCGGTGAGCGCCGAGGGGGCCGTCCCGGGCGCGCCTCCGAGGCCGTCCGGACAGGCAGAAGGGGAGCGGCGCCGCAGCACCGCTCCCCTCCGAGTGGCTGGATCAGACCGTGCGGGGGGCCTTCGCGAGGTTGGCCTCGAGCTCCTCGCGGTTCTGCCGCACCACGTAGGCGGGTCGGTCGCGCTCGACGCGCCACGACTCGCTCAGCGGCGTGATCGCGACGGTGTCGAAGCCGATCCGGTCGTAGAGGTCGGTCACGAAGTGGATCGCCTCGGGGTAGTCGCTCGACGTCGCGAGGGCACGGCGGTCGGGCGTGCCGACCGGGGTGCCGTCGGTGGTGATGTCGGCGGCCATGATGTGGTTGAACGCCTTGACGACCTTCGACTCCGGGAGGTGCTGCTGGAGCATCTCGCTGGTCGTGGTCTCGCCCTTGTCGAGCGCCTCGATGCGGCCGTCGCGCTCGAAGTAGTAGTTGTTCGTGTCGAGGACGATCTTGCCGGCGAGCGGGGCGACCGGCACCTCCTCGAGGTTCTTCAGCGGCACCGTCACCACGGCGATCTCGGCGGCCTCGGCCGCCTCCTGTGCCGTGGCGGCGCGGGCCTTCGGGCCGAGCTCCGCGATGAGGTCGGCGAGGGTCTCGGGGCCGCGCGAGTTCGCGATGACCACCTCGTCCCCGAGGGCGATGACCGCCCGTGCGACCTGGCTGCCGATGTTGCCTGCTCCGATGATTCCGTACGTCGTCATGCTGAGGAGAACGCGGAGGGTGCCCAGGCATTCCGCTCTGCGGCGTTCTCCCACGCCGCACCCAGGTGGGCCCGTGCCTCCAGTAGCCTCGGTCCTCGGGCGCCGCTGCCCGAGAAGGAGTCCGTGATGCCGCAGTACGACCTCCCGCTCGGCCTCCTCGAGCAGTACGCCCCCGAGATCGCCGAGCCCGCCGGGTTCGCCGAGTTCTGGCGCGACACGATCGCCGAGGCGAGGGCCGTCGCGACCGAGCCGCGCCTCGAGCGGGTCGACGCCGGCTTCGGACTGCTCGACACCTTCGACGTCACCTACTCCGGCTTCGGCGGCCACCCGATCCGCGCGTGGCTGATCCTCCCCCGCGGCGTCGAGGGCCCCCTCCCCGGGCTCGTGACCTTCATCGGCTACGGAGGCGGCCGCGGGCAGCTCGCGGAGTGGACCGCGATGTCGGCCGCCGGCTACGCGCACCTGGTCATGGACACCCGCGGCCAGGGGTCCGGGCACCGCTCCGGAGCGACGCCCGACCCGGTGGGCAGCGGGCCGCACGTCTCCGGCTTCATGACGCAGGGCATCGAGTCGCCCGCGGAGCACTTCTACCGCCGCGTCTTCACCGACGCCGTCCGAGCGCTCGACGTGCTGCGCGCGCACCCCGCGGTCGACGCCTCCCGCGTGGCCGTCTCGGGCGGCAGCCAGGGAGGCGGGATCGCCCTGGCCGTCACGGGGATCCTGGGCCTGCTCGGCGAGTCGGAGTCGGCGCGCGCGGCGATCGTCGACGTGCCGTTCCTCTCCCACATCCCGCACGCCGTGCGGCTGGTCGACACGATGCCGTACGGCGAGATCGTGCAGTACCTGCACACCCACCGCGGCGCCGAGGCGCGCGTGTTCGACACTCTCTCGTACTTCGACGGCACCTCCTTCGCCCCCTACGCGCAGTCCCCCGCGCTGTTCTCGGTGGCGCTCCGCGACGACATCTGCCCGCCGTCCACCGTCTACGCCTCCTACAACCGCTACGCCGGACCCCGCGAGATCCGGGTCTACCCCTTCAACGGCCACGAGGGCGGCGAGGCGTTCCAGATCGGCGAGCACGTGCGCTTCCTGGGGCGCGAGCTGGCGTAGGAGGAGGAGCCGCCCGGTCGGCGGACGGGGGCGGTGCGCCCCGGCGCATCACCCGTTCCGACTCTCGATCATCGCGCTGCCGATGCGGTCCTCGAGGTCGGCCAGCTCGTCGAGGACGTCGCCGACCACCCAGACCCGCCGGGCGCCTCGACGGGCGTCGCATTGTGACGCCGTGCGTCGCGCTCGGTACCCGTTCGCTGCTCTTCTGGGCACTATCGACTCCATGACCCGCCAGATCCGCTTCAACGCCTTCGACATGAACTGCGTCGCCCATCAGTCCTCGGGCATGTGGCGCCACCCCCAGGACCAGTCCTGGCGCTACAAGGACCTCTCGTACTGGACCGACCTGGCGAAGCTGCTCGAGCGCGGCACGTTCGACGGCATCTTCATCGCCGACGTGCTCGGCACCTACGACGTCTACGGCGGCTCGAACGAGGCGGCGATCCGCCACGGCGCGCAGGTCCCCGTCAACGACCCGATCCTCCTCGTCTCGGCGATGGCCGCCGCGACCGAGCACCTCGGCTTCGGCATCACCGCGGGCACCGCCTACGAGCACCCGTACCCGTTCGCGCGGCGCATGTCGACGCTCGACCACCTGACGAAAGGCCGCGTGGGCTGGAACGTCGTCACCGGCTACCTCCCCAGCGCCGCCCGCAACATGGGCCACGAGGACCAGCTCGAGCACGACGACCGCTACGACGTCGCCGACGAGTACCTCGAGGTGCTCTACAAGCTGTGGGAGGGGTCGTGGGAGGACGACGCGGTCGTCCGCGACCGCGAGTCGGGCGTCTTCACCGACCCGGCGAAGGTGCACGAGATCGGGCACCGCGGCAAGAACTTCACCGTCCCCGGCATCCACCTCTCGGAGCCGTCGGTGCAGCGGACCCCCGTCATCTACCAGGCGGGAGCGTCACCGCGCGGCATCCGTTTCGCGGCGGGCAACGCGGAGGCGATCTTCGTCGCGTCCTCGACGAAGGCCGGCCTGAAGGCGACCGTCTCGCGCATCCGCGACGCCCTCGAGGCGGCCGGCCGCGACCGCTACTCCGCGAAGATCTACACGCTGCTGACGATCATCACCGCCGAGACCAGCGAGGCCGCGCACGAGAAGCACCGCGACTACCTCTCCTACGGGAGCGAGGAGGGGGCGCTGGTCTTCATGTCGGGCTGGATGGGCATCGACCTGTCGCAGTACGACCTCGACGAGCCGATCGGCAACGTGAAGAGCAACGCGATCCAGTCGGCCGTCGCCAACTTCCAGGAGGCGAACGAGGACGGCTCGGAGTGGAAGGTCCGCGACATCGCCAAGCTCAGCGTTATCGGCGGGCTCGGCCCGTTCGTCGTCGGCTCGCCCGCGGAGGTCGCCGACCACCTCCAGGAGTGGGTCGAGGAGACCGACGTGGACGGGTTCAACCTCGCCTACGCGATCACGCCCGGCACCTTCGAGGACGTGGTGGAGTTCATCGTGCCGGAGCTGCGCCGCCGCGGTGCGTACCCGGAGGAGTACGTCGAGGGGAGCCTCCGCCAGAAGCTGCACGGCCGCGGCGACCGGCTGCCGGAGGAGCACCTCGGCGCCGGCTTCCGCTACGCGCCGGCGGCGGTCTGACGACAGGGGGCGCCGGGCGGCCGGCGGGGGCGGGGGTCTCGATACGCCGCTCCGCGGCCGCGCCGGACGCACGAGCACCCCGCCGCGATGCGCGACGGGGTGCTACGGACGTGCGGAGGGGCTCAGCCCTCGAAGGTGGCGTCGAGCGTGATGTCGACTCCGGTGAGCGCCTTGCTGACGGGGCAGGTCTCCTTGGCCTCGTCGGCGGCCTTGAGGAAGGCGGCCTCGTCGATGCCGGAGACCTCGCCGCTCACGACGAGCTTGATGCCGGTGAGCTTGAATCCGCCGGCCGAGTCCGGGCCGAGCGAGACGTCGGCGCGGACGTCGAGCGCCTCGACGGTGCCGCCGGCCTGGCCGAGGACGGCCGAGAACTGCATCGCGTAGCAGGCGGAGTGGGCGGCCGCGAGGAGCTCCTCGGGGCTGGTCGAGCCGTTGGCGTCGTCGGCGGCGCGCTTGGGGAACGAGACGTCGTAGGTGCCGATCTTCGAGCTCGAGAGCTCGACCTGGCCCTCGCCGGTCTCGAGCGAGCCGTTCCAGGCGGTGCGTGCGGTACGAGTGGGCATGAGTCCTCCTTGGGGGGCGGGGAGAACCGAAGAACGATCGTTCTCCCCTGATGCGCCGAGCCTAGGTGGAACGCGCGGCGTCCTGCAACCACCGGCCTCGGACCCTCGGCGAGATGCCAGTCCGGTGCGCCTCCGTCGGCGTGTCGCGCACGGGAGCGGCCTCGCGGAGGAGAGGACGGGGCCTCGGTTCAGTGCACGAGCTTCAGGCCGACAACGCAGCCGACGATCCCGAGGACCAGCAGCGTGCGCACGAGCGAGAAGCCCTCGCCGCCGAAGAACATGCCGTAGAGGACGGTCAGCGAAGCGCCGATCCCGACCCAGACCGCGTACGCGGTGCCGGTGGGCAGCTCGCGCATCGCGTAGGCGAGGCCGGCCATGCTCGCGACGACGCCGACTCCGAAGACGACCGACGGGCCGAGCCGGGTGAACCCCTCCGACTTGCCGAGGGCGGTGGCCCACACGGCCTCGAGGACACCGGAGAGGATGAGGACGATCCAGGACATGACAGCTCCTACGAGTCAGTCTTGTCGCGTTCCGGGTACTGCTCCCTCGTCCGGTCGCCGTCATCGGCTCCGGACAGTCTGCCCGTGCGCGCTGGGCAGGCCCTGGGCAGCGCGCGGCGGGAGCGGAGCCGCCGCGACCGCGACTCCGCCCGCCGCCGTCAGCGCGGCTGAGCCGGGTTCGTCGGCACTCCGTGCGAGGGCGGGTTGATCGGCGGACCGGACGTCGCCGGCGAGACCGGCGATCCGGACGACGAGCGGGACACCTCGGGCAGCGACTCCGGCACGCTGCCTGCCGGCTCCGCTCCCCCGCGCAGCTGCTCGAGACGCGAGTGCAGGATCGTCGTCACCGGCAGGCGGTGCCCGTGCGCCTCCTCGTAGGCGAGCAGCACGCCGAGGCCGGCCTCGTCGAGCGGGCGGATGCGCTCCGCGAGCGTGCCGAGCGGGATGTCGTTCCAGTCGGGGAGCGGCAGCTCCTCGCGGGAGGGTGTGTCGGTCATTCGTACTCCTTCCGTTCCCTCCATCCCACGCCTCGGACGGCCGTCCGCCCAGGGGCTTGACCGGTCGCGGGGAGAGCGCGGCGGTCGGGAGGGACGGTCCGGCGGAGCGGCGGCCCCGCCGGGACCGTCAGCGGATCAGGCGGTGCGGCGGGACGAACGACGGGTCGCCAGGTGCACGAGGACTCCGACCACGAGGAGGATCCCCGCGTAGAGCCAGACGATCGGGTCCTGCTGGCTGAGGAGCAGCACGCACGAGGCGACGCCGAGCACGGGGATCGCCGTCCACACGCGGAAGTGGTCGTGCTCGACCTTGTCGCGCCGCAGCACGAGCACCGAGACGTTCGTGCTGATGAACACCAGCAGGAGGAGCAGCACCACGGTCTCGGCGAGGGTCGCCAGATCGCCGACCAGAGTCAGGAGGCACGCCGCCAGCGTGGTCACCGCGATGGCCACCCACGGCGTCCGGCGCTTCGGCAGCACGTGGCCGAGCACGTCCGGGAGGAGGCCGTCCTTCGCCATGCCGTAGGTGACGCGGCTCGCCATGATCATGGTCAGCAGCGCTCCGTTGGCGACCGCGACGAGCGCGATCAGGCTGAACAGCCATGCCGGCACCCCGGCTCCGCTCGCCGTCACGACGTCGAGCAGCGGGGCGGAGGATCCGGACAGCTCGTCGGCGGGCAGCGCGATCGAGCTCGCGAGGCCGACCAGGACGTACACCGCGCCGGCCGTCAGCAGCGAGCCGAACAGCGCGCGCGGGTAGACGCGGCTGGGGTCGCGGATCTCCTCGGCGATGTTGGCCGAGGTCTCGAAGCCGACGAAGGAGTAGTACGCGATGATCGCCGCGCCGAGCACCGCCAGCGCCGGCGCCTGCTCGGAGCTGAGCTCGACCGTGCGGGAGAGGTCGCCGCCTCCGCCCGCCACGAGCAGCGCGACGCATCCGATCACGATCAGCAGGCCGCCGACCTCGATCACGGTCATCACCGTGTTGCTGAGCAGCGACTCCGCGACGCCCCGCGCGTTGAGGCACGCGACGAGGATCAGGAAGACGATGGCCGTCGGCACGGTCGGCACGTCGAGGAAGGTGCCGAGGTAGTCGCCGGCGAACGCGAGCGACAGACCGGCCGCGCTGGTCACTCCGGCCGCGAGCATGGCGAAGCCGACCAGGAACGAGACGATCGGGCGCTTGAACGCCCGCTGCGCGAACACCGCCGCGCCTCCCGCCTTCGGGTACTTGGTCACCAGCTCGGCGTAGGAGCCGGCGGTCAGCAGCGCGAGACCGAGCGCGAGCAGGAGGGGCATCCAGACGGCACCGCCGACCTCCGCCGAGAGCGTGCCCATGAGGGCGTAGATGCCCGCGCCGAGGACGTCGCCGAGGATGAAGAAGTAGAGCAGCGGGCCGGTGATGCGGCGGCGCAGGGAGGTGCCGCCGGCCTCTCCGGTCGCGGGGGCGTCGCTCGTGGTGGCCATGTCGTCCTCTCGTCGCGCGCTCGGGAGCGAGCACGACGGGCCACGCTAGGGAGGAGGGGGCCGGGAGGTCGAGAAGGTTGACCGGGCGGGGTCGAGGGCGCTACACGCGCGGGACGGGGCGTCTGCGGAGCGGGCGCCTGCGGGCCGGGCGCGACTTGCGGGCCCGGCGCCTTCCGCGGGCCGGGCGCGTTCCCCGATCGGGCACGGCATGCCGCGCCCCGCGCCGGCCGTCAGCCGAGGACGACGTGCTCCCCGCCGCGCTGCTCGGCGATCTCCTCGCCGACCTCCTCCGCCTCCTGGCGCGACTCGTGGTGGCTCAGCGGGACGCGGGCGTGGGCGATGCGGTTGTGCCAGCCCTGCTCGTCGGAGTAGGTCTCGATGGGGAGGACGGTCGTGGTGCTCATGGTGCTCCTTCGTGGTGGTCCCTCCATGGCACCTCGCGCCCCCCGCCGCTCGGGAGAGGGTTGACGCGAGCCCGTGTCTCGAGCAGGACGGAGGCGTCTCGGCAGCACACCAGCGAGCGGCGGCGCCGCGACGAGTCAGGGCGAGACCATGCCGCCGTTCACGTTGAGGGTCTCGCCGGCGACGAAGCTCGACTCGGCGGACGCGAGGAACACGTAGGCCGGGGCCTGCTCGGCGGGCTGGGCGGCACGGCCCATCGGCGACTCGCTGGAGCCGAAGTCGGGCAGGCTCTCGGGGTCGACGCCGCCGCTCACCTGCAAGGCGGTCCACGTCGGGCCGGGCGCCACGACGTTCACGCGGATGCCCTTCGCGGCGAGCTGCTGCGCAAGGCCCTTCGAGAGGTTGTTGATCGCGCCCTTCGTCATCGCGTAGTCGAGGCGGTCGGGGGCGGGCTTGTGCGCCTCCGCCGACGCCGTGTTGATGATCGTGGCGCCCGCGGGCAGGTGCGGGAGGGCCGCGCGGATGATCCGGAACGGAGCGAAGACGTTGACCGCGAAGGTCGCCTCGAACTGCTCGTCGGTGATGTCGAGCAGGTCCTCCTTCCAGATCTGCTTCCCGGCCACGTTGACCACCGCGTCGAGCCCGCCGAGGCCCTCGACCGCCTCCGCCACGAGCCGCGTGCAGTACTCGGCACTCGTGAGATCGCCGGGGATCGGCACGGCGGTGCGCCCCTCCGCGCGGATCAGCCCGATCACGTGCTGCGCGTCCTCCTCCTCGCTCGGGAGGTAGGCGAGGGCGACGTCGGCCCCCTCGCGGGCGAAGGCGATGGCCACGGCGGCGCCGATCCCGGAGTCGGCTCCCGTGATGAGCGCGCGGCGACCCGCGAGCCGACCGGTGCCGCGGTAGCTCTCCTCGCCGAGGTCCGGCACCGGGGTCATCCGCGACTGCAGCCCGGGCTCGGGCTGCTGCTGGACCGGCGGAGTCACATCCTGGTACCGGGTGGCGGGGTTCGTGAACGTGTACTGGTCGGGCATGGCTCCTCCGTCCGCGGCACCCGGATCGGGCCGCTCCCCTCCATCCCAGGCGAGCCGCGCCTCCGGGGCCACCCCGTGCACGGGCGGGCGGCGCTGTGGTAGCCGGCGCCGCGCCTGCTCGGAGGACCGGCACGGCGGCCCGGACGTGCCGGTGCCCCCCTCCGCGGCTGAACACCGGACGACAGTGGGCTCCCCCACGCGCCGACGCCGCCGAGGATCGCGAAGGTGGGCCGCCAGCCGAACGCGTGCCCGAGCGCCGTGCCCAGGGGGACGCCGAGGACGAAGGCCGCGGATCCGCCGCCACGGCCGTGGTCGTCGCCGCCGTGGTCTGGAACATCGCGTTCGGCGGCATCCC